>JACYLN010000103.1 GCA_015272515.1 Leptolyngbyaceae cyanobacterium C42_A2020_001 | reverse complement strand
GCGTCTAATCAGTCCGACTTTTTGCAATCCCTACAACTTTTGTCCCGTACTTAGCACTCAATCATTCATGCTTTCATTCAGCAACGCCTCATTTTGTGTTTAAGAACAATGCAACTAAGTTTTTAGGGTAGATTGCACGCTGTTCAATCCACCCTAGCCAAGTGTTTAGTAATGCCACATAAGTAGCTTAGCGATGCATTAGCGCTAAGCTTTTCAACAGCGTGAATGCTTAAAAGTCTACAAATTAGCGACGAGCCGCCGAGTAGAAAGGGCAGCCGCCAACAGAGATACACCACTCATTAGCAAGCTAATTCCCACGTACAGACCAATTAGCCAGATGGCACTGGAGGGAAACCGATTCAGTACCATAATTCCCAAAATCAGCGTAACAATGCCGTTGAGCGCCACCAGCCATGACATCCTGTGACCTGATCGATTTGTGAATGCCATGATGATGGTGTAGATCCCTTCAACGATGAACAAAATGCCAAAGGCAAAGGTCAATGCTAACAGGGCAGAACCCAAATTAAACAAAATATAGATCCCAGCGATCACATAAAAAATACCAACGATCAAACTCAGCCAGAATCCTCTAACAGGTTTTGCCTGAAATGCCTGAACAATCATGACAGCGCCGCTAATCAACGTGATCCAGCCGATTACAGCGGTAAAGAACGCCGAGGCAATACCCGGTATCAGAATTGCCACGATTCCTAAAATGATCAAAATAATGCTCAGGGCAATGATCCAGCCTGTTGCTTTCTTGATGTCTAATTCAGCTTGAAGATCAGCCGTCATATCGGTGCACCTCACTTGTTAAAACGGAAGGATCGAGATGAACTTGAGTAAAGCAGTAGAGATCAACGGTGGAGAGGAAAGCGAACAATCAGTTAAGAGCGAACAATCAGTGGAAATGGTCAAGCTGGCAACGTTTATTTCAACATCAAATGAATGATGTTTGTGTAGAGCGGTTGGCTAACATCGTTAGCTATCAGTAGAGAGTTGCGAGTGCATAGCGCTACTTTTGAGGATATTGAAAATCTTACAATCAGAGCCTGCGATCGCTTAAAAAAACAGGACATTTCTTAAATGTTGTGAGGCATTTACCGTAGTGAGACCAGGAGTGAAAGCAATTTTTCTGAGATTTACGCCTTTCCTATAATTTTCATATACTTTCTCTGTACACTGAAGAATCGATATTTGCGTCTCTTGATTGCGGTTGAAGTTAAGTCAGGGATTGAACAATGATGATGACACAACAGTATTTCTCAGATACCGAATGGGCAACCCTCCTGCAAGCTTCGAAGCAAGCGATTTTAGCAGTCATCCTTGCAGACAAAACTGACTCAGTATCTTTTTTGAAAGAGACACAGGCAGCCGTTCAAATTCTGGCAACTGAAGTATACCGAGAGGATATTTCTAGCGATTTAGCAAGATCGGTGATTGCATCCTTAAAAGAAGGTGCTGCTCAAGAACCCCTCCAGGGAGAGCAGTTGTTATTGAAGCAGCAGTTTGAGCTATTGGGAACGATCCAAACATTTAATAATGTGGCAGATGGACAAAAACAAACGATCGCTCATCTCAACCAAGTAGCCACCATTCTGGCATCAAAAGTTACAGCTATCCAGGCTGAAGAGTTTAAGCAATGGATCATTGCCCTGGCTACGAAAGTTGCCCAAGCATTCAAAGAAGAAGGCATATTTGGAATTGGTGGTGAGCGGATCAGTCGTTCAGAATCTGGTGCATTGTCTTCCATTGAGAAGGCGCTGAACTTTAAGCCATGACCAGCGTTCAATCTATAAACTTTTCTGCCGTGGCGATAAGGAGTCAATGAATGATAGGTTTTCTGATTGCTATCGTTGTGACTGCTGTGAGTTTATTGATTATCTCTAAATTACCTTTGGGTGTTGAAATCGATAGTCCAGTCATTGCTCTCATTGCGGGTGCAATTATCGGTGCGTTCGATGGACTTTACAGTTTAATTCCTGGTTGGCTGAGAACAATTCCAGCCGTTCTCAGTTTAGGGTTAGTCCCGCTCATTGGCAGCATTGTTGTTTTTGGCTTTACAGCTTGGTTAGTAGAAGGGTTTCGGTTGAGATGGGGGTTTGGCAGCGCTATCTTGGGCGCGATCGCATTATCAATGATCAACTTCATTTTGTTCTCGATCTTGAATCAAACGGGTTTGGTCGCTGTTTGATTGGTGCTTGCCAGTCTGGTCAGTCTTGAGATTCACGCAAAATGTGGGGATTCACAGGGGTTGTGCCAGCAGTATTCTCCAACCAAATTTGTTGGGGAATGCCAATTTGAATCTGATGATGATCAAACGCAATTTTGAGACGACGACGCAATTCTCGTGCGGTTGCCCATTGTTTCAAAGGAGTTGTTTTAATCCAGGCGCGGATCACAATACCAGTGTGGGAAATTTGATCGACTCCTAACAGTTCTTGAGTATCTAAAATTACCGACTGCCATTGTGGATCGTGTGCCATCTGATCAACTGTTTCTCGAACCACTGCAAGAGCACGATCTACATCAGTGTTGTATGCTACTTCAATCTGAAAATCGGTGCGTGCCCAGGTCCGCGATCGGTTTTCTACCTGAGCTATCAGGCTATTCGGTAGGGTAATTAAACCACCCTCGTCACTGCGGATCTGGGTAATTCGTAGATTTAAGTTTTCGACCATTCCAGTAATATTGCCAACTCTGATGTTATCTCCAATCCGAAATTGGTCTTCTAACAGAATTAGAAATCCGTTGACCAGGTCTTTGACTAAACTTTGAGCTGCAAATGAAATTGCCAGTGCAATCAGTGCTCCTAGTGTCAGGATGGTTCCGGGTGCCAAGCTCAGCCACTGGAGCACTCCTAGAATACTCATCGTGTAGAGGAGTGCTGTTTTCACTCCCTTGATGACGTTGGCGATCGTGGCAATTCGTTGCAGGTTGGCTTCAGTTAAAGATTGCTCCTGCTCTCGACTTTGAATAAAGCGATCGGTCACAAAATCAGTGAGTCGATTGATTAAGCCTGTGAGAAACCAGGTAATCAGCAGCACGATTGGAATCATAATGACCTTACTCGCAAACTGGCGTGTTTGAGGGAATGCATTGAGGCTGTAAGCAATTCCAATCACCCAAAGAAACGCGATCGCCCAGAACACCAACCATCTCAAAAATCGAACAATGTGCAGTCGTCGTTGTAATCCAAAATGGCGGTGTAGACTTTGAAATAACCCTAATTGCAACTCTGCATCCACCGATCCAACCGGAGTTGTCTCTGTTGTTGGAACAATTGCTATTTCGGCGATTTGTCGTTGCTCAAGTCGCTTTTTGCGTCGCCCCAGAAATGCCCAAAAACTGCCTATCACCAACGTCAACAACACAGTTGCGACGATGACCTGTATCACGGTGGAAATTTGTTGTTGTAGTGCTTCAGGCTGGCGCAGTTCCAGAGCTTCGCGCAATTCCCGTTCTAGAATAACTTTCCACCGATTTGCTAGACGCTCTTGGCTAATTGAGTGATATTGGGCAGCCGCATTGGTCACCGTTAACAATACTTTTGGTTCTGCTAAAACGGTATCTTCAACAAATAAAACAGGCTGTCCGTTTATCGTTTCAGTCACAATTTGCAGTGTTTGTGGATTTAGTACAGCTTCATCGGTTGTGCGACCACCTGCAATCAGTTGTTCCAGATTTGCTTCAATTTGTTTCGCACGCACTTCGACCGGAATTTGACTACCTGGTTCATTCCGGTTGAATACGGTAGGGGACGCTATTCGGAACAATTCTTGCCCATCTAAACGAACTGGTGCCGACTCTAACGTGCCGCGCCGTGCAACTCCGGGTGGAAGGGGCTGAACCCCGCTGGGAGTGGTTAAAGATGGCAGTTGCCCCAGAGCGATTGGCTGGACGATCGCAGCACTAATTAACAGTATTGAGATGGTGATGCTCCACAGAATCCATTGGCGCAGCAAGGGAACACTCTTTCGGCGACGATGGTTGAACATGGGGCGATCGCAATAGGTTATAGATGAGATTTTACCGTGCTCACCATTTATCCTGGTGTTGTTTCTCAGTTGTTCCCAACGCTACACCAGTGCAAACCTTATATTTTCAAACTGGCTTGCCCGCCATGAGTAAGCCGAGGTGATGAATGTCGAGTTCTGCACTATCTAGCCAGCCGCTAATCTGCCCTTCGTAGAGAACGGCGATGCGATCGCTCAAGTTCAAAATCTCATCCAGATCGGTAGAAATCAGTAATACCGCAATTCCGGCATCCCGCCGTGTCATCAGTTGAGCATGAACAAATTCAGTAGCACTAATATCCAAGCCGCGAGTGGGTTGGGCAGCTAGCAACACCTGATGCTCCCGCGTGAGTTCTCTAGCGAATACCATCTTTTGAGCATTACCACCCGATAATTTGCCCGCCTGCATCCGCACCGATGCTGTCCGAATTAAATACCGTTGCACCAGGTCAACTGCATGATTGATAATCACACGTGGACGAATGACCCCTCGCCGAGAAAATGGCACCTGGTTAATGTCTTTTAATACCAAATTTTCGGCAACCGAAAACTCCGTCAGCATCCCCATTGAGTAGCGATCGCTAGGAATGTGCGCCAGATTTCCCCCCCGCCAAATTTCACCCTGATGCAACGAACGCAAGCCCGCGATCGCCTCCTCCAACTCCCGTTGCCCATTACCATCCACACCCGCAATCCCAACAATTTCCCCTGCATTCAGGGTTAGATTAATTCCGCGCAAGGCTGGCAGACCGTGATCACCCATCACCCAAAGGTTCTTGAGCTGTAAAGCAGGGGGATTGGAGATTAGGGATTGGGGCTTGGAAATTGAAGATTGAGACGTTGGAGAATTTTGTTCTCCCTGAGTCGAACCGAAGGGAATTTTGGCTTCCGGTGAGTCAGCCGAACCGAATTTTGAATTTTGAGTGTCTCTCCCATCTTCTTCCCCCTCGTTCCCTCTCCCTCGCCGCCGCAGTTCCACTTCTCGCCCCACCATCATTCGGGCTAAATCTGGTTCAGTAGTGTCTTGAGTGTTGACCGTTGCCATGGTTTGTCCATCCCGCAAAACGGTGATGCGGTGGCACAATGCCATGACTTCTTTGAGTTTGTGAGAGATAAAAATGATGGCGATTCCTTGAGAGGCGAGGGTTCTTAAGGTATCCATCAATGCCTCCGATTCCTGGGGAGTCAGGACGGCGGTAGGTTCATCCAAAATCAGCACATTGGCATTCCGGGTTAGTGCTTTGAGAATCTCCACCCGCTGTTGTTCACCGACTGAAAGCTGCCAGATCGGTGCAGTTGGGTTAATCTTCAATCCATACTGATTTGCAAACTGCTGGAGGCGATCGCGCAGTTGACGCGGCGATTCTCGTAAAAACGGACGGTTTTCTTCTCCCAGCAAAATGTTTTCGGCAACGGTAAAGCGCTCTACCAATCGAAAATGTTGATGCACCATGCCAATTCCAGCCGAGATCGCGGCTTTGGGTGATTTTAAGCGAACGGGCTGACCATGCAGCCAGATAGATCCTGCATCTGGTTCATATAAACCACAGAGAATATTCATCAACGTGGTTTTGCCAGCTCCGTTTTCGCCTAGCAAGGCATGAATCTCACCCGCTTTTACTTCAAAATCGATCTGTTGGTTGGCAATCACTCCATGAAACTGTTTGGTGATGCCTTGCATTTTCACCGCGATCGCATCAATTGGTGGCATACGCGTTATGAATTACTTCGGCACAAATGGAACTTTGATTTCACCAGATGCAATCTTGGTGCGGGTATCTTCAATCGCCTTAATGGTATCAGCGCCCACCTGGTCTTTAAAGGCGGGAGTCACATCGACTCGGATCACATCTTCAGGAATTGCCAGTTGATAAAACTTGTTAGAAAACGTTTTCGCGGCGGTGTCATCTAGCATCTTGCTAAACAACGGTTCCAAGTTCCAGATCAGGTTTGCAGCAACCACTTTGGGACCTTGAGATGACATATCTCCCACATAGCTCGTCACATATCCCCCTTTGGTGTTTGCGGCTTGAATCGCACCCAACACCGGACCCGTTCCACAACCAATCCAAAAGTCAACACCCGTCTCGGCTTGAGCGATCGCTGCCTCTTTGCCTTTCGCTACATCATACCAATCTCCAGCCGCTGAAGCGACCAGTTGAACATCCGGACGCACCTTCTTCGCCCCTGCTAACATTGCCTCACCCATGGCATGGCACACCGGAATATCAAAGCCATGTACGGCACCCAGTTTCCCGGTTTTGCTGAGTTTGGCAGCAACCAACCCCACCAAATAAGCACCTTGATAAAAAGGCTGGTCATAGTCCGCCACATTAGCTCCAGTTTTTTTGATCCCGCCCGCCCAGGCAAAGTTGACGTTGGGATACTCCTTCGCAACCTGAAACACCGCATCTTGAAAGTTAAATGAGTGCGCCACAATCGTGGTGTAGCCTGCATCGGCATACTGACGCAACACTCTGGGCGCATCTGCTGGAGAAACCGCTTCCGCCACCACCACATCCACACCCTTCGCTTTCAATGATTGGGCAGCATCATAAGCAGCTTGATCCCAGGATTGGTCGTTGGGGACTCCCGGTAAAACCACTGCAAGACGTTTTGCTGAGGAGCTTCCGCTGGGTGAACCGGGCTGGTTTGTTGTTGGCGAGGCAGAGGGTTGGGAAGCCTGCTGCCCAGCACACCCTGCGACTGTTGCCAATGGTAAAACGATGATTAACCCCAAGACCGTAGACTGAAATCGCTGCAAAATCGAGCAAGAACCCATTAGAAGCTCCTCAATAAACTTACTCAAGCTGTGCTTTAGGTTATCAGAACAATCACCAATTGCAGGTAGCAATGGATGCTACTCAAATTGATCAACCCCTATTATCACAGGTTGAATCCCATTTGCTGCGGCTTCAAGCTGATTAACTGACGGCAACGGCCGATTGAGGCAATACCCTGACTGTCCGACTCCACGGCGATCGCCCGGTCAGCAATTCCACCACATCCATGCCGTTGCCAATCACACCCGGCACACTGGGATAACCCGCGCTGGCTCCTACAAAAAAGAGGTTAGGTAATTCAGTCGTATATCCCAGCCGATTTAACCCCACTTGCCGAGGAATTAACTTTGCGCCATAAATATTGCCCTGAGGTTGCCCCAGGTAATATTCGCTAGTGGTGGGTGTACCGTAGAGCTTCATTCGCGCATAAGCATCCACATCGGGAATCAACTCGCGAACACTAGTCATCAGGTTTTTGTAAACGTCTCGTTTTTTGGCTTTGTAAGCTTGCAAATCAGTTTGGTGAAGTTGGGCAAATGGTTCGTAGGGGCAAACCGTCGCAATCTCCAGAACATGATGGCCGTTGGGAGCCATTCCCGGTTCATCAGATTTCATTGTAGGGCAAGAAAGAAAAATCCACGGATGGCTGAGGTTGCCCTGTAACTGTTGCTGATACTCTCGATTGAGATCGCCAGTTGGATAGTACCAAATGTTCCAGTTGCCAATGCCATAGCGCTCAGGCTGAAAGCGACTATCCAAACCCAGGTAAATGTTGAAGGCGCTGGCGGAGTAGGTGTAGTCCGTTAGGCGGTGGTATTCCCGAGAACTCAACGCGTTAGATGAATGCATAAGCTGCACGGTGAGTTTAGGATCGAGGTCGCTAATATAGGCTTGCTTAGCTTGATAGTGCTCACCCGCTGCGGTGATGGATTGCACTTGACGATTTTGAATTTCAATGTGTTCTACTGGTGTAGAAAGCTGCACAATGCCGCCTCTATCAGTTATGGCATCTACGATTGTGTCTACAAACTGTTTGAAGTGATGTTTGGGATAATAGGCACCTTCTGAATAATCCCAAACGAGAGAAGTGTGCGTGAGCAAAGCAATTTCGTTTGGTGGCAGTGCATAATCTCCGCTTTGCCCGGCGAGCAAGTTTTGCAGTTTGGGAGATAACCCAATGCGATCATACAGGTCTTGCAGTGTCCATTCTCGCTTAGCAAAGAGATTCCAGTATTTGGGCAGTTTCAACCAATCAAACCATTTGGGATCATACCAGTGCACTTCTTGAGTCAGGTTGTGGATATCTTGGTGGAGATTCCGAATTGCATCACAGTAACGATGAATGGCGATCGCTTCGTCTGGAAATTCTACTAACAGGCGATCTTGCAGAGCTTTCCATCCCAGCGGAATCTTGAAATCAACATCTGGTGTAATCACTCGATCAATGCAATCAGGGTTGAGAGAGTTGAATGGAATGTTACGCTCAATGAAGTTGAGAAATTGGTGAATCGTTTCTCCGGGTCCACATTGTGAGATGTAGTGGACATCGGCACAAAAACGATATTCTCCATAATCAAAGGTGTGACAGCATCCCCCCGGTAAATAGTGTTTTTCTAAAACGGCGACGGTATATCCCTGTCGAGCTAAACAAGCAGCGGCAGAAAGTCCACCCAACCCAGCACCTAAAATCACATAATCGAAGCGATGCATAGCAGCCTCCTTGTGCGATTGTTTTTCTACAGTGGGTGATAGTTTGCTTTCTCAGGGTTTAGCCAAACCAGTGAGATGCCGCTAAATAGCGATTGAGATAACCAATGGCATTGTTAAATTTATGATTGTTTTCATCATTTTGGTGCCTCCTCTGTGGGTGCGTTTTCTTCCTATTTTACTGACGCTGATGCTGGAATGTTCCCTCACCAGGGCTTTTGCCAGCATTGCTGCGATCGCTCCTCGCCAACACGAGTAGATGAGACAGGCTACCTGCTCATACACCTATAGTAGAAGAACAATTTGAGGAAGTTGTGAGGATGTAAAAAACTGCTACTGTTTGCGTCGATAGTTTACAGTTTCCTGCAATCGGGTGATTTTATCACGTCAATACCATAGTCTGGTGCGGCTTGAGTGCGATCGCCCACACTTAATTCAGTCAAAATTAGAAGGGGCCACCATAGGTTTTACCAAGAAGCAATGCTCAACCAACAAAAAAAGTGTGCTGAGGGCTGCTCAACACACGGATTGCATTGGAGATAAATGAATCCATAAACCAGAGAGAGCATCTAGAGAAAAACCGTTCGCGTAGTAAGTGAAAGCTGCGATCGCCCTGAGTGCAGATGGCTATCTTCAGTTTCTCAAGCTCAAGATAGGGAGTCCAATCGCACTAAGGTTGAACAACTCTCAAACTCACTACGCAAAAGGCTAGATGCATTCACCACTGAATCTGAGAGACTCAACTAACTCAAGGCATTGATCACATAATCAATGTAAGAGTTCAACTCAACCGCTGGATCTCCAGATAAACCGTGATTGACTTTAATGTGCTTGAGCGCTTCAACATACCAACTGGGGGACAGTTCAAAGGCACTATTGATCTCTGCCAATCCAGCTACTAAATATTCATCGATCGGGCCAGTGCCACCAACCACCAGGGCATAAGTGACGATGCGTAAGTAGTAGCCAATATCCCGCACGCACTTCGCTCGACCCCGGGCATCAGAGGCGTAATTCGGTCCTTGCAATTGCGTGGTATAAGGGAATTTTTGGTACACAGCGTTGGCAGCATTTTCAGCCAGGCTTTGGGCCCGATTCGACAGTTCTTTTGCGGCTTCTAAAGAGTTTGCTGCCTGCCGAAATCGACCAAAGGCAACTTGAAATTCGGTGCTGCTCAAGAAGCGACCTTGAGAGTCCGCCGCATTGACTGCTTCGGTTAACGGAGTCTTTGCCATAGATGAAATGTCTCCTAGATAATTGAACAATGAGTAAAAAAGACTGTGATTATGGAATAAAAGCAAGGTGCTTTGAGTTATCCCACCGCAGATGCAGCCTTATCAAAATAGCCAGCAACTTCAGATAAAATGTTGCTGCAATCGCCTTTGGTAATGCCATTGGGATCATTGGCGATCGCCAGAGAGGCTTCCTTTAACTTTTGGATTCCTGCTGCCACTGAACCGCCAGGAACTCCCAGAGCCTGATACGTTTCTCGTAAACCATTAAGTGCCCGATCTTCCAGAATACTGGCATCACCTGTAAAAACGGCATAGGTGACATAGCGCAAAATAATTTCTAAATCTCGCAAGCACGCGGCTGCACGACGATTGGTGTAGGCATTGCCACCCGGTGCAATCAATTGAGGTTGTTCCTCAAACAAGCTCCGGGCAGCACTGGCGACAATCGCAGAGGCATTGCTAGAAATCCGGTTCACCACATCAATTCGCTTATTGCCATCGCGAACCAATCCCAATAAAGCATCTAACTGACCCGGGCTAAGGTATTCTCCTCGGACATCTGCCTGAGAAACGACCTTGGTGAAGGCATCTTGTACCATCGTGACAGTCTCCTAAATACAGTTTTTCTTAGAAAAATATGGGCATCAAAACATTACCCAATTGCAGAGAAAACACTCCAATTAAGACAAAGCAATAGAAGCAGCAACGCCTCAGTGCTTCACCTAAAAAGTCAAAGCTACTTTCATAAGTCAATCCCAAGTGGGAACTCACCTAAATCCATATTTCTGAGCTTAAAGAAGTGCTGCTAGGTGCTAAAAAACCACAAACTAAATGTGTTCTTTTCTGTGTCTAGCGCTCTGCATAGTTATGTTTTTACAACACTGTCTAACATCCATTTATTAATAAATATTTAGAGCTTTTCAGTTTATTAATTCCTAGCATGAAGCTGTAGATTAGAGAACTTAATTTTTTGGTTTTAAAACCATCAGTGAATGTTTTTGTTTTTGTTTCTATTAATACAAATTTTGGCTTTGATCGTTCAGTTTTTAACTTCAGCAGTTGTTTGTCGCGAATTTCCATAAACTGATATTGGTGAAATCCGGTTCTTAATTAAGAAAAACTATTAAAGAATAAGATCCTGATTGACTGACACAACTCCTGAAACCCTTGAGAATCGTAGGTTGGGTTAGCATTAGCGTAACCCGACAGAACCAATTCTGTTGTTGGGTTTCACACTGTTCAACCCAACCTACACACAAAGATGTGTCAGCTAGCCAGGAATAAGATCAGTCGTCGAAATATTAAATTCTAGACACTAGCTTTTTTAATCTATGAATATTGTAGTTTGCGATTCATCTATTTGGTATCTCATGCTTCATTTCTCAGTTTTTGTCTTAAGTTTATTGACGATTGTAGTTTGAGATATGGTCAATTAGACTAATTCCTTACAAAAAACTGATTCGTGTTAACTTGACGAACGAAGTTTTAATCGATATTGTCTTTACACAAGACAGTTCACTGGCAAAGACAGAAAGTTGAAAGTCAGAAAGTTATCCGCTTAGGTAAGCTGTCTATCTTGAGTATTCAAATCATTCAAATTCCCTAAAGTCATGACTCAGAGAACGAATCTCTTTTCGAGGAGAGCGGTTGTGATTGCTGCATCGCTGGTTTCTACAACGGCGATCGCAATGACCAATGCGGTTTCCTCCCAAGCGGCTACATTTACTCCTTTTTCGTTCCAAACGAATGTCACTGCCAGTCCACCGATCGAGCCAGCTAGCGGCTTGCTGAATGACCCAACTAAAGATATTCGTCTGGATTCCATTGTCTTTGGAGGTGGCACCATCAATCAATTTGAAGTCGTGTCTGACGCAAAGGTGCTTCGCAACGATACTTATACCCTTCCCGATGGCAGTGTCTATGGTGTGCTTCACTCTGGACGCGGACCCAATACTGCCAGCGATCCACTGATTGGGGAGGGACCATCCAAACCGAATCCAACTGATCAAGATATTGTGGGAAGTCTAGGCAACTTGAACCTGAATAGCATTCTGGTGACCAGAGAAAATGCGAATACTGCCAGCATTGAAGTTTCCTTTGCCAATCCAGTCAGTTTGTTCTTCTTCTGGGAGCGAGGCGGAACAGCGGGAGGTACGACCGCAGGAGACAGCGATTTACTCGTTGAGGCGTTGAGCGACGATCGCAGTACGGTTTTAGCCAGCTATAAAATCTTGAGAGCAAACTATACCAAAGCAGATTACAACATCAGCACTCAGGTTATTCCCGTACTCAATAATGGTCCCTTCAATCTTGGCTCAATCGGGCTACGGCTGGATGACGGTGCAACAAAAACCTTGCGGTTAACCAGTTCAAATAACAACCTGGGAGCTTTAGGTGGCGATAACGGCCCCGACTTCAAAGTCGTTGCGGCGGTTCCAGAACCGTTTACGATGACTGGTGCATTGGTCGCGGGAGGACTTGGTTTGATGTTGAAGAAGCGCAAAAAAGTCACGGCATAATAAAATCCCCCCTCATTTCTCCTTATCATGGGCTTATCAAGGAGGAATGGGGGATGGTGTTTTGACTTCGTCTGAGTCCTTTTCGCCGCCCAAATTCCTTTAAAGATTTGGCTTTAGTCGATCGCCAACGAAACGCGATCGCCCCCAACTTCACGAATTGCACCTAGAATTTGTACTACTTTTTCATAGGACAATTTACGATCAGCTTTTAACACCACAGCACCCTTTGGATTTTTGTTGAGATACACCACAATCTGCTGCTCCAATTGTTCCGTGGTTGTATTTTGATTCTTCAGCAAAATCTGACCTTGTTGATTCAACGCCACAATCATCGGATCGGGGATTTTTTCTTTAGTTGCACCTTTTTCTGTTTTGGGTAACGGCACATTCACCGATTGAAAATCAGTCATAGTCATGGAAACAATGATGAAGAACGTGAGAATCGTCATAATCACATCCATCATCGGCACCAGATTGACTTCTGGAATTTGAGAATTACTTTTTTGAGAATCAAAGTAAGACATAGATAAAACTTTGAATAGTAGATAAGTTAAAATTCGCGATTGGCGAATTGCGATCGCGACTCCTCTGGTATTTGCGATCGCTCATACCAGAGATGGCGATAAATCAGTTCCAACTTACCAGCAACTTTGGAAAAATATTCCACCTGTTTGCCTTGAAACGTCGTACTGACTCGTAAGATCAATAAAGCGACGATAGCAACAATCATTCCACCAGCGGTTGTAATCAGCGCTTCCCCAATCCCTTCTGCGGCTTTAGACGTATCGACTGAAGATCCGCCACCGCCGATTTTCAGATTCACAAAAGTAACAATCAAGCCTGTTACCGTGCCTAATAAACCTAGCAAGGGTGCTACTGCGACGACTGTTTCTAACAAGCGATTGCCCCGCCGCATTTCAATAAATTCTTCTTCTCCAGTGGTTTGTAGTGCCAGTCGAAACGTTTCTGGTGTTGGGTCTTGCAATCGCAAGGCTGAGAATAAAAACCGTCCAATCGGCTGATCTTGGGCTTTAAAGGCAATCTCAGCGGCAGTGTCCAGGTTGTAGTGAGCCGCCTCAAGCACATCATGCACAATCCGTTTTTCCGCTCGCAGTAGCCGAGACCAGAAAATGGCCCGCTCTAACGCACTGGCAACCGTCGCGATCGAGAGTCCTACGATCGGGATCATGACCGGACCACCTTTGGCAAGAAACTGAAAGACAGTAGACATAGGATGAAATGGGGAATAGGAAGACTAAAATTTACTCAGCACTCAATTCTCAGTGCTCAGCACTTCTAACCTGGTGGAGTTTTCCAGATCACAAGCAACGTACCACTATTATCTTTAGTTGGAACTAGGTTTAAATATAGAGTTTGACTTTTTTTTGTGGCTCGATAAACTTTCCCACCTCCATATTGTTTAGGTATATCCGTCACTTCAAAATCACTATTTTGTAAGTTAGAACGCAAAAACTCATCCATCATCGTATCTGCTGATTGTCCCGACACCAGGCTGATATTGCGAATTCCCGATCGCGGCACTAGCTCACCCGCATTCAAACCTTTTCCATCGGCTTTGGCATAAAACTGATTAGGTTGAGCAAAAGCAGAAGCATCGGCTTGCTGTACTGCCAATCCCACCAAAATGGCGTAGATTTCCGGCGGCACCTCTACAGCTTTTTCTAAATCCGCTAAGGTGCGGGGTGCATCAGATAGAACATAGACGGTCTTCTTACCATTCTCAATGATGCTGAGAAACTGGGATAACCCACTGCGAGTCACCTGATAAACCTGTCGTCCTGTCTCCTGAGCAACTCGTTTGATCTCATACTTCTTCGCAGGGAGTTGCCCGGCAAAGTGAGCTGACACCTGACTCAAATCGGCATCTGCTTGCAAACAGGATGGCAATTCAAAACATCCAGTTGTAGAGCCGGGATAAAGCGGGAAATCTTTCCAGGGACTATCTTCTCCTGGCTGCTCGTCCTTCAATGGGTCAGCAGGAGGTTTAGACGCAGCAGCCACGGTTGGGGCTGTTGGGGTTTTGATTTGAGGACGGCTGACTTTGGAAGCAGAAACCCGCTTCACAACAGGCTTGGGCGGGCGTTTAATGGTGGGCTGTTTCTTTAAGGTGGGTAACTGCGTAATGCGAACCTGATTCTCAGGCGGTTTGGGAGGCGGTGGTTTTGCCTCCTCTCCCATCGGAATCAGCAAAACGCCAGCATGTAAGCCAATTGATGCGAAGGCAACAACCCAAATCCATCTCGCAATTCCGCCTCCTTGCCGAGAGACTGAAAATAAAGGTGGAACATTACCATCAGATAACGATTCAACGGGGATAGAAGCAGGCGATCGCGTTTCCACTTCACCATCAGTAGACTGGTGGAAGTTGTTTCCTGCAAAATCAATGGGTTCAGGATTGCCGTTGAGTTGTTGCAGAGATTTTTCTGAAGAAGACAAAGGCATTCCTTTTATCCTAAACATGTAGAAAAGGGGCATGAACTGTCCCCTTTAGTCGAGAGCGAGGATCGTCAGCATAGAGGCATATCAACGAGATGGGCTGTAAATTTGGTCAAACACAGCACCATCATCAAAAAACTTCTTCTGGATTGAGTCCCAGCCACCAAAGTCCTTCACGGTATAGATCTTGGTCACTTTGGGAAAGTTCTTATCCAATTCTTTGGTTAAGGTGGGTACACCCGGACGAAAGCCAACACTAGCGAAGTCTCTTTGTGCTTCTGGTGTGAACAAAAACTGCACAAATGCCTCAGCGACCTTACGAGTTCCCTTCTTATCGACATATTTATCCACAACAGCGACAGGATTATCGATCGAAATATTCGTTTGGGGAATGACGGTGAAAAATCCGGTTTCACCTTTTTGAGAGGCCAGAATCATTTCATTCTCATAGTTCAGCAGTACGTCGCCCTGCTTTTGCTTAAAGAATGCATCGCTTGCCTCTCGAGCATCTTTTGGCAGCAATGGGGCATTGCGATACACCTGACTCACAAAGTCACGCGCTTTATCTTCTTTGCCACCTGTTTGGGTAATCGCGCCCCACAAACCCAAGAAATTCCAACGAGCACCACCAGAAGTCTTAGGATTAGCGGTAATCACTTGAATTCCAGGTTTTGTTAAATCTGCCCAGGTACGAATGCCTTTTGGGTTACCAGGACGAGTCACAAATGCAATCACCGATCGCGTCACGATCGCATCATTGGGTGCTTCTTTTTCCCACCCAGGTTGAATCAATCCACCTTTCTCCAACCGCTTTGTATCCAGTGCAAGTGCAAGTGCTGCAACATCTGCTTCAAGCCCATCTAAGATGGCGCGAGTTTGAGTACCCGATCCAGCATAGCTCGCATTGATAGTTACTTCCTGCCCGGTTTCCCGTTTCCACTTTTCCGCAAACTTGGGAATGATCTTGTCGTAAGCAGCTTTCGTCACTGCATAGGACACTAACAGCAACTCCACCTTCTTGGGAGATTGACTAATCAATTGAGACTTTGATTGATCTGAGAGCGCTTGGGGAGAGGCGATCGCAGGATGAAAGGGCGTTGTCAAACTCAGACTGAACCCTGCGGTCAGCACTAAGGAAATCGTGCAGGTAGGAGTACGACGCATGACATGAATTCCAATTCGGTGAATCTACTGTAATCTGGTAGAGATTTAGGTGTATCTCTAAAGTATGAGAATCTCACAGTTCTCGCAGCAATGCAAGACCTTAATCTAAGATTTTTTGACTTTAGAAATAAGTCTGAATTTGGAGCAAAATTTTCCTATTCCAAAGGGCGATCACAGTGGGTGCATTCCACTTTTGTATCCCTCACCCTAAATCCCTCTCCCTGCGTGGGAAAGGAACTTTGAATCCGGCTCCCCTTCTCCTATTTTGGGCTGCCACATATACACAAATGGTCGAATCTAGCCAAAGCCTATTTCGGGAGAAGAGGTTGGGGAATGAGGGCAAATTTGCAAAACTGGGATGCACTCGATCGCTGCCTATCATAACTGATTCACATCAAATTCGGATGGGTAGGAATTTCGGTTAATCCAGTGCAGCAAAAACGCAGTGCCCACGCCCCAAACCGCATTAAACAGCAGCACGAATAATGGTGTCAGTAAGCCTAAACCCAATCCTAAAAAGCCTTTACCATCTTTTACAGGAAAGACTAGAAGTAATTGCACTAAGGATGGTACCAGACTCAACACTAAACCTTGAATCCAGGCAGATTTTCTGGCAAGAAAAGGCAGAGACAGCAGAAACAGGAAGCCCCACAATCCACCCCAAACAATCCGAGGATAGAGCCATGCCGGGGTGAAAGCTGGCGCAATCTTGACTCCGAGCAGTCCAGTGATGCCGATCGCGCCAAAAATCCAAACCGTTAAACTACCGTTAAACTATTGAGTAAGCCGCCAAAAGCACCGGCTGCAAAGGTGAGTGAAGCATCATGCAGTAGCAGTTGAGAATTGGTTAAAGGTCGATTCCGAATGGAATTTGTTGTTGTCATTAGAAATTTCTCCATTCTTGTTTGACAATAGGTATAAGGTTGCCAGCTTCAGATAGAAAGTTGATATTTCTCTATTTACAGATTCACTTTAACTGGCAGTATGAAGGGGCTGTTGAGGCACTTCCTGATTCAACCAACTTAGAAAGGCTGAGTTAACATAGCTAGGTGTAATTTCAGCAATGAAGTTGGCGTACTGAACATATTCCCGAATGGTTTGTTCAATCGATTCTTGCAAGCCAGTCTGGGTTTTAATTAGCAATGCGACTTCGGGTTCTTGAGTGATTTCTTCATCCCAACGATAGGCACAAGTGATCGGGAACCAGTTGACGCAAACGGCTAGCCGATTCTCCAACAGCGATCGCCCGATTTGTTCAGCCTCATTCGCATTATTCAAGGTGACATAATAGAGTTGCATCACCAACCCCCTGGATAAATCTGGATAGATGCGTCTAAAATACTGTAAATCAATACAGATGCCGTATTTCATTGATAGCAGTCTCTCATGATAGTAAGAATGAAGCAAGCAACAACGGTTACAATCCGCGAGTGGGGTTTCTAGAAATGCTGACTTCTGATTCTCCGACCACGATCGCGATTGTTGGGGCTGGCTTTAGTGGTTCTCTGGTTGCGGCGCATCTGTTGAAATCTGCTAACCGTCCTCTGACTATCAAGCTGATTGAGCAGCGTCCTGAAATTGGCAAAGGCGTTGCCTATAGTACGAACACTAAAAGCCATCTGCTGAATGTGTCCGCTGGTAAGATGAGTGCCTTTCCCGATGATCCAGGACATTTGTTACGCTGGCTCAACTACAACCAGCACGAGTTAGCAGCAGTGTTGCCCCAAAAGTTGAACGCCAGCAGTTTCATTCCCCGACAAGTCTACGGGCTTTATCTGCAATCGATTTTGGAAGAAGCAGAAGCAACCTCCTCCAGTTTGGTACGGTTCGAGCGGATCACGGATGAGGTTGTGGCGATCGAGCCTCAACCAAAAGGGGCGTTAGTCTCCCTCCGCAGCGGTCGTTTGTTCGCCACAGATAAGGTCGTCCTGGCACTGGGCAATGCTCCTGCTACCCCTCCCGGATCACAATCATCTGAAGACCGTTCGTATCTGCGTCATGCTTGGTCATCAGAAGCGTTGGCAGATCTTGAAGCAGATGCACCCGTCTTGCTAATTGGCACGGGGCTGACGATGGTGGATATGGTCGTGTCTCTGCACGATCGCCAGCATCAGGGCAAAATTTATGCTGTGTCTCGTCGCGGTTTGGCTCCTTTAGTGCATCAATCTACCCAACCTTATCTTACCTGGGCAACACCCACCACCGCTCCTAAAACGGTGCGTGGATTATGGCGCTGGCTTCGACATGAGGTGCAGACCGCAGCAGTACAGGGTTATGACTGGCGATCGGTAATCGATTCCCTGCGTCCCATCACTCAATCTCTCTGGCAACAATTGCCCCGTCGAGAACAACGGCGGTTTTTGCGCCATGTCGCGCCTTATTGGGATGTGCATCGTCACCGCATTGCGCCTGAAATTGGGGAGATTGTGCAGATGATGCAAGACTCCGGGCAACTCACCATTCTCGCCGGACGGATTCAAGCCTATCAAGTAACTCCGGCAGCAGTAGACGTTATCTTAGCCCAACGCCACACGAAAACAACAATGGTTTTGAACGTCAGTCGGGTGGTGAATTGTACGGGTATTCAGGCAGATTATCGGCGATCGCCGCAGCCATTAATTGCGAATTTGCGGGAGCAGGGCTTGATCCGCCCCAATGACCTGGGTTTGGGAATGGATACGGCGGCTGATGGTGCGATCCTGGACATGGCAGGCAACCGTTCCAGTTTGCTGTATACGCTGGGGACTCCCCGCAAAGGCAATTTGTGGGAAACGATCGCGGTCCCGGAACTGCGAGAACAAGCTCAGACTTTAGCCGCAACGGTTTTACAGTCCCTACCGATCCGAGTGCGTCCGGTTCCTACGTTTGCTCAAGGAATTGCGTCAACCCGTGCCATTGAGCAAGACTGTGGCGAGTCGCGTCCTCCGCTACCACCCTCAACGCTGCTATTTCGCCAATTTTTTGACCCGGAATCCAGTACTTACACTTACCTGATTGCAGACCACCAAACCAAGGAAGCGGTATTGGTTGACACGGTGTTAGAGCAAGTCGATCGCGATTTACAAGCGTTGCATGACTTGGGGCTGAGTCTGCGCTACTGCTTGGAAACCCATATTCATGCGGATCACATTACGGGAGCAGGCAAACTCAGGCAGCAAACTGGGTGTCAGGTTTTGGTACCGCAACATGCCACAGCGCGATCGGCTGATCATTCCCTTGCCGATCGCGAAACCTTGATGATTGGAACTGTGCGGATTGAGGCGATCGCAACCCCCGGACATACCAATAGTCACTTGGCTTATCTGATCAACAATACTCACTTACTGACGGGAGATGCTCTGCTGATTCGCGGTTGCGGTCGCACGGATCTGCAATCAGGCGATGCGGGTACGCTCTACGACACCGTCACCCAACGGTTATTTACTCTGCCAGAAGATACCCTCGTTTATCCAGCTCATGACTACAAAGGGCGCACCGTCTCCACGATTGGGGAAGAAAAACGACTGAATCCCCGCTTTCAAGATCGCACCCGCGACCAATTCATTACCCTCATGAACCATCTCGGTTTGAGTTATCCCAAAAAGATCAACCAAGTGGTTCCTGCGAATGAATATTGTGGTGATTACATTCCCGATGTAAGTCTTGATAACGCGACCGGGGCAGAGCGAGATAGCGATCGCGCCGCAATCAATCAGACTTTATCCACAAATACGGAAATCTATGAAAACTACTTCGCTATGTACATCTAAGCGTAATGGCATTGAGTGCCAATGATTGCAAAAATTGTTTGCAATGATTAAATCAGTCATGAACCAGTCTACTCTTCAGTCGTGACCCGGTTCATCAGTAATTTGATAATATTCTCCTTAACCATCACCAACTCAGAGGTTTTAAGCAGCAGCGTTTCTAATTTCTCGCGACTCATGGTTGCTAACTCTTTTTCAAATAACTGCATCTGAAACTGTTGTTCTAAACTTAGTTCAAGGTCTAATCTAGGCAGCATAATTTCTCTGTGAAGGTATTACTAATTGCAGGGTAGACTTGCAGTTTACTTTGCGTGTTCAAAGGTTAACATGCTAATTTTTAATTACCTAGTACTTGAGATACGCTTTTTCTGTATAGAATGTTATATTTTTTGACGGCGATCGCCATTCCCTGGATAATTCCGATTCCTCAGACTGCTTCCTCAGACTGCTGATAGTGATGCCCCTTCAATTTGATTACTCATTCAATAAACAGGTATAATCACCACATTAGTAAAGAAAGTGGGCTTAAAAACCTGTGGTACGCCAACGCGAGTTTGATACCGAAGAAGTTTTAACCACAATCATGGAACTGTTCTGGCAGAGGGGCTACGCCAACACATCCATGAAAGATATTGTGCAGGCGACAGGCATTCAACCTGGTAGCCTTTATGCCGCCTTTGGGGATAAGGAGAAGCTATTTCAACAGGCATTCAAGAAATATACCCAGGAATTTTTCTTTGCCTCGATTCCGCGTCGTGCTCCACCATTGGAGTGCATTCAAACCTGGTTTGAACATCTGGCAAAAGCGATGGCAAGCGATCCAACTCAGAAGGGATGTTTGCTAATTAACACGGCAATGGAGCGAGAATCTCACTCGCCCAGCACGATCGCAGTTGTTGACAGTCGGTTGGATGATATTGAATCTTTCTTTCGGCAGAATCTGGCTCAGGCTGTGCAGGAGGAGGATTTACCAGCTTCATTTGATGTTGAGATGAACGCTAAAGCTTTGTTGGGAATGGTGGTGGGAATGTTAGCCGTAGCTCGGATGCGACGCGATGCAAAAACTTTGAACAGTATTGCCACTGGCGCGATCGCCCTGCTGCGGGTGCAATCCACCAACCAAATTCAGTAGAGCGAAAATAAGGTTCTTTTGCATCCGATCCGCCCTCACCCTAAATCCCTCTCCCAAGCTTGGGAGAGGGACTTTGAGGATCAGCTCTCCTTCTCTCGAATTTGGGAGGAGGAGTTGGGAAGGGCTATGCCCCGCTACGTGAGGAGGGCAAGCATAGGCTTTGCGATCTACTGAGATTTTTAAGTTGTTGCTTGACAGGATCTATTTCCCGCCTTTATCTTGAATGAGTATTCAAATTGAATGCGTATTCAAGAATTCGGCAAAATTGAAGGAGACATCTAGATGAGTCTGACGTTGTATGGGTTTCCCGTTAGCCCAAATGTTCGTGCTGCTCGGATTGCTTTGATTGAAAAGGGTGTGGACTATCAATTCAACGAAATTGGCTTTGATCACCTGGCAACCGCAGACTATGCTGCCCTCAATCCCTTTCGCAAAATGCCTGTATTGCAACAAGAAACGTTTGTCTTATACGAAACACCTGCCATTTTGGGTTACGCGGATGAAGCGTTTGAGGGAGTTCCGCTGCAACCGATTGATCCAAAGTCCTGCGCCCAAATGCGGAAGTGGCTGGGAATTGCAGCCAATTACCTCTATCCCGTGGGAGTCATGCAACTGTTTTTGCAGCGCGTTATGTTTCCAATCATGGGCAATGAGCCAGATGAAGCGGTGATTGCGGAGGCTGCTATTACGACTGGTCAACAGCTTGATGTGTTGGAACAGGAATTGATTACGCCGTTTTTGGTAGGAGATGCGCTGACGTTGGCGGACATTTTGACGGGGGCAATGGTCTACTACATCAACATGACGCGGGAAGGGTTCGCCCTCGTGCAAGCCAGAGCCAAAACCGCTGCCTGGTTAGACCGTTTAAGTCAGCGGCAGAGCTTTCAGCAGACCCTGGCCGATTTATTGATAGATAAGGCGCAAGGGTAAATCGATCGCTGCAAATCAACAACAATCCAACTCAATCACAGAATCAGACGCAAAGGAGTGTGACATCATGCAGTTAGCTGGAAAACACGTTGTGGTCGTAGGTGGTAGCCAGGGCATTGGCTTAGAAACAGCCCGACTGGCAACCCAGGCAGGGGCAACCGTGACAATCATGGGGCGATCGCTCGAAAAATTACAGGCAGCCCGCGATCGCTTGAGTCACGTACACACGGTCGCGATGAATATTGCCGATGAAGATGCAGTGCACCAGGCATTTGCTGAAGTTGCATCGATCGATCACGTTTACATTGCGGCTGGTAGTTTCGTCGGGGGTAAAATTCTTGATGGCTCCGTCGAACAATTTCGTCCCGCGATCGAAAGCCGTTTGTGGGGCAGTGTGTATGTGATTCGAGCTGCCGCACCCAAAATTCCAGCCGGTGGATCGGTCACCTTAACGGGCGGACTATCCACCGATCGCCCGGTAGTAGGTGCCTGGGTCACGTCTGTTGCCACTGCCGCCGCAGAACAACTATCTCGCGCTTTATCACTGGAACTCGCCCCAATTCGGGTGAATGCCATAGCACCAGGTTGGACGGATACACCCATGTGGGATGACATTTTGGGAGCAGCCAAGCAAGGGGCATTTCAGGATGTTGCGACAAAAATCCCCACTGGACGATTGGCGACAGCAGAGGAGGCTGCCAGGGCGGTAATCTTCTTAATGAGTAATCCAGCAATTACGGGTGAAGTCATTCATACGGATGGTGGGCATCGGTACGTTTAAGCACCATAGCGGGCGAGGAATGTTGCAACAGCATTGGTTATGACGATTTCTGTGTCAGTGTCACTCAGCTTCAGATCCATCATCAGAAACCGAGGACAAAAGATGACATCGTTAATCATGCCAAGAAACTGAGGTGCTGTAGTTTGCTTTAGGTAAAGCTCAGAAAATCAAGCGCTACTATAGCAAAGTGCTGAGTAATGAGGACTGAGTGCTGAGAATGCAATCCAGTCACTTCAAATCTTTCAGCAGTTCGATAGTCCTAACCTATAGCAGTACTGCTATACTTCAGTCTTCTTATACCAGAACTTATTAACCTGGCAGCTTTTGTTCATACATCTTCTGGAGTTATGCAAGATCAACGATTGTCAGGTTAAGCGGCACAGACAGTTCCGCTTTGAGTAGTCTTGGCATTCAGCTTCAACCTTGTAGCTATCGGGCTTGGCGATCTGAATCATCCGATTGAGCGCAGCGCATTTGATAAACAGTTCTGCCGCTTGATTGTCAAATTTACGCCCACTGAGATTGCCGCCAAAAATCGTTTTGAAACGGAACATGGTAGTTTCAGCAATCGAGCCATGATGATAGCCAGAATCCCGTTTCCACCATTTGCGTCCATGCTTACGAGTAGCACGCAGATTCTCATCCCAACGCCATATAAGAGTACCCAAATGGGTGCGTTTGCTGATCAGCAACGCACCCTACAAGATCGGCAGCAGAAACTGCATCTACGCGATAAAGGTCAATCCCAGTCCTACCCACGTCTTCAGGCGATTATCAAACGCCCGATTCGGTGGCGATTGATCCGAGAGCAGTATGACATGATGGTCAAGTTTGCCATCGCTATTAAAATAGTCTAGTGCAGCATTTGGATCATTCAAATCAGCCGCTGTTTTGCCTAAGTGCAACAAGATAGAACTAAGATGGGAACTGGCTTTTAGTTTGTTGGCGATCGCTAAACTCTGGTGTAGTATTTCCTGGCTCTTGGCTGCATCACCCACAACTTGAATTGCCAGAGCCAGGGATCGCAATCCACTCACTTTCAATTCAGAATCTGGCATGGTTACCAGTTTTTGAGTAAGGGCTTCCAACTGCTGTTTGGAGCGGCGATAGAATCCAAGACTTTGTAGCGCTTGTGCCTGGTTAATCTGGCTACCCAAACTCCCCATTGTGTCGCCTGCTTGCTCATAATATTTTTGTGCCTGTTGCCAGGTTGCTAGTGCAGAATCTGCTTGACCTGTATGAAACTGCAACCGTGCTTGAGTGTTGAGCACCTGTGCCCATAGGATCGCATCCCCTGATGGATTCGCACTTTGCAATAGGTTTAGACTTTGCTCAATCGCTTGTTGTGCGGCTTCCCATCGATTAAGTTCCTGGTATGCCAATGATAGATAGCTTAAACTAAGAGCCTGGCTCAGGCGATCGCCCTGATTTTGGTACTGTTGAGCCGTAGCTTGCCAGACCATCATAGCTTCTTCAAAGCGTGCAGAACGATAAAGGCTGCGTCCTCGCTCTAACTCGCTGGCCAGGTTAGAAGACAGCAACTTGGGTGTGAGCATGTTTCGTGGAGCAACCTCAGTTGATTGTGATGCTTCCACAGATATGGTAGATAAGCCAAGACTTAAAATGCTCAAGCTGATCAACAACTGACAGCATTGGTTAATACGATAGGTCATCAGTGAACACGCTTATGTAAAGGGCTGATTGAATTGGATAAAAAACGATTGCTATTCTTATTCTTCCCAATTTAAGAGAGAACTATCAGGGGCAGTCTTAGTAACACTACTCACCAACTAAATGGGTAGCTGAGGTGGTCGTTCCACTACAGGTAGCAAAAGCAGGTACCGCAGCCGCTGATTCTGCAATCAACTCCACACTGCCATCAGAATGCTGCTTCCATCCGCTGGCTTGAATCAGACCTGGGGCAGGAGGAGCGGTTTCGGCAATCACCGCTTGATCGGGTTGGCGATACGCACTCACATCACGCACATCATCCCAGGGGCGATCGCTCATCACTTGCTGCGTAGGATTCTGCGGCACACCTCCTCGACCTGTGACCACAAAACTGTTACCCTGTCTGCCCTCGCATCCTGCCACAATTTGCTGCGATGAATCCACCACATCCGCAGGTAACGTCACCAAGCCAGAGTTAGGATCAACTCCAATGGTATTGACTTGTACGGTGCCGCTCACGCCAAACTGAGAACTGGCAGTGATGTCATTTTCTGGTGTGAGTTGATTGCGAAACTTGAGTCCAAACAGACCTTGCGTGGTGATTTGAATATTGCCACCGCGACCTCTGACCGCATTGGCAATAATGTCGCTATTTTCAAATCCCGCTACGATCGGTGCAGAGATCGTAATGTTGCCGCCATTGCCTGTAGCGCCCGATGTTGCACTCACCAAACTGTTATGGCGAAGAAGCACCAAACTATTAGCGCGCAAGGTAATATTGCCACCCTCCCCAGAGGCTGTTTGGGCTTGAATAGTTCCCTGGCGATCGAGATTCATTGTATTTGCAGTGACTCTAATATTGCCACCATTACCACTTCCCTGATTGGTTACACTAATTGTTCCACCATCAGTCAGGATTAGGTTTGGAGTGATGATATTTACATTACCTGCATTTGCTGACAGGATATCCGGCAAGCCAAACGCTTGTTGAATCAAGACTCCTGGGTGAATCACGGCTGAATTAATACTGCTATTGTTGAATTGACTATTCCCACGAATCAAAATCGCATCCGTTGCATTGACATTAACGTTGCCCGCCTCCCCAATCAACCATGCCGTGGTAGCAACAACACCTCCATTCAGCAGTTGCAGTCGGGCAGTATCTAATGTCAGGGTTTGAGCATTCCCCGTGCCATAGGTGATAGCACTAATGTTGCTGTAGAGTCCCGCAAAGTTCTCTCCAGTTACTGTGGTATCCATACTGCGAATGGTGACTTGCCCCGTAGAACCAGCACCAAAGGTTACCGAAGAAACCCCTGCACCTCCAGACACCAAAAGGCTGTTCGTAGTAATGGAGAGATTACCTGCGGGTTGAGTGCCGCGGGAACTGGTCGTTAAGGACGTAACCCCGGTGGGGTTAATTGCAGAGGAACCCGATAGCTCAATCGAATCTGTCTCAATGTGAATCTCCCCACTGGATGCAGAGCCAAAAGCCGTGGTGCCGATCGCAGATCCTTGCGAAAGTGTTAAGCGGGGAGCAACAATACGAATGTTTGAGCCTGTTCCTGCATTTAACGTTTCTGTGCGAATGCCACTCCGAATTTGAGCATCGGCTGTAGTACCAACAAAGTCAATTCCTTCTGATGCACGTACAAGAATCTCTCCACCTGGCAGATTGCCAAAATTTTTGGATAGCACCAATGACCCATCACTGAATTGAATGCGTCGTCCTTGTAATTGCACTGAACCCGCCTGCAACGCGCCCATACTGAGCATAGCTCCCGCAGTTAACAAAGATTTTTGGCTGAGCTGAATGTCGCTAAAGCCTTGTTTAGTCTCATATGCAAACCGATACCCCTGAGGGGTAGCGGTTAAGTCTACCAACCCGCTCCGCTTAAACTGCCCAATTCGATGTGTCCTTCAGGAGCATTTAAGGTTGCTCCGGCACGGTATAAGTTGCCCCCGATCAGAGCCAGCGTTTTTCCGGGCAGTACGCCCAGTTCAGAAGGACTGGGATTGTGCACTAATGGGGCAAGCGTGCTGACTGATGCTAGGGCATGACCAGTCCCTTGTACAGTGATTGGAGCAGGATTGCTACCCATTTGCAAACCAAGAGGTACACTCACTGTCAATAAAGGAGCAGCAGGATTAACCGCACTAAACTCAAAGCCATCGGCAAATCGAATACTATTAGCCGTGGTACTCACAAAAGAACCACCAATATTTAATTGGGCATTCGGACCCCAGATAATGCCAGCGGGATTCATCAGAAACAAATTGGCACTGCCATTAGCACGAATGAAGCCATCGATATTGGAGAGATTGCCACCGGTGACTCGCGCAAAGATGGTTTGCACATCCAGAGCATTGTTGAAAAAGGCAGAACCTCCAGTGGGTACTGAGAACTGGCTGAAGCTATGGAACAGGTTGCCCCCGACTTGATTGCCGTTGGTAATTGTGAAGTTATTGCCACTTTGAGTCACGGTGGTCGAAAGTGTGCCGTCAGGACTCACCTGGGCGATCGCCCCATCTTGCACTGGGAAACTAATACCGATAGATAACAAACATCCAGCGATCGCACTGCTACGGTGCCGCCTCACCATACTCAAACTCAGTTTCATGTGCCGTCTCTATTAACAGAATTTTAGTTAGAGTACCCATCAATTACCCAAATCACATTCACAGCAAAAAATTAACAAACTATAGAAGAGTTCTGTGTATCTCAATTGCGTGCGTGCACGATCTTCAGTCCCAATTTATTCTCCCAATGCTTTGGTTCGTTGTTGCGTTGCTGTGTCTAGAGAAACCACCCACCTCGACTGTGGAATTATATGGATCGGTGCCTGGTATAGTTAATCAATTCACTCACGCAATCAAACACGAACAGTCAATTGTTTCAGCGCCGACCGAGCCTCGTTTCTCCTGGCGGCAATGCCTACAGTGAAGCCATGACCGCCACCTGTGTACGTGATAGGATATGTTATTAACACAAGATATTCACCTTAATCTATCCATACTTAATAAGGTACACATTCTTACGGTTGATAATGATCGTGACAGTGGAGCTTTATATACCACTTTGTTTGAGCATTACGGTATGGTAGTAATGACGACTGGATCAATTGAGGAGGCTTTAGAGCTTCTAAATCGATTCGTACCTGATGTTTTAGTTTGTGAAGCCAGATTTTTTGGAGAAAGTATTGACCCTTTGATTCATAAGGTGAGATCAATCGCACAAAATAGGTGCAAGGTGATTCCAATTTTTGTGACTTCAACCTTTCCTGTTGTAAATCTTGCCGAACATTTAAGGATTAAAGTTGAAGCTTATCAAATTAAGCCTCTTGATGTCGCTCAATTCGTTACTGAGGTCTGGAGCCTAGTCCTTATGTCAAAGATTACGCAGCCGTTTCGTGCCGATGACTGGCTAGCAAGACTAAATCTAGGTGAAAAATTTTTTACTGATGTAGAAGTGTGAAGGCAACGCATTGAAACGAGTGTCGGCTAGGAAACAGACCTTAATCAATTTAGAAATAACCTGATAAGTGAACAAGATGAGTGAACAAATCGATAAGTTTACCAACATTCTTCGAGATAAATTAAACGATATTGATGATCGCCTGTCAGTCGTTAAGATGACGATTGAGTCAGCTTCTCAAGAAAACCAGGCAACAATTGAATCTAAACTCAAACAGGTTAAAGCAAAGCTGGAGACAAAGCGACAAGATCTCAATACCTATCGGCTAGAACTGAAAAAGCACGCCGAAGAAAAGCAGTCTGAGATTAAGTCGAAAATTGACATCTGGAAAACGAACCGGGAACTTGAGGATCTCAACTGTCGTGCAGATCGGGCTGAAGAATATGCGGCTCGCGGTGTTGCAGTCGCACTGGCGGCGATCGAAGAAGCAGAAGAAGCCATTTTAGAGGCGATCGCTGCCAGACTAGATGCAGCCAACGCCACAAAATTTGACCCCACTGAGTAGGTATCATGCGAGTTTTATTACTTTATCCCCTTTTTCCAAAATCATTCTGGTCTTTTGACAAAGCCCTGGAGTTAATTGGTCGTAAAGTTACCCTTCCACCCTTAAGTCTAATCACGGTGGCGGCTATCTTGCCCCAAACGTGGGAATTTCGCCTGGCAGATCGAAATGTTGGGTATGAAAGCGAAGCAGATTGGTATTGGGCAGATTTAGTAATCATCTCTGGCATGATTGTTCAAAAAGACGACATGCTGTATCTGATTGAAAGGGCAAAGCAACGGGGCAAGCGAGTTGCAGTTGGAGGCCCTTATGTTACGTCGGTTCCTGAGTTGGCACAGGCAGCCGGAGCAGATTTTTTGGTGCTAGATGAGGGCGAAATCACTTTACCGTTACTAGTAGAAGCATTGGAGCGAGGCGACACTTCAGGGATCTTTCGAGCGAATGGAGAGAAGCCAGATGTCACCACTACCCCTATCCCTCGGTTTGACTTGCTGAATCTCAAGGCATATAGCGATATGTCCGTTCAGTTCTCGCGAGGGTGTCCTTACCAGTGTGAATTCTGCGACATTATTGTGCTCTATGGACGCAAGCCACGCACTAAAACTCCAGCTCAACTGCTAGCCGAGTTACAAACGCTATACGATTTGGGCTGGCGGCGATCGCTCTTTGTTGTCGATGATAATTTTATTGGTAACAAGCGTAATGCCAAATTGCTGCTGCGAGAACTTATTCCCTGGATGGCAGAACGAGGTTATCCCTTTAGTCTCTCAACAGAAGCCTCTGTTGATCTGGCACAAGATCAAGAATTATTGGATTTGATGATTGCAGCCAATTTCACAGCAGTCTTTTTGGGCATTGAAACCCCAGATACAGAGAGCTTATCGCTGACGCAGAAGTTCCAAAATACTCGTAATTCTTTGATAGAAGCGGTTCAAACGATTAATCAGACAGGATTACGGGTAATGGCAGGGTTCATCATTGGATTCGATGGTGAAGAATCAGGGGCGGGCGATCGCATCATTGATTTTGTAGAAGCAACTGCAATTCCACAAGCCCTGTTCAGTATGTTGCAAGCTTTGCCCAATACTGCATTGTCACAGCGTTTACAAAAAGAGGGGCGTTTACTGGAAACAGGAAATGAAGCGAATATCCATCAAACAACGTTGATTAATTTTATTCCGACCCGTCCGCTAGAAGAGATTGCCCAGGAATATATTCAATGCTTTTGGGATTTGTATGAACCCGATCGCTATCTAGCACGAGTCTATCGCCATTTCATTAACATGAAGCCGCATCCCCACAAGAAAAAACTCAAATTGCCAGGCTTAGTAGACTTGCGGGCACTATTTATCATTTGCTGGCGACAAGGTCTAAAACGCAATACCCGTTGGCAGTTTTGGCGGCAGTTATTCGCAATTATTCGGCACAATCCAAATGTGTTTGAGCACTATCTAACTAACTGCGCTCACTTAGAACATTTTGTAGATTATCGGCAAATTGTACGAAATGAAATCGAAAATCAATTAGCTCATTATTCATCGACTGATTCAAAAACGTCTGAATTAGTAGCAAATTACTCAATCTAGACACTAATTCCTCTTTTTGCACACCTCATCTACCTATTTCTCAAACATTCTCTAGCGGGCTATTTGAGCGATCGCCAATGTGGCTTAGCAATTAATATATTATTTAGCGACACATTTATTCTTGAAATCAACTATGATCATGAGTATAAAGTTTAATTGAGGCATCCCATGAGCTACACCAAGACGCAAGAGAGCACCCTCAATCAGAATAGGACTTACTACAGCAATGGTACTGAACTAGTCCCAGCAGAAGTTCAAGTCAATATTCGCCAGGATCAGGCTCAATCGAGCAATACTCCTTTTGTCATTGGCTATTTTGTCATTGGCTACACAATGGATGATGAAGGACTAATTAATGGCGTTGCATAATGGGAATATGAAATCAGGATCGTAAGACATCGTGCTATTCCAAGTCTGTAGAAATGCTGAAGCACTCGCGATTGTTACTGCACTATCTCAAATTTAGTGATGTACCACTCTCTCAGTAAATCATATTCCTATTCAGCAACGCCCAAAATCTTCACAGCTTAATATAGTGTAATTCTATGAAGCTTCCCAGCATGTTAGAGTCAACTTAAGTTATCGCAAGGCTTTATGAAAGCATTGTTGCTCTATCCTCAATTTCCCCAGTCCTTCTGGTCTTACGATCGCTTCATGGAAATTGCTGGATTGAAAGCGGTGATTCCACCTCTGGGCATTATTACCGTTGCAGCACTACTCCCGTCCACTTGGGAAATCCGATTTTACGATCGCAACGTTGCTTGCGAAAGCGAAGCAGATTGGGAGTGGTGCGATCTGGTGATTCTTTCCGCCATGATCGTGCAGAAGTCGGATTTACAGGCGCTAATTCAAAAAGCCGTTCAGTTAGGTAAGCAAGTCGCTGTTGGTGGACCTTATCCAACCTCTGTGCCAAAAGATGCCTTAGACGCGGGTGCTCATTTCCTGATTCTGGATGAAGGGGAAATGACCGTCCCCAAATTCCTGGAGGCGATCGAGCAGGGCGATAGGCAGGGAATCTTTCGCTCATCTGAGAAACCTGATGTGACTCAAAGCCCTATTCCCCGGTTTGATTTACTAAAGCGGGATGCCTACTTGATGATGGCAATCCAGTTTTCGCGTGGGTGTCCGTTTAATTGTGAGTTTTGTGACATTATTTCGCTCTATGGTCGCAAACCTCGTACCAAAGAACCTGATCAAGCGTTAGCTGAGTTACAGACACTCTATGATTTCGGTTGGCGCGGGTCACTTTTTGTCGTCGATGATAATTTTATTGGCAATCAGCGGAACGTTAAACGCTTTCTCAGAGAACTGATTCCCTGGATGCAGCAGCGTAATTATCCATTCAGCTTCATTACAGAAGCTTCGGTGAATTTGGCAGAGGATGATGAATTACTGCAACTAATGGGTGAAGCAGGCTTTTTTGCCGTTTTCTTAGGCATTGAAACGCCTGATCAAGATAGTTTGCAAGTAACCCGCAAATTGCAAAACACTCGTAATCCTCTAGTCGAAGCCTGTGACAAGATCAATAAGGCTGGGCTGTTAATTTATGCAGGATTTATTCTTGGGTTTGATGGCGAGAAAGCAGGCGCAGGCGATCGCATTCAAGCCTTCGTCGAACAAACAAGCATTCCGCAACCCATGCTAGGCATTCTGCAAGCACTCCCGAACACTGCCTTATGGGATCGGTTGAAAAAAGAGCAGCGCTTAATTGCGAGCAATAGTCATCCAACGGGCGACCAAAATACGTTGATGAACTTTATTCCGACTCGCCCGCTTGCCGACATTGCTAGAGAATATGTAGAAGGGTTCTGGACTCTGTATGAACCGAAAAATTATCTGAAACGGTGTTTCCAACAATGCCTCAAAATTGAGTCTTTGAAACGGAAGCAGCAAACGATGCAATTCCCGCTCCATAAGGGTTTAACATTAATCGCTCAACTGATCTGGCATCAGGGAATCCGGCGATCGGAAATCCGAGGACAATTTTGGTACCAACTCTGGATTGTGTTACTCAAGAAACCCCAGGTACTGAATATGTACTTAGGGCTATGTGCCGCTGGAGAACACTTCTGGGAATATCGGGTGTTAGCGAAAGAGCGGATTACGCAACAACTTGCTTTTCAAAAGCAGCCAGTAGCAAATGATAGTTTCACCCATTTGAGTCCAACCATTTAGGTGACTGATGCAGTACTAATTCAGTATTGAGCAAGGTACTTGCAGTTTTTACCCCAAATTTAATAGGCACAATCGCATAAATCGTCTTTCAGCAATTTCATCGTACTGTCTCTGCTAAAGAGCAAACGGAGTGGAGATTAGGTGAAATGAACCCTTGCTAATGTTTGATTTGATCCTTACAAAGCTTCTGTTCATAGTTAAGATCCTGAGTACTGAGAAGTGTATCCCAGAACGTGAAATATAGCCCGTAATGCACTGTGTACTTGAGGTGATGAATGGAATGATGGGCAGGACCAATAAACCACTTGCCTAACCAATCATGGGGGAACGATAGAGGGAGTTGATTAATCCCAAGATGATTGATGACCGCCCACACTGTCATTGTCATCAGTACCGCAATTAAGGTGATGAAATGGAGCGGAATCACAAAGACAATCCCAACCAGGAAGAAAGATTGAATAATCGCCTCTAAGGGATCAAACGCAAACGAAGTCCAGGGAGTGGGATAGCGCGATTGATGATGTCCCTGATGTAACCAACGAAAGAGGAGCGGATGATGAAACAAGCGATGGGTGAAATAGAAATAAGCATCCTGAATTACCAACACGGCTATGTAACTAACTCCTAAATACCACAGCCCATACTGTTGAGCATGGTTGTATAACCGGGTAGCTCCCCAATTACTATAGGCTGACATAATAAATGCCGCCGCTAACGCAAACACTCCAGCCGAAAAAACCGAGAGTTTAATATCGTGTCGAATCGATTTCCATGAAGGTGGTCGATAAGGCCGCTGGGACTGAACCAGCGCCTGACTGAAAGGCGAATAAAAGAACAAATAGGTTCCTCCTGCCACCAGGAAATACCGGAATAAAATAATTCCAAAGAAAGCGATCCCATAAAACTCAAATGAGTGCTGTATCATTCAATCTCCATGCCATTCCCAATCTTCCAGTTCCTTTTGCAGCAGTAGCAAAGTCGCTCCAGTTTCTTGCTGAATTGTGACTGTCACCTCACAATTACGATTCAAACAGGCGATCAGGAGTTGACTGATATCATAGCAGCTTTGTAGCACTTGCAGTTGCTCGGATGGAAGCTGCCAGAGGTGATGAATATTTTGGTAATGGGCGATCGCAGCCACGATTTGTTCCACCCAGCCAGATAGTTTTGCTGCCACCAAACGTGCAACCGTTCCAGAGCGACATAAGAGTTAACAACACATATTATGCTTTAGTGCGCTATGATAACGGATGAGACTAAGAATCGGTTGCAGTGTTTGTTTCAACTATTAAACGTTTTTCTACTTTTGGTATTGACGAGCTTCTCTCCGAAATCTCACTCTCTACAGTCCTTTTTTGGAGATTAGTTTATGTCAATTTATGTGGGTAACCTATCCTATGAGGTTACAGAAGCCGATATGACCGCTGTATTCGCAGAATACGGTTCAGTCAAACGGGTTCAGCTTCTGACCGACCGCGAGACAGGTCGGATGCGCGGTTTTGGCTTTGTGGAAATGGGAACACCAACCGAAGAGCAATCAGCAATTGATGCGCTCGATGGTGCTGAGTGGATGGGTCGCGACCTCAAGGTCAACAAAGCAAAACCTCGTGAAGACAGAAGTTCCTTTGGTGGTGGTAATCGCCGCGATAGCTTCTCTCGTAGCTACTAAATCGCTCCGTAAACCAAACGTAAATTAGCTTACATACAAGTGTAAGCATTAACACCTTGATTGGGATGGGTTTGCGATCGCGAATCCATCCCATTATTGTGACAAAACGGTTGTGTCATGATTCGTGACTTAAACATAGGGCTTCGTTGTTAAAAATCGGCTTTAAGTAAACGGTTTATTTGCGATGAATTATACAAACATCAATAAAACATTCAAAAGTTATAGATAGTGTTGGCACTGGTCTCTTAAGGGAGGATAGGAGTAAAACCTCTTTGAGTCAGGAG
>JACYLN010000091.1 GCA_015272515.1 Leptolyngbyaceae cyanobacterium C42_A2020_001 | reverse complement strand
ATCTCTGCATTTTACGCCGCAGAGCGGCGGGGAATTGACCCGCAGAGATTAAATAACCATCCTTATGATGGAAAAAATAACACCCCTCCTGATAGACCATTTAAGACTGAATAAGCATTAAGTTGTTGATAGTCATTGCGATAAGCGATCTCCTTCGAGAACTGGTAGTTTTATCCAGAAGCATCGTAAATGAAAAATACTGATAACCGCAGCGAGAGATCTCACAGAAATTCATCAAAAGAGGAATCTCAAAAATTAGGAGGAATGGAATGAACTTTAAGCTCAATCAAAAAGCAATGAATAGCCTGGTTGGTGCGATCGCCGCTAGCGCTTTCCTGGGAGTTGCAGCCGTAATCCCTCAAGCAGCTTTCTCTCAAACTCAAAGCCCTGGTGCATCGGGCGATGTTAAGGTTGATGAAGGTGCTAACGCTCCTGCTGGTACCCGCGTTGATGATCCTTCCCGCCCAATGACAAACCAGAACGACAGTAGTGCTCCTGCGAATAGCGCTCCTGCTCAACGCAGCGATCGCTATGATCGAGATGGTTCCACTACACCAGGCGTTCGTAGCCAGCAACAGCCCGAAAACCGCGTTGAAAAATACACGCAACCTGATGGTTCCAAACCTAACACCACGAACCGTTCAGGTGAAAATCCTTCTAGCTACACTACTCCCGGTAGCCGTGGTACGGATCGGCTGACCTCTCCCAGCCAAAACACACCTGGACGTGGTACCTATACTTCTCCCCGGAGTCAGGTGAACGACAACTCGACGGGTGTTGGCGGCGGTGCAGGTGGCACAGGTGCAGACAGCCAAATCAACAACTCTACCTCTCCCAATACCAACGCCCAACCAGATAACCGAATCGAGCGCTACACTCAACCTGGTTCAACCACTCCAAACTCCACTACGCCCAACTCCACTACTACACCCAATAGCGGCACAGGTGTGGATGGAACAGGTGACTCGACGGGTGGCGGCACGGGTGGAAGCGGTTCCGTTCCTGGACTCTGGTAATCGTTTAGCTCCATAAACTTTAGTCTGTCAGATGATTCTGCTGTTGAAATGAGGAGATAGGGCGAATTTCTTTACGCCTCTGCCCTCTAATTCAACAGCAGAATTTTCATGGAATCCCCCCAAGATTCCAACTCAGGAGAGATGTAGCTTTCCCTTTTCAGAAGGATTCTTAATCTATGGAGGTACTTGTCCTTCAACAACCGTGTGTTATTTCGTGCAAGTGGCAGCTCACAAAGCATATTTGCACTTCATGGGAGACTATATGATTCAAACTGCGCTACTACCGATGCAATTATTGACTATTCAATTTTGGGTAGGACAGGTTCCCGTTACGACGGAAACAAATACCCCGGAAGCTGCCTCAGTATTTTTTACTGGACCTCAATTTTTTATTGCACTGGTTTCAGGAATTCTGTTGGCATTCGCGATGCAACTTCTGTTGACCAACTTTTCTGTTGCTGCTGGCATCTCTTATCTAGGGCGATCTTCCGATTCAGACTCTTCAGACTCCGAATCGGAAAGTGTTGGATCAACCATTCGTAAAATTGGTTTTGGTTTAGGTCTTTGGACACTCCTTAGCGTAACGCTTGCTTTATTTTTTGCTTGCTATTTAGCAGTAAAATTAAGCTTGTTAACCGATGAGGGTTTGGGTGCAATTATTGGTTTAGTCGTTTGGGCTGCCTATTTCTCGCTGCTGGTATGGGTTAGTTCCAGCACGGTCGGTTCTTTAATCGGCTCTGTCATGAATGCAGCTACTACTGGCTTTCAAAGCATTTTGGGGGCTGCGACTGCTGCTATTGGAGGTAGAGCTGCAAAGCAACAAATTGTTTCGACCGCAGAGGCGGTTGCGTCAGCCGTGCGTACCGAGTTAGGCTCGGCGATTGACCCACAAAGTATTCGTGAGTCAGTTGAAGAGTACGTACAAAAAATTCAGTTGCCAAAATTGGATTTAAGCCGCATTCGGGGAGATTTTGAGGCGTTGTTGAATGATCCAGAGGTTGCTGCTTTGGCGGAGAGCGATCGCTTAAGCCATATTGATCGCCAAACCTTTGTGGATCTAGTCAGTAAGCGAACTGATTTTTCTAAAGAGGAAGTGAACCGAATTGCCGCCATGTTGGAGGGTATTTGGCAACAGACTCTAGGGCAGCGAACTCGGCGTGATTCTCTGGCTGAGTTGACCAGTTACCTGCAATCTACCCAACCAGGACAGCTTCAGCTTCAAGAGCTGAATGCAAAAATTGATCGCCTGTTGGCAGAGCGATCGCAGCAGAGCAGTGCCGCCAGTGAAAAAGCCCCTGGAGGTATTCAGCAAACGCTGCAAACTGGGTTTAACACTTTAGTAGGATTGATTGCTGGACGAACGGATATTTCTGATCTGGATATTGAAAAGATTCTAGATCGACTCAAATCAGCACCGGATAAAGTGGCTGACCAAACGAACAAGGTTGTAGGGCAGCTTAAGGGCGATTCAACCGCACCTGCTTATAGCCCGATTCGGAACGATGTTGAGAACTACCTGCTCAACAAACCTTCCTGGCAGATGAACCCCACAACTATCGAACGCGAGTTTCGCGAAGTGCTGTATGATCCGAGTGCCGATCCAGGCTCGATCGCACAACAACTTTCTCAATTGAACCGTGGGTTGTTTGTCGATTTGCTCTCATCTCGGGGAGTGCTGACTGAGGCGAAAATTCAGCAGGTGGCCGATCAGCTAGAGGCAATTCGTCGCGATGTATTACAGGGTGCTTTGACAGCAAAAGATGTGGAGATTACGGCTGACCTGAAGCAGCGGGTGGATATTTACCTGACGCTGACTCCTAAAGAACAGCTTTTTTCAAATGATACGTTGCCCGCATTCAAAGCGTTATTAGAGGATGAAGAAGCCGAATTTGATACGCTGAATACTCGGCTTTCATCCTATGATCGCCACACCTTACAAGGTATTTTAGCGAGAAGAACGGACATCACTCCGGAGGAAACCGAAAGTATTCTGAATGCGTTGGAAACAACTCGCGATCGCGTATTGTTTGATGCTCGTTCACTGGATGAGCAAGCCAAGCAAAAAGCGATTGAATTTCAACAAAAACTAGAGTCTTATCTACGGGATACGGGCAAAGCAGAACTCAATCCAGACGGCATTAAGCGCGATTTTCAACTCCTGCTCAACGATCCCCAACTGGGACTCCAGGCACTCCGCAATCGTGCCTCTCATTTTGATCGGGATACGGCAGTGCAACTGTTACGCCAGCGGGGAGACATTAGTGAGGCGGAAGCAAATCAAATTGTGAGCCAGGTTGAGTCCAACTGGTATACATTTGTGCATTCACCTCGCATCGTCACGGATGCCGTGAAAGAACAGTATGACCAGACCACAACCAAGATTGCAGATTATCTGCGGTCTACTAACCTGGAAGAACTCAATCCTGAAGGGTTGCAGCAAGACTTGTTGACTCTGCTGAATGATCCCAAAGAGGGCGCGATCGCCCTGCGACGACGGCTCTCTAGGGTAGATCGCGAAACGTTGGTGAAGTTGTTGAGCCAGCGAGAAGGTGTAACCGAGGAACAAGTGAATCGTTCTATCGATCAGGTGCAGGAAGCAATTCGTCGCATTATCCGTTCACCCCGTCGCCTGGCATTGCGAACCCAACAATCTGTGATGGACTTTGAAGCCAGCGTTGAAGATTACCTGCGGAACACCGACAAGGATGAACTCAATCCTGAAGGGATTAAGCGAGATCTCAGCCTCTTGATTCAATCACCTAAACAAGGTGTGCAAAGCCTGGGCGATCGCCTATCTCGCTTTGATCGATCTACGTTGATTGCCTTACTGTCTCAACGGAAAGACATGACTCCGGAAGAAGCGGATCAGGTCGTGTCACAAATTGAGTCGGTACGAGATCAAATTCTGAGCCAGTTGAAACAGATTCAAGCTCAACTGCAAGGACTGGTTGATCGCTTGTTTGCTCAAATTCGCGATTATCTGAATAGTTTGGATCGTCCAGAACTGAACTACGACAGCATCAAGCGTGACGTTCGCACCTTGTTCGATGATCCTCAAGCCGGATTTGATGCGCTGCGGGGTCGATTGAGCCAATTTGATCGGGGTACACTGGTTGCCATTCTCAGCTCTCGCAGAGATATTTCTGAGGAAGATGCCAATCGCATCATTGATCAAATTGAGGCAGCACGAAACAGCGTGTTGCAGCGGGCAGAACGGATTCAAATGGAAGCTCAACGCCGAGTAGAAGAAGTCAAATTGCAAGCTCAGCGTCAAATGGAAGAAACTCGCAAAGCGGCTGCTACGGCTGCTTGGTGGTTGTTCCTTACTGCTTTGATCTCGGCTGGTGCTGCGGCTGGTGCTGGAGCGCTGGCAGCGAGGTAAGCGAACCGTTCGCAAATGTCAATTTAACGACGAAACCCCTTCTTCCACTCCTGGAGGAGGGGTTTCCCAGGAAAACCAATGATCATGCAAACAGCCTTTTCTCAACTACAAACCCTTCTCAAACACGAGCACGATCCTGAAACAATATTTATGGAACTGCTGCCTGTGTTGGGTGAAACTTTGCAGTGCGATCGCTGCTTTTTGTATCTCCGCAACCCTCAAACAAAAATGGGAAGAGTGCCCTATTGTTGGCGGCGCAATGATCATATTCCAACGATCTTTGATCCTGACTGGAAGCCAGAACCTGATTCTTTGGCGGACGAAGATCCCATGTTTGCGGCGGCGCTTCGGGCAGAACCTTCCATTTTTGTCGAGGATATAGAAACGGCTAGCTCGGATGTGCTAAACCGGAAATTTGAACATGAGAATTTTGGACATCGTGCCTTAATTCATGCTCACCTGCGTCGGAATGGTCAATTGTGGGGCGTTCTCCAACCCTGTGTGTTTGGGCGTTCCAGAACTTGGACAGAAGTAGATCGAGCTACGATCTCCGAGGTCGAAAAGTTCCTGACTCCCTTTGCGATCGCTTATGTTGAAGCTGCAAATTGTTGAACTTAATTTTCTGATTTGGAAACCAATATGATTGTGAATCTAGCTGAAAACGGTTGGGAAGTTATTTATCACCGTGCCCATGCTTTATTAGCCGCTCAAATTGCCGGACATTGGCGTAAATCCGACTCTCCAGAGCGTTTGTATGAAACGATCGCGGCAATTTCTCACCATGATGATCTGGAAAAAGAGTGGGAAGGCAACGAACTCACGCCCGCAGGTGCACCGCTCGATTTCACCCTCAACCGCAGCGATGACATTGAACCATTGAGAAAACACTTAACCGATGCCCGCTACCGAGGACGCTGGGTTACGATGCTAATTTCCAAACATATTTGCTTCCTCAATCAAGATCGCTGGGGCACTACTGCCGAGTGGGATGCATTTTTGAATGAACAAATTCAGCATCAGGAACAGTGGCGGCAAGAATTAGGAATTACCAAAGATGAGGCGGAGCGTGCTTATCAGTTTATGCGTTGGTGCGATCGCCTTTCTCTCATCCTGGCACAAAAACAAATTCCCGATGCTGGCAGAGCGCTGGAAATTACCAGCGGGATCGATGGGCAGCGTTATGACGTTCGCCAACTGAGCGATGAACGGCTAACTGTAGAACCGTGGCCGTTTGAAGACTCTGAATTTACCGTCAACGTTGAAGCCACTTGCTTAACAGAACTAAAGTATGCAAACAACAATGAACTGGTAAAAGCACTTCAGTCTGCACCAATTAAAATCTTAGATTGGACATTTGCGAAACCAGCCTGATACCAATTCACGTTTCTGAGGGAACCGTATGGGCTTTGCATACAAAGCCCTACGTCCAATAAAGAATTTGGGCATTCGGCAAGCGCTGACCGATCTCACGCTCAAAAAATTGGCGTAGAGTCTTCATAGTGACGGCATCATACACATACTTCACACCACCAAACTTGTTCCGCTTGACACTGCGCTTATCCTCATCCATATCCAGCTTGCTATGAGGATACCAAGTCGTTAACACGTCCTTAGAACCAGGCGTAAAGCGATGAGAAATTAACTCAACCGTCAAGTCGCAATCAAAGTCTAAAGCCGTTGCGATCGCATCCAGCAATTGACCATAATGCACTTGCCAATCATCCATCGGCATAATCGGTGCAATCACTAAACCAATCGGATAACCGCCGCCACCACGGGTTTTCGGCAGTGCCAGTCGTCGTAATGCTTGCAATCGGGCTGTAACGGAAGCGGTACCCCCCTCAAATCGGTTTGAAATAGGAGCAGCATTCACGCTGATGCGGCAACGGGTACGACCATTATGAGGCAAATCTAACAATGTCTCCACCGCATCAAATTTAGATACCCACCGTAAGTACCCATTTTCGCGAGTACCAAAATAGCGGATGCACTCCGCCAGTCCGCCCGTCAGATGCTCAATCCCCAACGGGTCAGTATAACAACTCACCTCAAATGAGGTTGCCCGTTCAGGCACCTCATAAGCACCTAAATTCGCTAAAATCTGGGGTAAGTTTGCATAAACCCGGATCACAGGTGGGCCTTGTAAACTACCTGCTAAATAGCAATATTGGCAATGGGCAGGACAACCTTCTGCCAGATGAAACTGCCAATCTGCCGAGGGTGGAATGGGACTGAGCTTGAATTGGCTGGGTGGAGCGGTGACAACGGCAAGTGTTCGCTTAGAAATGTCATAAGTCTCGCGTTCCGTCTCACCCCGCAAGCCTGTCAAACGATTGCGAGGTAGTTTTTCAACGGGCAAGTTCAGAGATTGAACTCGTGAGAGAATCTGCTGACCCCATTCTTCATCCAGGGCAGCGGGAGTAAACAAAACTTGTTCAGGCATCCACAACCGAGAAGAAGTTGCAGAAAACTCGGTTGTAGAAATAGGAGTTTCAGTCGCGATCGCAGTCAAAATAAGACTCCATTGATGAGTGCTATCTCTGATCTTAAAGACTACGCCGAATCTTTAAACCTCTGCTAAGACGGACTTCCACCTGAAATTGTAGAGACTTCCTCACTTCACTCAAATCAGCAAAAAGATGAGTCCCAACATTTTCGTCGGGAACTGACCTAAACGTGGTATGTACAAACGACTCAACCAGATCAAATAGGTTGGCTTAAAGAATGAAACCCAATGCCTGTATGGGTTTTACTTTACTTATCCATCCTACAAATATAGCCATAGCCATCTGTAACGTGGCTGTGGCGAGTCAGAACGCCTACCCAGCATTGGCTTTGCCACTTTTTCCTGTCCTAAGCGTTCTGACCAAAGCTATAAATCAAGTCGGCCTATCTAGTTGGCAAACTAGCGATAGTCGGAACGAGAGGGCGCGACAGTAGGGTCTTGGTAGCGAACAGGTTCATCATGGCGCTTGCGACCAGCCAAACCAGCCAAGCCAGCCAAGCCCAACAAGCCTAACCAGCCCCAGTTAGAATCGTTATCATTGTCAACATCAGTGGTTGGGGTAGTTGTAGTTGTTCCGCTGGGTGCTGCTGGGGTATCTTGTGCGGAAGCAGAATTGATCACGGGCAATACTGCAAGACTGAGAGACAAAACACTTAAACCCAAAACTTTTGAGAGATTAGCTGTTTTCATGACTAGAATCCTTTGCTTGTAGTTGTTTTCAACACCTGACATCATGAACCGCTTTGCTGAGAACAGTCGATAGCGGATTTTGCTGCTTAGTGAAGCCTCTAATAAACGTATTGAAAACAACAGGCATTTACATCAAACCACAGCTAGACAGAAAACCCCACAAAGCTCAACTAAAGGAGTAATGCTAACTGTTTTGCTCAACACAAATCTGTTTCACCTTTTATTGACTGAGCGGTGATGTAGATTTTTGGATGATTAAAAAATGGTAAAAACTGATTTAAGTTTTAACTGTAGCATTAACCTAAGCCAAGAGATGTACTAATCCTATAACTTTAGCTAGATGAAAATAAATTTGTGACATTGCTAACCTAGACATGAAGCTTAGTGGGTTCAAATCCGCTTAGAACGAAAGCTTCAGCAAGAAATATCCGTTGGATGTTTTGAGGTTGAAGCAAAATAGACAAGGCAAAATGGAGAAATACTATGAACAGCTTTTTTTCTAGCGTGAGCGATCGCGTGACTTCCTTAGTGAAAACTCTTTCTGTGAAACGCCTGATCATTGTGACACTGGTTGGTTTCTTTATGTTAACGAGCACTGCTTGCAGTTCATCTTATGCTGCCGATCCTCGTTCTGATGCCAATCAGGGTTCTTACACTTCCAGCCCTTATGACAAAAATAACGGCCCAACCCGCGAACTCTACAAGCCGACTCAAAAACGTGAAGGCGGCATGAACAACTATAACGACGATCCTAAATACGATCGCAAAGCCGTGAAGTCTGAAGCCGAGCAGTACGTTAACCGGGTTCAAGAAAACATTGATAAAAATCAGGCACGCAACCCCAAAGACATTGTTTCTAATGTCAAGAATCGCAATCCCCTGGATGACAAAGCGCGTGAGTCTTACGAGAGCACAAAGAACTCTGCTGAAAAGCTCGCAAACGACTTTTCAGAGGGAACTCGTAAAGGAACTCAAAATGTGAAAGAAAATTTGGATAAAGCACGGGATAATGCTCCTCGTGTTTTCAATGAAGCCAAGCGTAATGCTCAAGGTGCGGCAGACGATGTTCGTGAAGGAACCGAATCTCTGTTTGGTGGTTTCCAAAATGCGGCTGAACGGGCTGGAGATGCCGTCCAAAATCGGTAATAGCAGGATTGCGATCGCAGGTAATCATCTCATTTAATTGAGACTATGTTGCTTTTGTAGGGGTGCATCTCAATGCGCCCCTGCTTGCCAAAAGAGAATTGCAAAAAAGAAAAAACTCATTCAACTATGTTGGATATTAAACGTCATAAAGAACTTCTGAGAGCTATTTTAGCTGTGTGCATTATTGTTGTTGGCATTACCCACTTCATTAAGCCAGAACAGTACGCCAAAATTGTACCGCCTCAGTTACCTAATCCCTTTGCATTAGTTTATATCAGTGGTGTATTTGAGATTTTAGGCGGCATTGGTTTGATGATTCCTCTAGTGAGCGTTGCGGCTGCTTGGGGATTGATTGCTCTATTTATTGCGGTGTTTCCAGCCAATATTAATCAAGCCATCAACAGCATTTCGATTGAAGGCATTCCCCATCATCCCATTCTCTACTGGGTGCGGTTGCCGTTTCAAGCGGTGCTGATTACCTGGGCATGGTGGTACACTCGCCAGCCAGAAGCACAACCGGGTGCATCGGAGTTAACAGCGCCAATTGAATCTCAACTGAATCGATAGTGAATTTGTATTGCTCATAACGAATATGAACGCTTCACCACCTCAGGTGCCAGAATTTGGATTGGTTTGTATTACCGCATCTGATCGCGTGCGGTTTCGGACAATCACTCGCAAACGGTTACTGCAATTTGCGATCGCTGAGCAAGAACAATTGCTGCGATCGCTCTACACAGAAAATCTGCACCGATTGCACCAGGCGATTGCATTTTGTCAGGAGAATGACATTCGACTCTACCGCATGAATTCCTCCTTGTTGCCCTTTGCAGATGCGCCCGTGGGAGAAGCAGTGCTACCTGAGTTTGCCGACACAATGCAGCAAATTGGTAACTTTGCGCGTGAAGCAAATGTGCGTTTAGTTTTGCATCCGGATCAGTTTGTAGTGCTCAGTTCAGATCGTCCAGATGTGGTGCAAAATAGCTGTAAGATTCTGGGTGCCCATGCCCGAATGATGGATATGCTGGGGCTGCCGCGATCTCCCTGGGCATTGATGAACATCCACGGGGGCAAGGGCGATCGGGCACGCCAGTTAATTCAAGTGATTCGAGATTTGCCAGATGCAATTCGCTTACGCCTGACATTAGAAAACGATGAGTATACCTACAGTACAGCAGAACTGGTTGAACTTTGTCGAACAGCCAATGTGCCCCTGGTGTTTGACGCTCACCACCATGTGATTCATGAAAAAGTAGATAGTTACAATCATCCCAGCGTTGCCGAAATGCTGGTTGCGGCTCGCTCTACCTGGGATATTCCAGCCTGGCAAGTGGTTCACATTTCTAATGGCAATCAGTTTTTCCGTGATCCTCAACACAGCGACTACATTACACTCATGCCAGAGTCCTACCGCTACGCGCCGTGGATTGAGGTGGAGGCAAAGCAAAAGGAAAAGGCGATCGCGCGCTTGCGCCAGGAATGGCTATTTCACAACACGCCATTAGCGATTAAATAGGACAATTAGCAGAGCAAAATCTATCTTAAGACAGCACGCTTCCGTTACTTTGACCTCTAAAGTGGGATGGAATGACTACTGCTAATATTGCTATGAGTTTTCAACGTGCGAGTGGAGTGTTGCTGCATCCTACCTCTTTACCCAGCCCTCACGGAATTGGAGATCTGGGAAAATCAGCTTATGAGTTTGTTGATTTTCTAGAACAAAGTGGGCAAACGTTGTGGCAGATTTTGCCATTGGGACCAACAGGCTACGATCACTCACCCTACATCATGAACTTCAGCACATTTGCTGGAAACCCATTGCTAATTAGCCTTGAACAACTGGAAGAAGAAGGCTTAATTGAGCGAAAGCAATTGACTCCATTATCTGAAGTCAGCCCAGATAAAGTTGAATTTGACCGAGTGATTCCTCACAAGATGAGGCTATTGAAACTGGCATTTGACCAATTTCAACACCTATCAACAGGACAGTTAAAAGTTCAGTTTGAGCAGTTTTGTCAAGAACAATCCTGGTGGTTAGATGATTTTGTTTTATTTATGGCATTGCTGGAGGCAAATAACGGTAAAAGCTGGAACCAGTGGGAAGCCGCGATCGCTCGGCGCGAACCAGAGGCCCTGCGTGCCCAAACTGAAAGCTTGCAAGAGCAGATTCAGTTCCAGCAGTTTTTACAGTTCCAGTTTTTTGAGCAATGGTCTCGCTTACGGGCTTATGCTAATCAAAAGCAGATCAAAATCATTGGAGACATTTCGATTTACGTTTGTCATAACAGTTCGGATGTGTGGGCAAGTCCAGATTTGTTCAAACTCAATCCGCAGACCTTTGAACCTGCTTACATTGCGGGTGTTCCACCCGACTATTTCAGCGCCACCGGGCAGTTATGGGGCAATCCGGTATACGACTGGGATAAACTGCAACAGACCGGGTTTGATTGGTGGGTGAAACGGTTCAAAGCCACACTCCAATACGTGGATATTGTCCGAGTCGATCACTTCCGAGGGTTTGAAGCCTACTGGCAAGTTCCCGCTGGGGAAACAACGGCAATGAATGGAGAATGGATTAAAGCTCCGGGCGACGAATTTTTTGAAACGTTGGGCGATCGCTTGGGTCAATTACCTGTTTTGGCAGAAGATTTGGGGATCATCACACCAGAGGTGGAAGCATTGCGCGATCGCTTCAATTTTCCTGGCATGAAAATCCTTATGTTTGCATTTAATGAAGGCGCAAAAAATACCCATTTGCCGCATCACTACACACCAAACTGTGTGGTGTATCCTGGCACCCACGACAACGACACCGCGATCGGTTGGTGGGCAACTGTAAGCTCTGACGAAAAAGAATTTTTAGCGTATTATCTGGGTGCAGATGATCCCGATCAAATTCAAGAAATTAACTGGGTGTTGATGCGGATGGCGCTAGCATCGGTCGCGAATTTAGCGATTTTGCCGCTTCAGGATATTTTGGGCTTAGATGGTCGAGCACGGATGAACGATCCCAGTGTGAATGCGGGTAACTGGCGCTGGCGCTATCCGACCTCTCATGTACTCACTCCAGAATTAAGCCAGCGGTTGCGGATGTTGACAGCATTGTATAGCCGCATTCCTACTGCACCCGACTAAACCAGCGGATTAAAATTCGGGCAAGAGCGTTGGAATTATGCCGTAATAGCCCCGTATCAGCATCTTCATCCATAACGTTGGCTAGAATGATGCGCCGTCCCAACCGACCCACCACATCCCGATCCAGCGGTACCGGGTTGGAATTTTCCTGAGCGTATCGAATTAATGCCTTCGCAGACGGGGTTTGTTTTTGTACTAATACCGCTTCAAACAACCGCTTGCCGCAGGCTCGATCAATTGCCCGAATGTGATCGCCCACGCTATAGCCTTCGGTTTCCCCTTCCTGGGTCATGATGTTGCACACGTAAATGCGCGGCGCTTTAGATTGGGCGATCGCGTCGGCAATTTCGGGCACGAGCAAGTTTGGGATGATGCTGGTATACAGGCTACCAGGGCCAATGATAATCAAATCAGCATCCTGAATTGCTTTCACCGCTTTGGGCAGAGCAGGCGGACTGGAAGGTGTGCAGCCAACGCGGACAATTTTTCCTCTTGCTTCCGTAATATTCGATTCTCCTTCAATGTGGCGACCATCTGCCAAGTCTGCCCACAACCGCACATCGCTGAGCGTGGCTGGCAGCACCTCACCCCGCACTGCTAAGACTCTGGAACTTGCCGCGATCGCCTGCTCCAGATCCCCAGTAATCTCATTCATGGCGGTGAGAAACAGATTGCCAAAGCTATGCCCCGATAACCCATCCCCCGCCCGAAAGCGATAACGAAATAGTTCAGTCATCAATTTTTCTTCGTCTGCCAGAGCCGTCAGGCAGTTACGAATATCGCCCGGTGGCAACACGCCAATCTCGCGGCGCAACCGTCCAGAAGAACCACCATCGTCAGCAACAGTGACAATGGCAGTAATGTTGGCGCTGTACGCCTTTAGCCCACGCAACAGGTTGGAAAGCCCCGTACCACCTCCCACTACCACGACTCTTGGACCCCGATTCAGTCGGCGGTGTGCTAAGAGCACGTCTACTAAATCTTCATCACCTTCAGGCATCAGCACTTCGGTAATGGAGTTTAAGGTACGCGTTTGCCCCCACCAAACGAGCAAGATTCCAGAAGCCATTGCGACCGGTCCGCTGATGTAGCTAGGAACTGACTCTGCGATCGCGTTGAGAATAAAACCTAAAAACTGAGTCGTGTAGAAAACGGGTGTCATTTTCATCCAGATAGCAAACCCCAGCGTTGCCAACAGCACACCCGTTGCACTCAACAGCAACCACCGCTTGACTAACAGCCCAGGAGCTAACCACTTAAACCACCGATTCAGCCGATGGGGGGCACGACCAAAGGATTCGAGCTTCAATGCATGAATTGCTTGTTTAAGTAAGCCAATGGTCATTGCTCGTTTGGGGATAGGGAAAGATCAAAAACAACTCTAAACGGTTTTATTTACGGCAGTAGATCAACCTGAACACCAAAATCAATCATAGTATTGAGTCAACAATTGCCAGGAATAAACAGTTACACCTACATCTCAGTGTGCCTTTTTCGTTGCAGCTTTGGGGAAACAATTGGTAGAACACAATTGAGATTGACATGACAACCATTTCTCCCTGGGGGAATAGTAGCTTACGGACTTAACGCTGATCTACACAATGGGTTAAACAGGACTGGCAGTTTTTGCCTGAAGCATCTGTTATTCTACGAATATTAAATTTTTGTTCCTAAAGCTTAGGTACTTATTGTGGGCACTAATATACTCGATGTTCATCTGTTTAATCTTTTTATCTATTCTTCTTATCTATACAGAATGCCTTTCTTTAGCTAGAGTCGTAGGAGCCTAATGAACGGCTTTTTGCCCACTACAAGGCGCGATCGCAAAGGTTAGACTGATGTACGACGATTCCGGGTTCACATTCCGATGCCTGAACCGTTAATTGAACTCAAAGGGGTTTCTAAGACGTTTGGAAGCCAGATCGTTCTAGACTCGGTTGATCTCACGATTTACCGAGGAGAGGCGCTGGCCATTATTGGTCCTTCTGGTACGGGTAAATCAACGATTTTGAGAATTATTGCTGGGTTAACTGCGCCCGATGCTGGAGACGTTTACGTTCTAGGGCAACGACGGCGAGGATTGATCGAAGACTCAGAAGACCCAATTGGGATTGGCATGGTATTTCAGCAAGCGGCACTATTTGATTCTTTGACGGTGAACGAAAATGTAGGGTTTCTTTTGTACGAGCACACCTCCCTGCCACGCTACCGAATTGAAGATCTGGTGAATCAACGGTTAGAAATGGTGGGATTGGCGGGCATTGGCGATCGCTACCCCGCTCAACTCTCTGGCGGGATGCGAAAGCGAGTCAGTTTTGCCCGCGCCATCATGGCAAACCCAGAAAACCCCAAAGAGATTCCTGAGGTGCTGCTATACGATGAGCCAACTGCCGGACTTGACCCGATCGCGTCCACCGTGATTGAAGATCTGGTACGCCAGTTGCAGGCTGTAGAAGAAGGCTGTAGCACTTACGTCATGGTGACGCACCAGCACAGCACCATTCGCCGCACGGCTGACCGCATTGTCTTACTGTACAAAGGAAAAATTTCGTGGGAGGGGAAGGTACATGACATTGAAACCACAGACAACCCCCTGGTTCGCCAATTCTTTACCGGCAGCATTGAAGGACCGATTCAGGTGATAGGGTAGGAGTCATCGACATCGGTGGGAATTGAGAGGCATACTCAAGCAACTACACGTGGCTTTGAACATGCCATTGTTTAAGTGGAGGAGCGTGATGCGAGCGCGAACAGTACGGGAAGGATCGGTTGGACTCTTAATTTTGTTGGGAATTATTCTGTTTACCGGAGTTGCGCTTTGGCTCAGAGGATTGAACCCTGCCAACCGCAGTTTCAAAATTTTTATTGAATTTGCCAATAGTGCTGGGTTACAGGATGGTGCTCCGGTTCGATTTCGTGGCGTAACGGTAGGTAAAATCGTTGCAATTAAACCGACCCCTAATAAAGTTGAGGTAGAAGCGCAAATTTCTCCCGCAGATACGATTATTCCGCGAGATGTGATTGCTCAAGTCAACCAGTCTGGCTTGATCAGCCAAACTGCGATCGAGCTATCTCCTCTCAGCCAATTTTCCGGTACTGTTCAGACCAAGCCCCTCGATCGCAATTGCGACAATGAGCGCATCCTTTGTAACAATGCCCGTCTCCCCGGCGAACCCGGAGTCAGCGTTGACGAGTTGATTCGTGCCTCCGTGCGTTTTGCCAGTGTCTACACAGACCCAGCCTTCTTCAACAACGTCAATTCAGTGGTAAAAAATACCTCTGAAGCCGCGGCAGAAATCACTAAACTATCCAAGCAATTTAACCTGTTAACTCAAGATGCGCGGCAGGAACTGAGAACCTTTTCAGCGTCAGCTGCTGCCATTAGCCGCACCGCAGACAAGATTGGTGTAACAGCCGATCAGGTGAACAATCTCATCGCTGCCAATCAAGCAACTCTAGTTGCCACTCTTGATAACCTGGGGCAAACCAGTACTCAACTTCGTGGCACCGTCGGCAATTTAGGAACCGTTTTAAACCGTGTAGATCAGGGTGAACTCCTGCAAAACCTGGAAACCTTAACTGCAAATGCCGCCAAAGCCTCCGCCAACTTAAGAGCCGCATCCGATGCCCTCAGTAGCCCCTCCAATCTGTTGATGCTGCAACAAACCCTCGACTCTGCCCGCTCCACCTTTCAAAACGCTCAAAAAATCACCGCAGACTTAGATGAGTTAACAGGCGATCCAGCGTTTCGGAATAATCTGAGAAACCTGGTCAATGGGTTGAGCGGCTTAGTATCCTCCACGCAGCAACTCCAGCAGCAAACTCAAACCGCTCAAATTCTAGCTCCGATCGCTGCATCTCTCAAGCCAACCATCCCAACCGAAACAATTGTCATTCCTGTTCCACCTGGCTTAAGTCAGACAAAGTCAGCCGAGGAAAAGCACGAAGAGTGAGAGAGGCGGCGGAAGATGAGGAAGGTAAGGAAGTAGATGAGTGGGTGAGTGAGTGAAATTCCACCCACCTACCCCTGCCCCCTACACCCTATCTCCATCACCTAGCTCCAATCATCCCGCTGGGTGCCCATGCCTTTATAAATTTGCTTTGTGGCGTGAATTTGGCGGGTTTTGGCAAAGAGCAGGTCTTCGGTTAATTCCCATTGCTCTAACACGGTGTCCAGGTCTGCTTGGATGTCGCGAGCACCGGGAAAGCCACGGTAGCGAATCCGGAGTCGGGCCAATTCTGCCAGATTGAACTCGGTGGGAGCGCCGGATAAAAGGGCGTTTACGATTTGGCGATCGCCCTGCCATTGGGGATGTTGTTGGTCTTTTTTCGTTTCAGCCATCAGTCACTGCCTCACTTCATGAAGAATTATTTGAAAAACTTGAGATTCTTCTTGGGGGATTTAGCGGAATGGGGTATAGTTCCCCCAATCCACATTTAGGGTTTATTGAGGTTCAGGATTCAAAGTCTACACCAGTCGAGGGGATGCCATCGCATAAAAAAGGAGATTCGCTAAACAATTCTTTTACTCTGAGAGTATTGCAGTAGACTGGCTAGTGAAAATTCAGGGAACTCTTGGTTTAGCTGGGGTGACCTGGGGTAGAGACACTCTTGTTCGATCATCCGTATTATGGATCAGGTGCATTAGAGTGTGTTGCGAAGCAAAGGATGTGTAAGACAGTCCGATTTGTGTGATAGGAGCGGAAAAGCGGATGACAACAGCACTAAGACCAACTCGACCCAAACCTAAGCCTCGGCAACAGGCTTCTCGTCGCCCGCGATCGCATTTACAAACAATCGCTCCGGTTGCACCCGCTCCGCTTCGTCATCCGATTAAAAAACCACCCCTTGCTGTCGTTCCTAATTCGCCTGCTCGTCCTCCGGTCCGGCAACTGCCAACCCGTCGCCCCCTCCCCACCTGGCTGCGATTGCTGATCCAGCTTCAGCGTGGGTCTGTGATTGTCACCTTTGTTTTAGTGACGGCTGCTCTGGTCGTGTATGGCAGCACGATTTATATGCAGCAGCACTGGAGTAAGGAATACCGCAAGCTCAAGACTATGCAGCGCAGTGAACGACAAATGATTGCCGCTGGAGAGTTGATGAAGAATCAACTGATTCAACAGGCAGAGCAACCGGGATCAGGATTGGTGCCTCGCACCTCTGAACATACGATTGTATTAGAACCATCACCCAGTCGTGCCCGTGTCGCCCCTACTACGCCCCCGGTGGTGACAAACGTTGAACCTGCTGCGGCTCCGCTGGGCTATTAGGAGGTTGTCGTGGCAAACCCACCCTCTTCTTTTCGCCCTTCCCGTCGGCGCAAAAAACCTACCAAGCTAGTTCGGGTTCCTGCCTGGGTAAATTCTTCCGCATTCAGGGCGGGTCTTGTATGGGCAGTGTTGATGACTGGAACGGGGCTACTGGGCATCAATTTGTTTTATGTGCAAATTGTCAAAGGTCCAGCTTTGCGTGCAGTAGCGCAAGACAATCAGGTTGCTGTTTTACGCCCCTTTGTACCACGGCGTGACATTGTGGATCGGTCGGGGAATGTGCTGGCGCTGGATCGCCCGGTTTATACGCTGTATGCTCACCCCAAACTGTTTAAGCAGGAAAAAGACGCGATCGCTGCCAAACTGGCTCCCATCTTGAATCGACCCGCCTCCGAACTGGTGCAGAAATTTAACGAAGGAGAGTCGGGCATTCGGGTAGAGTATTCCGTTGTGGAAGATACCCAGGCTCGAATTTCTGAACTGGGGATTGATGGGTTGGAATTGGTGCAAGGTCAGCAGCGCCTCTACCCTTACAAAGAAGTTGCGGCAGATATTGTTGGGTACGTCAATGCTGACCATGAAGGGCAGGCAGGGCTGGAACTGAGCCAGCAAAATGTACTCCAGCGCACGACAGAACCTGTGCGTTTACGCCGCATGGGGGATGGCTCCGTCATGCCTGACAAAATCCCCTCTGGTTTTCTCAATTTGGATGATTTGCAGTTGCGTTTGACGATTGATACGCGCCTCCAGCGCACGATTCAACCATTTTTGAAAAAACAAGTTGCTGCTGTGGGAGCCAAGCGGGGTGCAGTAATTGTAATGGATGCCCACACAGGCGAACTGTTATCGCTGGTGTCAGAACCATCCTACGACCCCAACGAATATTTCAAGGCAAATCCTGAACGGTTCAAAACCTGGGCGATTACGGATTTGTATGAACCAGGGTCAACCTTTAAACCGATTAATGTGGCGATCGCGCTGGAAGCAAAAGTTGCCACACCCGACACCGTAGTAGATAACTCTTCTCAAATTACGGTGGATGGGTGGCCCATTCAAGGCGGAATGGGCGGTAGCTCAACCGTGACAGAAGTGTTGGTCAACTCCAGCAACCCCGGTATGGTTCACATTGTGGATTTGCTGAAGCCAGATGCGTACTACCAATGGCTGCGGCGATTAGGGTTGGGTGGAACTACTGGTGTGGATCTTCCTTCCGAGATGCCAGGGCAGTTTAGAAGCCGCAAAACCTTTTTAGAAACCCGGATTGAACGGGCAGTCATGGCATTTGGACAGGGTTTTTCGCTCACACCAATTCAGCTTGTGCAACTTCATGCCGCGATCGCCAATGGCGGCAAACTTGTAACACCCCATGTGGTGCAAGGGTTATACACCAGCAAGGGGCAACTTTATTGGAAGCCCAATCTCCGCCCCACCCGGCAGGTATTCTCGCCTACCACCACAAAGGCACTGATATCCATGATGGAAGGCGCAGTTGAAGAAGGCACCGGGAAAGCCGCTCGCTTACCGGGCTATCGGGTGGCGGGTAAAACTGGAACCTCGCAAAAAGCCAACGGCACAGGGGGATACTCCGAAAGCGCCTATGTTACCAGCTTTGTCAGCCTCTTCCCCGGCGACAAACCCCAATTCGTTATTCTCACCGTGATCGACGAACCCGCTGGGGGTGGTTATGGTGGTACCGTTGCCGCACCCGTTTCTAAAGAAGTGATGCGCGCGATCGCCAACCTCAAGAGTATTGCACCATCATCTCCCGTGGAGAAAGTGGAACCAGAAGAGGGGAACGGGGAATAGGGTGTAGGGGATGGAGACTGGGGATGGGGAAGATGAGGAAGGTGGGGGAGGGATGGGAGATTGAAGTGCCGCCACGATTGTAGACACTATTCTGCTCTTGGGATGCCAAGTAGCGGGAAGCAGTAGTGTGAGTAAACGGCTGATGTTTGTAGGCTTTCTCCCTTCTGAGAAGCGTCGCTGATGTCGATGCCTGGTGGAAGCAGGTGTCACTCAGGGGTAGGAGGCTCCTGGAACAGGGGTTTTCGCATTTTTGTAATGCAAAAGGAATGCAACTTTTTTTCTTGCATCTTGAAAGCTCTGCTAGAAGACCCATTCGAGAAGCATCATGCCAGATGAAAGAGTGTCTTATGCTTCCGGGGGGTGTTGTAACCGGACAGTATAGTAAATGCATTCGTTTCCTGGTGAAGAGTCTGAATTATGATTTCGGAAAAATTTCGCCGCCAGTTGCGCCAGGAATCCGAGAAATGGTGGTCTGAAGGATTAATTGATGCCGCACTCTACGAACGATTAGCAGCACGTTATCAATTCAATCAACTGGAAGGAGATGCCAGTCATCGCTTCGTCACCATTTTGATGGGTTTAGGGGCAGTACTTCTGGGTTTGGGAGCCATTACCTTTGTGGCGGCAAACTGGCAAGAATGGTCGCGATCGCTCAAGATGCTGTTGTTAATCAGTGCTTTTGTGGGCGTGAATGCGGCTGGGTTTTATCTGTGGCGCAAGCCCACTTCGCAAAAAGGGCAACAACGGCTTGGACATGGGCTATTGCTGTTGGGGGCGTTGCTATTGGGTGCCAATTTGGGGTTGATGTCCCAAATGTTTCATCAAAGCGGCGATGCTTACGAGTTATTTTTGGTGTGGGGATTGGGCGTAGCGGCAATGGCGTATAGCTTGCGGCTAGCATCGTTGGGCGTGTTGTCGTTGATTCTGGTGGCGATCGCGTACTTGTTTAGCTGGAGCAGTTCTGTCGTTTGGGATCAATTCACAGGAACCTCGCTAATCATTCAGCATTTGCCACTGGTGATCAGTCTGGTGTTTGTACCGTTGGCTTACTGGTGTCGCCGTTCGCGGGTAATTGTTGGACTGAGCGCGATCGCCATTGCAATCTCCTTTGTGTTCAATTTCAAGTTTTATGCGGTTTGGAGTATGGGCTGGATTATTGCGATCGCCTTTGTGCTGCCACCTGCCTTGCTTTGGAGCTATAGCGAGGAAATCTGGCAGCGTCGTCCCGTCGGTCGCCTTCCGTCTGCGACCCGTGCTCATGCGCGATCGTTTCAGCCAATTTCCCGTAGTCTGGCAACAGTCTTTTTAAGTGTGGTGTTTTATGCGTTTGCATTTCACTACTGGTGGCTAACGAACCCCACAGAATCCACCTATTGGATCAATGTCTGGAATTGGTATCCCCTGATCGACGCAGCCGGATTGGGTATAGTGGCAGGTTTGGGCTGGCTGCAACTGCGCTATCAAATTCGCTTCGGTCGCCTTCAAGAACGAGCAGTTAACAGTGGACTGATTGCTATTCTGCTGATTCTAACGGCGATGCTGTTTACCTGGCATCCTCAATTGGGTCAGGTATGTGCGCTGGCTTTTAACGTCATGCTGTTTGTGTTTGCGATCGCCTTAATTCGCGATGGGTTAGCCCTCACAGAACGTCACACCTTTTGGGGCGGCACGGTGTTGCTGGTGTTGAGTATTATCAGCCGCAGTCTGGAATACAACACAGGCTTGCTGCTGAAGTCAATTGTGCTGGCACTTTGCGGTGCAGGCGTGATCGCCGCCGGACTCTGGTTTGAACGGAAAATCCAACCCCACCGTCCCCAATCTTTACCACGCTCTCAGGAGGAACTCCCATGACTTCGCCCCTTCCCAGCGATAAATTGCCCGATGCAGTCTCGCCCAGCGATCGCCCAGACCCAACGCTAGAACCCTTACCTGAAACAGAAACAACTCCGCGACGCTTACCAGGATGGCGATTTTGGCTACCACTGGTATTTCAATCCGCGTTGATTATCGCCGTACCTGCTCAGGATGCTTACACCTATGCCACAGGTAAAACGGTGGTTCTGCAAACCGCTCCCGTCGATCCCTACGATCTTTTGCGGGGCTACTATCAAACGTTGGGCTATGAAATTTCCAGAGTCGATACGCTGTCTAAACTGCCAGGTGGCGATCGCTTAAGGACTCATCCCATCGATGATGTGTACGTGATTTTGGAAGCTCCCGCAACCGAGAACTCGCGCCCACCCAAAGCCTGGAAACCCGTGCGCGTGAGTGGTGAACGTCCATCCAACCTGCCTGCCAATCAAATTGCGCTAAAAGGACGGGCAGAAGGATGGCGAGTCATTTACGGACTGGAAACCTACTATATGCCTGAAGACCAGCGAGAGCAGGTGAACGCCGCTATCAACCAGGCGCAACAGGGGAACCAGCAATCGTTCGTCGTAGAGGCGAAGGTTGATGCCACAGGTAATTCGGTTCCGGTGGGTTTGTGGGTGCGCGATCGCAACTACAAATTCTAATCTCAGCTTGTAAGAATGCATTGCCATGCGCTTTGCCTAAGAATCGTCCCGTCTAAAAATCAAACACGTACTACTGTCGTCGCCGTCTAAACAAAAGATTTGGACGAGTCAAAATACCCTGCGATGGGCTAAACAATAGTGCGAGCAAAAACAAGCTAGATGAAACAAGAACAATTGCCGGACCAGATGGCAGATTGAAAAAATAACTTAAATAGACTCCGGTAAAACTAGAAACAACACCAAATAATGCGCCCAATAACATCATTTGGTGTAACTCTTTGACGAGTAAGTAAGCAGTCAATGCTGGGCCCACAAGTAATGAAATTACCAAAATCACGCCAACTGCTTGCATACTGGCAATAATAGTCAACGTAATCATCACCATAAATCCCATATAAATGGCATTAATTGGTAACCCGATCGCCTGCGCGCCAGTTTGATCAAAGGTATAAAAGAGTAATTCTTTATAAAACAGCTTGATCACTAACAAAATCAGCACTGCGATTACCAATGTGCGCCAAATATCTGCGACTGAAATGCTGAGAATATCGCCAAACAAAAAACTATCCAGATCCAGCTTGTTTCGCAGCACCGTAATTAACATCACACCCAACGCAAAGTAACTGGAAAACGTTAATGCCATTGCCGAATCAACCTTGACTCTCGACTGAGCGCGAATCAGCACGATCGTGAGTGCACCTAAAATACCGGAGACAAACGCCCCGAATAAAATATCAATACCTAAAAACAATGAAATTGACAGTCCCGGCATTACGGAATGAGCAATCACATCGCCCAACAACGCCATGCGCTGCACAATCAAGTAACTTCCCACAATGGGACACAGAATCCCCACGATTAGGCTAATCGCGATCGCGTTTCGCATGAATTCGTAATTGAGGGGATCGAGTAGCCAGGTGAGCATCGAGGGCAGGGAGTTGAGATAGGGATGGGGAATCGCGAGACACAGTAGGGGCAAAGCCTTGTACTTGCCCACGAAAGGAAATTAACAGAAGAAGTTAGAGTCGAATCTGGGTTGCCAGTGAGTTTGTAGCGTTGCGCCGTAAGCTTGCTGCAAATTTTCGGGAGTCATGACCTGATATGGAGCACCATCGGCAATCAGGCGTTGATTCAGCAGCAGTAAGCGATCGAGTTGGCTCAATGCCTGCCCCCAATCATGGCTGCTGATGAGCAAAATTTTTCCCTGCTGACGCAGATCGTCAAATATTCGCAGCATAATCGCTTCAGTTTTCGTATCCACACCTGTAAAGGGTTCATCGAAGAAAAATAGCTCCGCTTGTTGAGCCAATGCCCGCGCCAAAAATACTCGTTGCTGTTGCCCTCCTGACAGGTCACTAATACGGCGATCGCGCAAGTCATACATCGCAACTTGAGACAACGCCGTTTTCACCAACTCTTTAGCGCTACGACCAGGCTTACGGAGCCACCCAAGCTGCCGCGTCCGTGCCATCATCACCACATTCCAAATCGTGATCGGATAGTCCCAATCAATTTGCGATCGCTGCGGCACATACGCCACCCGTTCCAACTGTTGATGCAGCGGGCAGGTGCAATATTTCACCACACCTCGATCTTTGGGAATCAGTCCCAGCATAGCTTTGAACATGGTGCTTTTGCCCGCCCCGTTCGGACCAATCACTCCCACCAGTTGCCCAGGCTCTACCCGAAAGCTGACAGAATCCAGCCCCCGAATACCCCGGTAATTGACAGCCAGTTGCTGAACCTCTAACATGAAGTCCGAAAATAAAATGAGAACGATACTCATTTTAAACTCAGGTTGAAAATTTTGGTAGAAATCTGAGAGTTAAAAAATTATGCAGTTTACATTTCATCGAATTTGGCGAGGAATTGCCCTCGTATTTACCGTCAGTTTGGTAACGAGTTGTGTGTCCTCAATACCGAATGCTCAAAAATCAACTAGCACCAGTGCCAACCCTGTAGCAGCCGCCAACGCTCCAAAGGTAGTGGCAACCACCACAATCTTGTGTGACATGGTGCGAGAAATTGCCCAAAACACGGTTAACCTCACGTGTTTGCTGAAGCCAGGAGTGGATGGGCATGTGTATCAACCGGTGCCAGAAGATCGACGGGCGATCGAAGATGCCAAACTGATTCTGTATTCCGGCTATGACTTTGAACCAGGGCTGATTAAGTTCATTCAATCTACGTCTAACCCTGCGCCAAAGGTGGCAGTGGCAGAAAAAGCTGTTCCCAAACCGTTGATGGGACACGAGCACGGAGAGAAACACGGCAACGAGAAAGCAGCGGAGCACAATCATGACCATGTTGAAGGATCTGATACGCCCGATCCGCACGTTTGGCAGAATGCAGAAAACGGCGCAAAGATGGCAGAGGTGATACAAGCAGAACTAACTAAGCTTATTCCAGAGAATAAACAGTTGTACATCAAAAATGGAGAAGTTCTAGAAACTCAGCTCAATGCAATTCATCGCTGGATCAAATCTCAAATTGCGACGGTTCCAGCCGCAAACCGCAAACTGGTGACCACTCATGATGCCATGCAATATTTTTCAGAAGCGTATAACATCCCAGTTGAAGGGGCGCTGCAAGGACTGAATACTCAGGAAAAACCAACAGCCACACGGGTGAAGGAGTTGGTGGATGAGGTGAAAGCAGCGGGTGTACCAACGATTTTTGCAGAAGTGGTTGTGAATTCAAAGTTGATTGAAGCCGTTGCCAGAGATGCAAAGGTCAAGGTGGCAGATGGAGAAATCTATTCCGATAGTTTGGGGGAAGCGGGAAGTGAGGGTGATACCTATCCCAAGATGTTGATTGCCAATACGCGAACTATTGTTGAAGGGCTGAACGGAACCTATGTTGCCTTCCAGCCTAAATAATGCCCTGTGGTGGGTTAGGCTAAGGGCTAGCGTCCTGCAATAACGGAAATTAAGATGGGTGGAGCGATCGCAACCGATGTGGTTGTCATCGGTAGTGGCATTGGTGGGTTATGTTGTGCGGCATTGTTAGCCCGGTATGGGTTTCAGGTCGTTGTGTGCGAAAGCCACTCCATTCCTGGTGGAGCTGCCCATTCCTTTGAGCGAAATGGCTTTATCTTTGATTCGGGTCCATCGCTCTATTCTGGATTGTCTTACAGCCCTTCACCAAACCCGTTACGGCAAGTGTTAGACGCGATCGGGGAGGAGTTGCCCTGTGTCACCTATGACGTTTGGGGCTGTTGCTTACCTGAAGGCGATTTCAAAACCTCAGTGGGGGCAGACCAATTTTGTCAGGTACTGGAACGGTTTCGCAGTGAGACAGCGGTTGCTGAGTGGCGCAAACTTCAGCAAGTCATGGAACCCTATGCTAAAGCCGCGATCGCCCTTCCTCCAGCAGCATTACGTTTAGATCTGGGCGCACTTTTCACGGTCGGTTCGTTCCTTCCTGCGCTGCTGCCACACTCTGCCAATGTCCTCAAGCTAACGGGACCCTTCAGCCGCATCATGGATGAAACGGTGCGTGACCCGTTTATTCGCAACTGGTTGAATATGCTGTGTTTTCTCTTATCGGGGCTTCCAGCCGATGGCACCAGTGCGGCGGAGGTAGCATTCATGTTTGCAGATTGGTATCGCCCCGGTGTGAAGCTCGATTATCCCCTGGGTGGCAGTGGTGGCTTGGTGAAAGCGCTGGTGAATGGGCTGCAAAAACATGGGGGCGAGTTAAAGCTCAATGCCCATGTGAAGCAAATTGTGGTGGAAAATAATCGAGCGATCGCGGTTCAATTGCGAGATAGCACCCTGATTCAGGCTCGGCAAGCAGTCATCTCCAACGCATCCATCTGGGACACACTCAAGTTGTTGCCCGATGGCGTTTTACCTCAGAAATGGCTGCTCAAACGGCAGTCAACCCCAGAATGCGACAGTTTCATGCATCTTCACTTAGGAATCGACGCAATTGGTCTACCCTCTGATCTTGAGTGTCACTACATTGTGGTGAATGATTGGCAGCAAGGCGTAACGGCTCCCCAAAATTTGGTATTAATTTCTATTCCGTCAGTTCTCGATCCTTCACTCGCACCTGATGGAAAGCACGTCATCCACGTCTACACACCGGGTAACGAACCCTATCACCTCTGGCAAGGGCTAGATCGTCGGAGTGAGGACTATACCCAACTTAAACAGGAACGTGCTGCTGTGATGTGGCAAGCGTTAGAACGGGTGATTCCTGATGTGCGATCGCGCTGTGAAATCACCCTCATTGGCACACCCCTGACACACGAGCGCTTCCTGCGCCGTCATCGGGGTTCTTACGGTCCAGCTTTACGCGCTGGAGAAAGCCTATTTCCCACAGCTAAAACTCCCCTGCCAGGTCTACTTCTGTGCGGCGACTCTACTTTTCCTGGAATTGGGCTACCCGCCGTTGCAGCCAGCGGTATGCTCACCGCAAATACGCTGGCTTCTGTGTCTCAGCACCTTTCTATTCTAAAAAGCATAATGCCTTGAATCTAAACCTGGTTCACCTCTAACTCCGTTGTTTCCTTTATAGAAACGTCCAGTTTTGGAGTTGAACGTGGGTTAGATTGCCTGCTGATAATTTGGATTTAACCAGCACTCAGGCAGATTTTCATTCGATGGAAATAACAAAGCATCCTTCGCAAATTCTTCTGGATCTTGCTCTTCCTGTCCTGCTTGTAGTTTTGCCGTCACAGTTGATTTGGTAGGATCTATCAGAGTTTCCAAATCAGCAATTTTTACAAGCTCACCAGACTGTTTATCTTTTAATAACATAATTGTGGAAACCTAAATAGTTTTGAGAGAGTATCGATTCACTAGTAAATTAGGATATTTTGAAAAACAATTTACCTACCTAAAGAAATACCTTTTAAGACTTTAAGCATTTGCTATTGAGTATTTTCACTACTTGAGAAAGACGCTGAATTTGTCTCACAAACATTAATATTGCGACTATCACTCTTTATAACAAGGAGCGTTTATTTATGAATAACGAACAAGAGAAACGCACATACGACCAGGTCGATGAAAATGGTTTTGAGGCTGATGCAAATCGCGACCCCATCACTGGACAACCTGGTGCTCACCCCGTTGGAACAGGATTGGGAGCAGCGGCGGCGGGTACAATTGGCACAGCTCTAGGCGCGATCGCAGGTCCTGTGGGCGCGGGTGTCGGCGCTGTGGCTGGCAGTGTAGTTGGGGGGCTAGTCGGCAAAAGCACCGCAGAAGTGTTTGACCCAACCATTGAAGATACCTATTGGCGAGAAAATTACACTTCTCGTCCCTACGTCCAACCTGGTTACTCCTACGACGATTATCACCCTGCTTATCGCACCGGATACGAAGGGTATCATCGCTACTATGCAGACGGCAGAACTTATGAGGAAGTAGAACCAGAACTGCAACGCGATTACGAAACCAACTACAGAACTTCTCGCGTTGGCTGGAATGATGCAAAACACGCAACAAGGGATGCCTGGGAACGCATTGAACACAGTTTCAGAAACCGCTCAAACCGAGAAACTCTGTAAAACACAATTGTCACTTCTTTTTTCATCAAAGTAACTTAGATAGTAAAAATGGGGTCTTCCATACTGTGGAAGACCCCATTTCTAATCGTTGAGCAATTTACAGAATGCTTTACCGCAGTTATGCCATACTAATCTTGCTCAGATTGACGAGCTACTGAGTCGTTACTTCCGGTGTTTGCTCTGGTTTGAGCATTTTGAATGGACGATCGCGTATCTTCTTTCAAGAACTTGGACGCTTCACTAAATTGCTCACCAATACCCTCTAAAATCCCTTCTTTGGGATTAGTGCGGTTAATTGAAGGTTGGCGAGTAGCCGGAATACTCTCAGTTTGGTAAGTGCGTTCTTGGTTTGAGTAGGACGGATTGGTTTGTTCATCCTGGTATTGCTCATTTGTTTTATAGAGCAATCCTGATCTATCTTGCTCGACAACGCTTGTAGCAATCAAATTATTCCAGGGAAGAGTCCCAGACGCGTCACTGTGCTGATTCTTATACGCTTGATTGCCATACTGAGAATTGGGAACTGATTTTCCTTGAGTATCGTTTCCCATAGTGTATGGGTTGTTGTTGGCACCCGCCTGCACAGAAATGTCATTGGGGCGGTTGGCACGAGGTTCAGCGGTATTGGCATTGCTACAAGCGGTGGAAACCAATAGTGTGATACCTGCAACAAACACAATTAACAATTTTCGCAAATTCAGCGGTTTGAAAAATAAGATGAGTCTTTCCATAAAAATCTCCTTGCTTGCGATCGCATCAGTAGCGGGAAAAATTGCCACTACGTTGAATCAGTTACCTCTTCAGGTACGGGTTTAAGCTTAGGGTTAGCCCAGACCCGCGACCTCTAACCAGAGATATAAGTTGGAAAGATTCCTAACTCAACCTTGCTGGAACCGGAGCAGTGAACTTGATGGGTTGCTGAGTGCGCGGATGTAGAAAAGCAACGTGATAAGCGTGGAGATGATACCCGATATCTCCCGGTACAGGCAGCTTTTCGCCGCTCCTCGCTTGCCGAGGCACTCCTCCCGCCTCATAAAGCGGATCACCTATCAGCGGAAAACCAGCAACGGCTAGATGAATCCGAATTTGGTGCGGACGACCTGTACGAATTGTGACTTCTAGCAGCGTGGTTTCAGCCATGCGTTTGAGGACACGGCACTCGCTGTGAGCCTCAAACCCTTCAGAAGCTGCCCCATACACATAGCCCAAAACAGGATGGGGAATTTTCCCAATGGCACAGGTTACTGTGAAAGACTCTGGTACATTACCAGTACCAACTAACGCTCGATAGGTTTTGCGAATCTGGCGATCGCGCATCTGTTGACTCAACCCGGACCTGGCGAGGGGCGATCGTGCCAGCAACATTAAGCCAGAGGTTCCCCGTCCCAGGCGATGAATCGGCACAGGAGTTTCAGCCGGATATTGTTGTTTCAATTGCCACAACAGCGTATGCTCCAGAAACCCGCCTCCTGGTAGCACTGGCAATCCTACAGGTTTGACAACCGCCAACAAATCTCGATCTTCATGCAATACGTCAAACGACAATGGCACATCAGGTTCTTGCCAGGGCGGGCGATCGTAGGTCAGTTCTTGCCCTACCTGCAAAATGGTTTCAGCCGTCGCGCTCCGTCCATTTAGCAACACCTTCCCCGATGCAATGCGTTCTTGCCAGTCGTGTAGAGTGGAATGGCGGTAATGCCGCTGATAAAACTCTAAAATTGTGAGTCCCACATCTGTCTTTTTAACCTGATTGCGATAAATCCATCCCTGATTCATGTCCCAGTTCCTGGCATGATGATTACCTATGTATATTTGTTTATGGTGAAGGGAGGCAGTTAGCCATGCGGTGTGCTGTGATTAGTCGAGCGGGGCAAGTGATTGCGAATGGGTGTTTGCTTTTGCATAAAACGGATGAGGGCAAATGGCGGCTAGACCTGCAAACCGATGGAGGCAAACTGATCCAGGGAGGCATGGTGGATTCAGACGGCGATATGGCATCTGCCAGCCAAGCTTTGTTTCGTCAGTTTTTTCAGGTGTGGGGCATGAGTGATTTAACCTTAACGGTGACAGTTCGTTAAATCAAGATCTGTGCCGTATTCTAATGGTCAAGAACACCGAAATCAGATAGGGCAAGCTATGGCAAAACGAGTTTTCTGGCAGCACCCGGTTTTACGCACCGATGAAGAGGAAGAACGAGATCGCCGGGTTACCTGGTTAGAACTCTTTTTCGACTTGTTTATTGTTGTTGTGGTTGCCGAAATGGCTCACACCCTGGCAGAAGATATTTCCTGGTTGGGCGTGGGGCAGTTTATTTTTCTGTTTTTGCATTTGTGGTGGGTATGGATTGGCGCAACTTACTACACCGAGCGCTTTGAAACCGAAGGATTTGATCAGCGACTGTTTACCTTTTTGCAGATGATTCCGATCGCGGGGATGGCAGTCTTTGCTCACTACGCATTTAGCAAAACTTCTGTGGAGTTTGCATTGTCTTATGCGCTGAGTCGAGTCATTATTACGTTTCTTTGTTGGCGTGGGGGGAAATACGATCGCCGTTTTCGCCCTACATCTCACCGATTTGTGATTGGGTTTAGTGTGTCCATTCTATTGTTTGTGCTGTCAGTATTTGTTGCACCCCCCATTCGTTTTCTATTGTGGGGTATTGCTTTGTTTATTGACGTGGTTACGCCATTACTAACGCTAAAGCAACAAGCCCTGCTGCCTCGACTAAGTACATCTAAACTACCTGAGCGATTTGGGTTATTTGTGATTATCGTCTTGGGTGAGTCTATTGTTGGTGTGGTAAATGGAATTGCCGAGCAAAAAACTATCACCTTAGCCAATGCTTTGATTGGTATTTTAGGAATCGCTATCGCATTTGGAATGTGGTGGATTTATTTTGATTTTATCAATCGTCGTCCCCCCCAATTGGGAGTCCGTTGGACCTTTGCCTGGGGTTATTTGCACATGCCACTGCTGATTGCGATCGCTGCAACAGGTGCTGGCACATTGAAGGCAGTTTCTGATAACGACTTATTACTTAATCAAAACGTAAGCTTGCTCATTGGCAGCGCTGTTGGCTTATCCTTGATTGTAAACGGATTACTGGAATTAACTCTACAACGGCGTTTTGATGAACCCACCCATCCCCGGCTAAGTCCAGGTTTAAAGTTTGCAGCCGGAGCGATCGCGATCGTGTTTGGCATAATTAGCGCTGGGTTTTGGGTGATTGGGTTGCAGTTGGGATTGTTAGGACTGCTGATCATTCAAATGGTTTACGCGCTGTATGTTTGGTTTACTCAAGATATCCCAGTGAAAGATTCTGAGTGTATTAACATTGGCTCCTCAATGGATTCTAGTCAAACTCAAGAGTAATGATTTTGCAATCAGGCGTGATTCCTTACCGCTTTACCGACACTGCGATCGAAGTATTACTGGTGTCATCTTCCAGTGGCAAACGCTGGGTAATCCCCAAAGGCTGGATTGACCTCGGACTTTCGTCCGAAGAGTCTGCGGCAAAAGAAGCCTGGGAGGAAGCTGGGGTGAGAGGAATGATGATTACTCCGGCAATAGGACATTACCACACACGCAAATGGGGTTTGATCTATCAGGTAGAAGTGTTTTTGATGCGGGTTGAACAAGAAGAAGCCATCTATCCAGAGGTCAACGTTAGAACGCGAACTTGGGTGACGATAGAAACCGCGATCGCTCTGGTTCGGAAAGCAGAACTAAAACGGCTCCTAAACCAGATTCGACCTGATTCACTGCATCTGGTAGAGCAGCAGTAGTTCCCCTCTGTAGAATAAAAACCTATGGAGAAATTGCTAACCCTCTTGATCCTACCTGGGATCACTGACGCGATCGCGGGTGGCGTGAACCTGTTACCTAAAGAAGAAGTTCCCATATTTAAAGCCTCCGCCTTTGCCGGAGGATATTTCTCAACAAGATGGGAATTGGACGGCAATACCTATCTCCAGAGGGGTGAACACCGATCCCGTTGTTCCAGCCCAGTTGCATACAATAAGCCTATATCAATTGCATTCCTATGACGTTGGGTTATGGGTGAATCTTCGTTGTCACTTGTTATTTGTAATCGCCAATTACCCATGATCCGTGACTAATCCCCGTCCATCCCAACCCTAAAACCTAAAACAGAACCTAATTCCTATCGCCTTAAAGACCTATGCAACCAACCAACCCCAACCAGTTTACAGAGAAAGCCTATCAAGCGATCGCGCAAGCCGCAGACATTGCCAAACAATCCCAGAGCCAGCAGATTGAGTCGGAGCATTTGATGAAAGCGTTGTTAGAGCAGGATGGACTTGCCAGCAGCGTATTCAAGAAGCTCAACGTGAATGTGCAGCAGTTGAGCGATCGCACCGACGAATTCATTCGCAAGCAACCCAAAGTATCGGGCGCAGGCAGTAACGTTTACTTAGGACGCAGCCTGGATACGCTGCTGGATCGCACCGAGAACTACCGCAAGCAGTATGGGGATGAGTTCATCTCAGTGGAACACATGCTGCTGGGCTTTGCAAAGGACGATCGCGTTGGCAGAGCATTGTTCAATGAATTTAAACTGGATGAAGGCAAGCTCAAGACCGCAATTGACCAGATTCGAGGCAGTCAAAAAGTGACAGATCAAAACCCTGAAGGCAAGTACGACTCCCTGGAAAAATATGGGCGCGACCTGACTCAGTTCGCTCGCGATGGCAAACTCGATCCGGTGATTGGTCGGGATGACGAAATTCGTCGTACGATTCAAATCCTCTCTCGCCGGACGAAGAATAACCCCGTGCTCATTGGAGAACCGGGCGTGGGGAAAACCGCGATCGCCGAAGGTCTGGCTCAGCGCATTGTTACGGGAGACGTACCCGAATCCCTCAAAGACCGCAAACTGATCGCGCTAGATATGGGGGCGTTGATTGCCGGAGCCAAGTATCGTGGTGAATTTGAAGAGCGGTTGAAAGCCGTGCTCAAAGAAGTCACCGAGTCTCAAGGCACCATCATTCTATTTATCGACGAAATTCACACGGTCGTCGGCGCAGGTGCGACTCAGGGCGCAATGGATGCCGGAAACCTGCTGAAACCGATGCTGGCGCGGGGTGAATTGCGCTGTATTGGTGCAACAACGCTGGATGAATACCGCAAGTACATCGAAAAAGATGCCGCGTTGGAACGCCGCTTCCAGCAGGTGTATGTGGATCAGCCGACGGTGGAAGACACGATTTCCATCCTACGTGGGCTGCGAGAACGCTACGAAGTGCACCACGGCGTGAAAATCTCTGATTCTGCCCTGGTTGCCGCTGCTATGCTCTCGACTCGTTACATCAGCGATCGCTTCTTGCCCGATAAGGCGATCGACCTGGTGGACGAAGCCGCCGCCAAACTCAAAATGGAAATCACTTCTAAACCAGAAGAGTTGGATGAAGTTGATCGCAAAATCCTGCAACTGGAGATGGAAAAGCTCTCCTTGCAGAAGGAAACCGATGCCGCTTCCCGCGATCGCCTGGAAAAGCTGGAAAAAGAACTGGCGGATCTGAAGGAGGAGCAATCCACGCTCAACGCCCAATGGCAGGGTGAGAAAGAAAAAATCACCAAAATTCAATCTCTGAAAGAAGAGATCGAAGCGGTCAACCTGGAAATTCAGCAGGCAGAGCGAGATTACGACTTGAATCGTGCGGCTGAGTTGAAGTACGGCAAATTGACGAATCTAAACCGTCAGTTGCAAGAGGCTGAAAAGCTGTTAGCCGAAGCGCAAACCAGCGGTAAGTCTCTATTACGAGAAGAAGTGACCGAAGCAGACATCGCTGAAATCATTTCCAAGTGGACAGGCATTCCTATCAGCAAACTGGTGGAATCGGAAATGCAAAAACTCCTGCACCTGGAAGACGAGTTGCATAAGCGCGTCATCGGACAAAATGAAGCCGTGACGGCTGTGGCAGATGCCATCCAGCGATCGCGCGCTGGACTCGCCGATCCCAATCGTCCCGTTGCTAGCTTTATCTTCCTGGGGCCAACCGGGGTGGGAAAAACCGAGTTAGCAAAAGCCCTGGCAGCTTATCTGTTTGATACGGAAGAAGCAATGGTGCGAATCGATATGTCCGAATATATGGAGAAACACGCCGTCTCTCGCTTGATCGGTGCCCCTCCCGGATACGTCGGTTATGACGAAGGTGGACAGTTAACGGAAGCGATTCGTCGCCGCCCCTATGCCGTCATCCTGTTCGACGAAATTGAGAAAGCCCATCCCGATGTGTTCAACATCTTCCTGCAAATCCTCGATGATGGACGCGTAACGGATGCACAAGGTCATACGGTGGACTTCAAAAACACAATCATCATCATGACCAGCAATATCGGTTCCCAATTCATTCTCGATGTGGCGGGAGACGATACGCAATACGAGGTGATGCGGAGTCGAGTAGTAGACGCGATGCGATCGCAATTCCGCCCGGAATTTCTCAACCGCGTGGATGAGTTCATCATCTTCCACGGACTGCAAAAGAGCGAACTTCGCAACATCGTCAAACTACAAACCCTGCGACTGGAACAACGCCTGAGAGATCGCAAGATGTCTTTGAAGCTAACGGATGCCGCGATCGATTTCCTCGCCGAAGTGGGCTACGATCCTGTCTACGGTGCCCGTCCCCTGAAGCGTGCCATCCAACGGGAGTTGGAAACCCAAATTGCCAAAGCCATCCTGCGCGGCGAATTCCAGAACGGCGACACCATCTTCGTCGATATGGGCGAAACCGAACGCCTCGTGTTCAAACGCCTCCCCTCCGAAGTCCTGACAACTCAATAATCTCTCCAGGGTGGGCAAACGCTCACCCTTCTCTTTTAATCGCTACCGTGTACACACAAAAGCTCGAATCTAGCCAAGCTACCGCTAAATCGCCCCCTGCCCTCAAGTTTGGGAAAACTGAACCACAAAGTCCTCCAGAATTGGGCGAAAAGGACTGAAACGCAGTCAACCTCGACTTGTCGGTACACGGTAGCTTTTAATCGAGGTAGGTGACAGGGGTTGATGTGTAACGCCCTATTTAGGTCAGTTGCCCTATCCTCAACCTTGCTCAACATCGAAAATCTGTGCTTTCATAGAAAGTTCAATCCCCTACCTAGAGAAGAACAAAGTTTGCTATACTAAGTGACTGGTTGAATATGCTGGTGTAGCTCAGTTGGTAGAGCAGCTGATTTGTAATCAGCCGGTCGCAA
>JACYLN010000149.1 GCA_015272515.1 Leptolyngbyaceae cyanobacterium C42_A2020_001 | reverse complement strand
AAAGGTCAAACCCTTTTCCGCTTCCAGTTGCCGCGCATAGGCATAGGCATCGTCGTAAGTATCGCCATGCAGCACCACCTCGCCGCCCCGTGCTTTCACCGCATCAATTTTCACTTGGGGCGTGGTCACGGGCATCACAATGATCGCCTTGCTACCCAACCGTTTTGCACCCAATGCCACTCCCTGAGCATGGTTTCCCGCAGATGCCGCAATCACCCCCTGTTGTAATAAATCCGGCGGCAACTTCGCCATTTTATTGTATGCACCCCGCAGTTTGAATGAAAACACCGATTGCATATCTTCCCGTTTCAGCAACAGTTGATTGTTCAATCGTGCGGAAAGATTCGGCGCAATCTCCAACGGCGTTTCTTGAGCCACATCGTACACACGGGCAGTCAGGATCAATTGTAGGTAGTCGCACAGCATAGGATCAGGGGATGCAAAACAGGAGATGGAGTCCGATCTTACGCTACTTCAAGGGACGAATCATGGTTAGTCTAGGATCAAAGACTCATGGCAAAAATCTGGTTTGCGGTGAGTGGTAAATCGGGGAATAACCAGGACTCAATGCGATCGTCCCCACGAAACACTTTGGCAGGTAGATATTCGCCATTGTCCAACTGGTAAATCGTAATTGTAGGCTGTTTCGGGGAACCAATAAATCGAATTCCACCCAAAGCTGCATAGTCCACAATCATGTACTCTAAAACACCCAGATCCTCATACTCAGCCAGTTTGGTCAGATAATCGTCCTTCCAGTTCTGACTCACGACCTCAATCACGCCAGGGGGCGGGACATAAGCCGCTGCCGAACTTGAAAGAGACTTCATCCGCTGCCATTCTTCCCGTATAAAAATCACAATGTCTGCTTTTCGGCTTTTTTCTTTTGCTCCTGGTTCGGTCTTTAGGCGCACCTGCTTTGATTGGCGGACAACATAAGGTAAATCCTGATCCTGGCAGTAAGTTTCTAAGTAAGCGCAAAGTCGTTGAATCAAATCTTCGTGATTGGCATTGAGTTCTGATAGGGGCACAGGCACTCCATCAAGCAGCTCAAAGGCACGACCTGAGTCATCATCCCAGGCAAGAAATTCTTCAAACGTCAGGGGTTGTGTAACAGTTGCGTACATGACACACCCTCACTCTTTTACAGGTAGGTGTTTCTTTCCATCCTATATGGCACCTATGGACAAGCAACCGTATTTGTGGGAGGCGGAGTAACAGAAGGGATGACTCCCCCAACATTTGCGGCATTTACGCCCGCCAGGTTCACGACAGCCAATACATTAGGAACAAAACCAGGGATAAAGAAAGTATTCGTGATTGTGGATGGGTTCGTGCTGATGTTGCCCGCCAAGTTGACACAAATCGTTTGCAAGAGTGGTTGAGCGGTTGTTGCCACATCGATGCCTTGCAACGTATTGGTTGTGAGGGTATTCGTTTGGATATTGGCTGAGATGGTGGGATTTCCGAGTGTTGGTATGCCAAGGCTATTGGTGTTCGTCGTGGTGACATAAATGCCGCGCTGTCCATTGCCGCTGGAAGTATTGCTGATTATGTCAACCTTTGCGTTGGTTGAAGCCGTGGCTTGCACTTGAATGCCATTTTGCCCATTGCCACTGATCGTGTTGTTGCGAATTGCTCCAGTTAAACGGGCTGTGGTGGGGTTGACCAGCGGAACTGTTAGCAGACCTAAGCGAATGTCAATTCCTTCATCTCCGTTGCCGCGAATTGTATTGCTCTCAATGGTTAGGTTATTGACAGTTGCATCTTGTTCAACTGCGATCGCAATCCCATCACCCCGAATCGGAGTTGCGCCCCCGTTATTCTCGATTGTGTTGTTGGCAATGCGAACATTGGCGCTGGCGGCTGTAGTGGAGCCACTGGGTCTGCCTGCAAACAGCATCAAAATACCATCGTTATCATTCGTTCGAATCTGATTGTTGAGGATGTTCAGATCAAGCTGTCCAGCAAAGTTTGCTGCCTGAATCCCTTGCCCCCCCGGAAATGCTGGGAGAGAGGGGGGAACGGTTGGCAAATAGGCTCCAGCAACCCGCTCAATCGTGTTGCCTGTTACGTTTACCGTCCCAACCGAGTTAAGCAAAGCCAACCCTTGCCCTGTGGAAAAAGTAACTGTGCCTAAAACGGGAATGGTTGCAGAGACAAGGCGGGCGGACAGGTCACTGATCTGATTATTGGTAATGTTAGTGGTGCCTGTGGTTGCAGCGAGAAGCAGCCCTTGATCCGTCGCATTGCGAATCGTGTTGTTGCTTATGGTGGTGGTGCCGTTGGTTGTCCCCGCGATCGCAATGCCCTGACCATTGAGCGCATTCAACGTGTTGCGGTTGATATCCAAGTTGCCATTGACTCCGGCAACGACAATGCCCTGTCCGGTGGGAACCTGAAACGTGCCAATCGTCGGAACTGTGACGGGAAAGAGCGCGCCTACAGTATTGGCTACCGTGTTGTCCGTAATCGCAGCATTCCCGCTGGCATTGAGCAACACAATGCCTTGAGTACCAGTTCCGGTGATCGTGTTGCGGGCAATGTTGGTATTACCTGTGGTTGTGGCGATGACGATGCCCTGCCCGCTGGGAAGCGGAATGATGCTGCCGGGGTTGGGAATGGTGATGGAACCGATCGTGATATCGCCCGTGATCGGGTTGGCAATCGTTGTAGTGCCTGCGATCGTCCCTGTGATGCGGTTGTCGGTAACGGTTGAAGTGCCAACATTTTGTACATATACCCCCTGATTCCGAGCACTGCTAATGTCATTTCGCAGCAGGGTGAGACTCGTTGCGCCATTACCCAAAATGCCTGCATCGCCTGTATTTTGAATAACCGTATCGCGGATTTCGGTGTTGGTAACGCTGGTAAACGCTACACCTGCACCTTGAGTATTCGTAACACGGCTGTCTGTAATGGTTGCCGTGCCGCCACTTTGCAGCGAAATTCCCTGTGCTCCAGTTGCGGTGATCTGGTTGCGGAAAAGATTGGCAGTGGTAAACCCGTTGCCTGCAATGCCTGTCGATGCTGTATTGCGGATGATGTTGTCGCGAATCTCAACCCTACTAACGTTGCTAAACGTCACGCCTGCGCCAGTTGTACTGGTGATATTGAAGCCTGACAACACCGTGTCACTCCCCATCGTGACGGTACCATTAACATTCGGCAAGGTGCCGCTGCCTGATAATGGCAGTTGATAGGGGGGAAAGAGTTGCCCAGAAATGAGCGCAGGAACCTGTTGAACAACCCCTGTTGAAAGTACCTGAACGCGATCGGGAATGGTGAATGCCGGGATACCGGGATTGGTGCCAGCCTGGACATAGACAATATCGTTGCCGTTCGATCGCGTTGCACTTAGGGCCGACTGCACCAGCCCAAAGGGATTTTCAAACGTGCCATTGCCACCGGCTGCACCCAGCGTCACGTGTTGGAAGAAATAGGGCTGTCCAGTAGCGGGGTTGGTGAGAATCACATCTACAAAGGCACTACTGCTGAATTCCACCTCAGTCCGAGTGTCAACCGCGATCGCGTTGATCCGATAAGGCATTTCACCCATCCGAGCCTGTACCGAGGTAGGGCTTACCCCTTTTGGGCGACTGCTGGGAAAGGTGAGAGCAACGGTGCCAACCACATTGGTGCCAAAAATGCTATCGTGCTGCACCGCCACACCCAGCGTCAAATAGTCCAGGGGACGGGCTTCCAGCCTGCCGCGCACACCAAATGAGTTCTCGCCACCAGAGAGGTAATATAGTCCGGCATAGCCTCGTAAGTCTCCACCATTCCCAAACCTGAACAACCTGCCGCCTGCCTCTGCATCAAACCCTGCCATTGCCACTTCGACATTGCGAATTAATTGCTGTTGCCGGGTTCCCGATGCACGGAGGAAATTACTTTCAAACCGGAAGTTGTTGAGTTGAGCACCTGTGTCAAACAAGCGTTCTGCTACAGTTTGACGAGTATTGCCAACCGGGATATAGCCATTGATGCGGGCATCCCAGCCATCGCCCAATGCCTCAAAACCCAAGCCCAGTTGGGAGAAGACGCTTTCACCTGTGCTGCGGCTGTCGTAACCCAGATAGCCACCGTAAATCAGGTTAGCTTTGGGGTTGTAAAATCGGTAACCCAGCAGTAAGTTGCCTCCCAGGTTGGCATCGTTATCCAGCAGGAGCCGTCCCACTAAATACAACAGATCTTTGCCAGGAGTTTGCCGCAGCGGGATGAAGCCTTCAAAACTGCCAAAGCCGTCATAGCCGCCGCCAGAAGTGCTGTAACCCGCTCCAGCTCTGGCTGGAATGAGCAGGTCGGATGCCTTTGTACTCTCAGGAGAAGACAACACAGGTTCAGGGTTGGGTGGAGACTGTACCAGGGTTTGACTGTTAACCGGAGCCGAGATCGCGACACTGCCCAGTACACTTCCTACCATCCACCAAAATCGTTGTCTCATATCCATGGATTTTCCCCACAACACGCCTGATTGGTTTTCTAGCTGAGTAGAATTTCGTCTGTCAATTGCAATCTCGTAGATTCACCTAATCCCCACTTTTACACTAGGCTTTTTGAAGATGTCCTTTTATCAGAGCACAGTGCCAGCAGAAGATTCTACCTACATAGAGTTCCCGTTTCAGTGAAATTCTCACTCCGGTATTCTGAAGGTAGATTGTTCATCGTTCGTCTCCCTGAAATTTTGGCTGAATCTCCTTTGCTCGTACCCCAGCAGGTTGCCTTCCTAGAAGCTGCGATCGCCCGCCTGACCCAACACAAAGATGCCTGGGTGCAGGTTGCGATACCAGAGCGAATCAATTATTTGCGCCAGTGTATGAAGGGCGTGAATGAGGTGGCGGAAGCTTGGGCGATCGCAGCTTGTAAAGCCAAAGGAATTGACCCAACCTCATCTTTAGCAGGGGAAGAATGGACAACAGGACCTCTGGCAACCTTGCTGAACATGCGGTTGCTGATCAAAGCGTTGGAAGCCAATGGACAGCCTACCCCACCCTCAAGTTCGACTCGTGCTGATGGACAAGTTGTCGCCAAAATTTTTCCAGACAATTTGCCAGATCGGTTGCTGTGGCTGGGGTTTGCAGGTGAAGTGTGGATCCAGCCTGGAGAACCTGCTACACAGGGGCTGATTTATCGCCAAAAATCTGACTGTGGCAAGGTGGTTTTGATACTGGGGGCGGGCAATGTTTCAGCGATCGCAGCGATGGATACGCTCTACAAACTGTTTGCCGAAGATCAGGTAGTGCTGCTGAAAATAAACCCGGTCAATGAATATATTGGCAAATTTTTGGAACACGCCTTCCAACCCTTGATCGCCGACGGTTTTCTAGAAATTGTTGACGGCGGGGCAGAAGTTGGGCAGTACCTGTGTCAACATCCTGCGATCGACACCATTCATATCACCGGATCGCACCACACTCACGATGCGATCGTTTGGGGCAACCCATCCGCACAACAGCAGCAGCGTAAAGCCAGTAACCGCCCCTTACTAACCAAACCCATCACCTCAGAACTAGGATGCGTCACCCCTATTCTGGTTGTTCCCGGCAAGTGGTCAACCTCGGAGCTCAAATTCCAGGCACGACAGATTGCCAGCATGGTTGTGCATAATGCCAGTTTTAATTGTGTCTCAGCGAAAGTGCTGGTAACCGCAGAAGGATGGCACCAGCGAGATGAGTTTTTGCGGTTGGTGCAACAAGAACTTGCCAAAGCTACTCCTCGTCAGGCGTATTACCCTGGTGCACAGCAACGATATCACAGCTTTTTGCAGCACTATCCCCAGGCTCAGGTTGTGGGTGTGGATGATACAGAGGTACCCTGGACGATTATTCCCAATGTTCCTCCCCAGCCAGGGGAATATGCCCTGACCACAGAAGCCTTTTGCGGGGTTTTGGCAGAGGTAACGTTGCCCGCCAATGATGCCGCCGATTTCCTCACCCACGCAGTTGAATTTGCCAATGAAATGGTGTGGGGCAATCTTTCCTGTGTGTTGCTGGTCGATCGCAAAACTCAGAAGCAGTATTCCACAGCCCTTGAGCAGGCGATCGCAGCTTTACAGTATGGTGCGATCGGGGTCAACGTGTGGACGGGTGTCATTTTCTTATTGGCAGCGTGTACCTGGGGTGCGTTTCCTGGTAACTCTTTGCAGGATGTGAGGTCTGGGCGAGGAGTGGTACACAACACGTATCTATTTGATCATCCTCAAAAAACGGTGTTACGTGCGCCTTTCCAGATTCCGATTACACCTATCTGGTTTGCTGACCACAAAAACTTGCAGCAGTTAGCTCGTTGTTATATCCGGTTTCTAATGACTCCCAATTGGGGCAATTTCCTGGCGATCGCGATCGCGGCATTGAGCGGATAACCGAACCTACGAATCCAAAATTGCCGATAACCCGTAAAGATATTAAGCAACTGTTTACGGGAGGTATTTGGGTGCTTAAACACTGCCGTTTCCAACGTGAAAGTTATACAACGGAGACGAAAAAAACAGCTAACCAACCGAGAGACTGGCACGTGACAATTTTTCTTTGGTTAAAAATAGTGACAATCTTAGTAACATTTCTCAACATGGTGGAGCAGCTTGCATGACGACTACTCAAATTGCGCGTCTCAAACTGAACAACCGACCTCAGTCACTCTTTCGCCCCCGTTTTCCAACCCTTGTCATGCTTGGCGTGGTAGGTGTGTTGGCAAGTGTTACCTGGGCGTGGTGTACCGGAGAGAGAACTACGTTGATGTTTTTTCATCAGCTAGACGCTTTTCAATCCTCACCCCCAGCCTGGCTAAAAGTCCCCATGCCTGCTGGGCACCATCTCCTTGCACCTACCATTATTCTGCTACTGCTGGCATTGTTGGTGATGCAACTTTCGCCTCAGCCACGTCGTTGGTCTCGCATGATTGTGGTGGGAAGTTTGCTGGTGCTTACCGGGCGATATGTGTTGTGGCGATCTCTCACAACGTTGAACCTGGCAGATCCGCTCAACGGCACGTTTAGCCTGGGGCTGTTTTTTCTGGAAATGGTGATGTTAGCGCAAACTACGATTTTGCTGGTGCTAACGTTGCAAACCCGCGATCGCCGTCGAGAAGCGGATCGGTACTCGGTGGCTGTGGTAGAGGGTAAATACCAGCCTTCAGTTGACATCCTCATCCCTACTTATAACGAGCCGGATTTTATTTTGCGTCGCACCATTATTGGATGTCAGGCGTTGGATTATGCTAACAAGCGCATCTTTTTACTCGACGACACTCGCCGCTCAGAAGTTCGCTGTTTAGCTGCCGAGTTGGGTTGTGAGTACATCACCCGACGCAACAATCGCCATGCCAAAGCGGGCAATTTGAATCACGCGATCGCCAAAACCAATGGCGACCTGATCGTTGTCTTTGATGCCGATTTTGTCCCTACTCGTAACTTTCTAACGCGTACCGTTGGCTTCTTTCAAGACAAACAAGTTGCCTTGGTGCAAACACCACAAAGCTTCTACAACTTTGACCCCGTTGCCCGCAATTTGGGGCTAGAAAATGTGGTTACCCCCGACGAGGAGGTCTTTTATCGGCAGTTGCAACCCATTCGGGATGGGGTCGGCAGCGTTACCTGTGCGGGTACGTCTTTTGTCGTGCGGCGCAGTGCCCTTGCGGAAGCAGGTGGATTTGTCATCGGTTCTCTAAGCGAAGACTACTTCACTGGCATCAAGCTATCGGCAAACGGTTATCGGCTTGTGTATCTGGATGAGAAGTTGAGTGCGGGCTTAGCCGCCGACACAATGGTAGACTACGCCACCCAGCGCTTACGATGGGCCCGGGGAACTTTGCAAGCCTTCTTTATTGAAGCAAATCCTCTGACGATTCCCGGACTCAATCCTCTTCAGCGTTTGGCGCACCTGGAAGGTTTACTCGCCTGGTTTGCTAATCTTTCGCGAGTTGGTTTTTTGTTTATTCCGCTGGCGTATGCTTTTTTGCGCGTCATTCCAGTGAAAGCTTCTGCTGCTGAGCTGATCTACTTCTTTTTGCCCTATTACCTGCTAAACCTCTGTGTTTTCTCCTGGCTGAATTACCGTTCTCGTTCAGCTCTGATGTCTGATGTGTATACTCTGGTGATTGCGTTACCATTGGCACTGACGATTATTCAATCGATGCTGGCACCGTTCTCAAAAGGGTTTAGTGTTACGCCTAAAGGTACTGCCAGCGATCGCTTTACGTTCAATTGGGGGCTTGCCTTGCCGCTGCTGATCTTGTCTCTGGTCACGGCTTTAAGCCTCTATCACAACCTGGATGTTTGGATGGAAGATGGTTGGAAAAATCTATATAGCCAGGATGTGAAGGGTCTCAGTTTAGGTTGGATTTGGAGCGCTTACAACCTATTCACCCTCAGCATTGCGCTGTTGACATTGCTGAATGTGCCCAAACCAGACCACAACGAGTGGTTTGCCGTTAATCGCACAGCTCACTTGAAGCTGGAACAGGAGTTACCCCTACCTGTAAATCAACTATGGGGAGTGACAACGATGATTTCGGAGGGGGGCGCAGAAATTGCGTTGACCCAGGCAGAGTTTCCCGAGTTGAAGAACGGGCAACCAGTTCCAGTTAGCTTGCACTTGCCTGAAGAGAATCTGACTTTGAAGGGAATTGCCATCCAAACGGGAACTCAAAACGATCTGCCAACTGTGCGGATTCAGTTTCAATCGGTCACGCTAGAACAACATCGCCAGCTTGTGGAACTGTTGTTTTGCCGCCCAGGGCAATGGAAGCGGCAGAATATTCCGGGAGAGTTGCAGTCGTTGTGGCTAATGCTGCGGGCATTGGTGCAACCTCGAATTCTCTTTCGTCGCAAAACGAATCAAATTCAAGCGATCGCCGTTGCCAATGTCTAGCTCACAGGATTAGGGCACACTGAAGAGACACCCATATCGAAGAGCCGCGATCGTGAATCCAATCTCCGACCGGGTACAACCGCCCGGCAACGCAACGAGTTCAGTCAATCCTAATTTCTCCAGCAAACAGGGCTTTTCCCATTTCATGCTGAAAGAAATCCATCAGCAGCCCGAAGCTATTCAAACGTGTTTAACAAGTTATTTGGGACGGCAGGAGTTAGAAGGCAGAAGCCAGAAGGCGGAAGATGAGGAAGGTGGGAGAGACATTCAAAATTCAAAATTCGGTTCGGCTGACTCACCGGAAGCCAAAATTCCCTTCGGTTCGACTCAGGGAGAACAAAATTCTCCAACGCCTCAGCCTCCCCTTGCCAATTCCCCCTTGCCAATTCCCCATCGCCAATTCCCCATCGCCGATGACCAATTACCAGTTATCAATCAATCTCCAATCTTCAATCTCCAATCTCTCACCTTTCCTCTCAACGAAATTCACATTATCGCTTCTGGCACAAGTCGCCATGCGGGATTGGTTGCTCAGTTTTGGTTGGAACAGTTGGCGCATATTCCAACTCGAATTCGCTCTGGCTCGGAATTTTTGGAAGCGCCTTTACCAATGACTGTCCATACGCTAACTGTTGGTGTAACTCAGTCGGGTGAAACGGCAGACACGTTGCAAGCGCTGGAATTGGAAAAACAGCGGCGTGCTGTTTATGCGTTAGAGTACCAGTCGCGTTTGTTGGGTATTACGAATCAGCCCACCAGTTCATTGGCAAACCTGGTGGATGCAGTGTTGCCAACCCTGGCAGGTGAGGAAGTTGGTGTTGCGGCAACGAAAACGTTTACCGCTCAACTGGTTGTGTTTTACTTACTGGCACTAGAGTTGGCATCCCACCGTCAGACGCTGGATCGCGATCGCCTGACTCATGCCTTGACCGCACTTCATCAACTACCAGTAAGCATCCATCAGGTGTTGCAGCAGGAAGCGGCAGTTCAGGCAGTAGCGCAGCGGCTTGTAGAAGCGCAAACATGCATACTCTTAGGGCGAGGGATTAACCGAGCGATCGCCCTGGAAGGCGCACTTAAACTCAAGGAGGCAACGTACCTTCATGCGGAAGGCTATGCGGCTGGTGAGTTTATGCATGGACCGATCGCCCTTTTGGATGAACGGGTTCCAGTGATCGCGATCGCGCCTGCGGGGGCAACGCAATCTGCCATTCTTGCCAATGCGCTCAAAGCTAGATCCCACGGTTCTCCGCTGATTGGCATCGTTACTGCCAACAGCGCCAGTGAAACGGCTGAAATTTTTGATCAGCAAATTGTGCTGCCGCCTATCGATGAAATGCTATCGCCTATCTTGACGGTGATTCCGCTGCAACTGCTGGCGTATCATCTGGCAGTGCTAAAGGGATTGGATGTGGATCGTCCTCGTAATATCACGAAAACTCTAGTGTAAAGGGCGAGTCTTCAGGGACGATTGGAGTGAGCGATCGCACCTGACCTTCAACGTGTTCCGATTGCCCTAAATAATCGCGATCGCGGCGGCGCTGCTCCTGTTGGCGACGAGCGGTGTCGCTTTCATTCACCAACCCTACAAACACCATCATGCTAATGGAGAGCGCAACAATCAGCCAAAACACATTGGGGAACTCGTCACCTACGTCGCTGAGATAGCGCCACTCTCCACAAGTTCGGCAATACTCAATATTTTGCCGATGGGGATGCATGGTGATTTGGCAGCGCGGCATGAGGCTGTCTGAGTAGGGGCATTTCATAAGGGTTCTCCTGGTTGGAATTGATTGGCGATCGCTGGAGCAAAAGAATTGATGTCTATTGTATATACAAAATATATACAATAGTTTGTTGTTAGATATACAGAAAGATCGGTTTACTGCTTCAATACTAAAAAGCGGCAAGGAGAATTCATTAGAAGTCAGGAGTTAGAAGCCAGAAGCCAGAAGGCGAGGGAGGTGGGAGAAAATTCAAAATTCTCTAGCGCCTCAATCTCCAACTCCTTCCTCACCTTCTCTATCTCCTATTCCCCATTCCCTATTCCCCTCCTCTCTTGTGTGAAGTAGCGATAAAATGTATCACCCGGTATATACATAAACTGCAAACTTAGCTACAGTGAGTCATTATGCGCCTCTGTGATTTGGGTGAATGTACAGCAAAAAATCAGTTTGAAGCCGACATGGATAAGAAAACCTTTGAGAAGAAGTTGGTGAGTTTTCGACTGCCTGAAGATCTACTGGATGCACTGCGATCGCGCGCAGACGAAGAAAACACCACCGTCACAGAACTCCTGTGTAGATTGGTAAGGCAGGGGTTGCAGACAAGTCCTGATGATCGCCTTTCAGCACTGGAGGAGGAAGTTCGGGAACTCAGGCAGTTGAAACAAGTCAATTTTGGCAATATTTCTCCCGTTCCTATCTATGCTCCACTGTTGCCCCAAAACGTTGTAACTGAGCCAGATACGGAAACGAAACAACGCATTTTACGCTTGGAAGCCCAAATGGAAGCGGGATTCGCCAAACTGGGCGCGCTGGGCGCACAAATGGAAAGCATTGCCAATCTCGAAGCCATGATGGAAAAAGTGTTGGCAGTGAAAGAGCGAAGCTCCAATCAACATCCATCGTCAGACGAGGGTAGTGATGAAGGGGTGGTTTAGGAAGGATGATCTGTGAATCTCGCTATCCACAAGGGTAAAGACTCACAATTCTCAAACAGTTGAGTGGATAGCTTTGGCAATGAGCGTGTGATGAGTAACGGAAAGGTTGGCTCCATCGAGGGTTCGCATCGTGTCTAGAGGTGTTATGCGTAGTGCGCTTGTGACCGCCAACGTGTTTCAAAATGCTTTAGCCAATCGGAGCGTGAGCCGAGGATATTACGCGAATTTGCTGCAAAGGTTATCTGCTCAACCTGTGACCTGGTACATGACGGAGTTTGATTATGCGCTGGCGATCGCGTTTTGGGACACGTTTCGCTTGGGTGGTGATGCGATTTGCCAGTCTGCTTACGTTGAAATGTTGCATCGGATTCGGCACAAATGCCCCATTGACAGCGACATTTTAGAAGGGTCAAATCGCTACCGAATCAACTTCTGTGATGCATTGCGAATTGCCTGTGCCCGCGATCGCTTTTTAGACTGCATTGTAACCTGGGAGCCACATCAATTCGCCCGCAATGCGGAGGAACACAACCAGGTGCAAATCAATGAATATTTTCAATTGCCGATCCGGATTGAAGATGCGGAATCGCAAGAAATGGTGACACTGAAAATCGGCATTTTTTCAGTTAGGGCATTTCTACTGCAACTGCAACAAGACCAACTGGAAGAGAACGAAATTGAAGAACGCCGACTGCTGCGATCGCGCCGATTACAGCGCTTCCGGTTAATGAATTTCTATCTGCAAACTGGCGAAGGGAATGAAGTGAGTGTGACCTTATGCGACAAAGTTGGTCGAGGATTGCAGGGAACGGCGATCGGTAATAGCCCAGTTGATGCATTGCAAAAAGCGATCGATCAAGCCGTGGATCAGTGTATCCCTCTACCAACTCGATATTTGAGCCGTTGGTCTGTGCCCCCTGCAACTCTGTTTGGTGCCGATTCTCCAGTAGAAGTCGTCGTTGGCGTGGAATGCGAGGGCATTAGCTATGAAGAAAGTGCCAGCCATAGCAACGTTTTTCAAGCAGCCGCAGAAGCCTATGTGCAAATCATCAACCGCATCTGCTCCGATCTGCGGTTTCCTGATGCCTCTTAGACATGGAAATTGAGTAGTTTTCTTCAACCGCTAACTTCAAAATATTTGCTTACCTCCTGCTATTTTTCTTCAGATTCATTTCAAATCTGAATTATCTACCCCTCAAGTAGTTTTAATGTCTTGTTAACTAGATTAGGGAATTAAGTTGAGAATTTGATCGATCATGCGGTTTGCCTGGGAATCGTAGCTGCCGCCAAACAGGTTGAAGTGGTTGAGGATGTGGTACAGGTTGTAGAGAACTTTGCGCTGCTGATAACCAGAATCAAGTGGAAAGGCTTGGTTGTAAGCGCGATAAAAATCAGCCGGAAAGCTACCAAATAGTTCTGTCATTGCAAGATCGACTTCGCGATCGCCATAGTAGGTTGCCGGATCGAAAATTACAGGTTCTCCGGCACGGGTGACAGCCGCATTGCCTGACCACAAATCGCCATGCACCAGCGAGGGTTGTGGATCATGCCCTGCTAACAGTTGAGGAATCGTAGCCAACAAGCGATCCTGTTTGGGGAAATGCCCACCACGTCGGTTTGCCAGTTTAAACTGAAACCCAAGCCGATGTTCTTGCCAAAAGGTAACCCAATTAGCTGTCCAGGGATTTGGCTGGGACGTAGAACCAATCGTGTTGTTCATCTTCCAGCCAAAACCGCTGGCACTGGTGACCCGATGCATCGCTGCCAACCGTTGCCCCATGATTGACCAGACCGCTCCCCCGCTATGTCCTAAGTCCAGCCATTCCAGCACCAAATAGGCAGAATTGCCAGCCGTACCCCAGCAAATCGGCTTGGGGACTTTGATGGTGTGGGTTGCCACAATCTCGTCCAGCCCCTCCGCTTCTGCCTCAAACATGGCAATTTGGGGTGCCTGGTTCAGTTTAACGAAGTAGGTTTGTTGTTTGTTAGAAAGGGCATAGCCAGAGTTGATGCACCCACCGCTTACTGATCGCCGCTCCTCTATCTGGAACGACTGCCCGGTAACTTGACTGATGTGTGTTGCGATCGAATCCCACATAAATTGCCGAGGATGGGTTTACCAGAGTCCAGGAACTGAGCCAACGGCAATACAGTTGTCAAACAACCGCTTGTCGCCGACTTCTACAAACGCGTCGTTCCCTTTTGTAAAGATGGTGACGCTACCATTGCTGTATCGTGCGCCCGATGCTGACGGCTCTTGAGGTAGAACAAACACTTTAGACCCAAAGGTTGCTCTCACGGTTTTGTCATCCAAGTATTCGGCCGAAAAGCCCTTACTATCATCACATCGATACACGACGCTATTAATCACCCTGGGTGAGGCTGATTGAGCAAAGGCAGCGACGATCCAGTTTGTACTAGTGAGGGCGAAGGTCAGCAGCGTTAGGGAAGGCGCGATCGCTGCTTTTACGTTTGCATGTAGGACAAACTTGAGCCACGTCTGCGAAGAAGCCGAAGCAGATTTCATGTAAATTCCTCCTGGGATGAATCTGGTTGTTGCCAGATTATCCGCAATCTTTTGCGTTGCAATCCATAATTTTTCTAAAAAACTTCGCCACTTTTGAGGATGTGTGCAGAATGTAGGGTGCCAATTTAAGCTTGTTCACGTCCAAATCCATAGTTTTTCCTGAGAAAAACCCCAATTTTTGAGGTGGACGTGGTTTAGAACTATTGGCGTTTGAGGCGCGCAAAAGCGCGGCTTCCATTCTGTCGTCTCATCCCAGACTCTATTGAACGCTCCAACTTCACTGGCTCAAAATGCAACTCGCCTCTATCTATCTCTGTTGGCAGCGAGTGTATTGGCGACGATCGCCACCTGCACAGTAGAAGGTGCGATCGCCCAGGAATACTCTACGACGACCGCTGCCGCCTCTACCATTTCCCCAGTTGATCCCCGGTATTATCAGGAATATCAGTCGGTAATTGTGCCAACAGAGCCGATTGATCCTCCTACGGCTCAATTTGTGCCGCCGCCCAGCCAAATTCCACCCCCCCCATCGCCCAGCCCAATTCCCGCGCCGCCGCCCGTGACACCAGCGCCGAATCCTGGCGCTGGTTCGCCGCCTGTCGTCGTACCCAGCCCTGGACCTGGCACACCCGTCCCACCCGCCACTTTACCCTCTTCCTTAAATGAGCCAATCTGGGTTGTCCCTGCCACACCTCCCACCACGGCTCAACCAGTGACGGTTCCGCCTTCAACAGTGCCACCCCGCCAACCCGCACCGTCGCCGCGATCGCCCGCCCCCGGCGAATTAGTTGTGCAAGCAACAGATGTGCAAATCATTGGAGTGGAGCCAGAAACTCAAGCATACGGACTAGACATAATTCAAACCAAACCCGGTGGACAAACCAGCCCCACCCTGTTGCAAAACGACATTGCTATTCTGGAAAATTCGGGCTTCTTCTCCAACGTCACCGTCAGCACACGGCAAAATCCTCAAGGGTTGAGTGTAACCTTCTCTGCTAATCCGGTAACGCTACAAGCACTGCAACTTTCCAATGCACAAGGGCTAAGTCTGTCAGTTGCCAACTCCATCTTCAAAGATCAATTTGGTCAACCGATTACTCCGGGCAGTTTGAATCAAGCAGTAAAACAAATCAACGATTGGTACGCCCAAAATGGCTTTACCCTGGCACGAGTTGTGAGTTTACAGCCTACCCCTCAAGGCATTGTGGTGGTAGAAGTAGCAGAAGGGCGAATTGCCGACGTGAAAATTCGCTTCGTCAATCGTGAAGGGCAAAGCGTTGACGCAAACGGTAAGCCAATTCGTTACCGAACTCAGGATGCGTTCGTGCGCCGTCAAATCAAGCTGCAACCAGGACAAGCCTTTCAGGTGGAAACGGCACGAGAAGATTTGGCACGCTTGCAGGCTCTGGGAATTTTTGAACAAACCAATGTCACTTTTGAAGGAGATGCTCGTAACACGGTCGTTGTTTACAACCTGCAAGAGCGCCCCCCCCGAGATTTGCGATTTGGTGGTGGTTACAACGATACGTTGGGGTTATTCGGTACGGTTAATATTCAGGATGTTAACTTCGGCGGGTTGGGGCAGCAGTTGGGTGGAACGGTGCTGGTGGGGACGCGAGATGTTCAGTTTGATGCTCGCTTTGTGAGTCCTTATCGTGATACCGAACCGAATGTTCCTGGCTATAGTGCCAATGCGTTTCGCAATCAGGGGTTGTCAAACGTGTTTACTGATGAAGTGCGATTGCCCAATGACGATCGCGTTCGAGAACGGCGCTATGGAGCAAGTGTTGGATTGGAACAACCATTGGGTGACGCGTGGAAAGGCTCCTGGGGGCTGAACTACACCAACGTCAGCATCCGAGACAGCGGTGGCAGAGTTTTTGCCAGAGATGAGTTGGGCAATCCTCTGAGCCTGAGCGACAGCGGCATTGACGATTTATTCAATTTCTCTTTCACGGCTCTGCGCGACCTGCGGGATAATACCGTCAACCCCAGAACTGGTTCCTTAGTGCGCTTGAACACTGAACAGTATTTCCCGATTGGGCGCGGCAATGTATTAGGTACCAAACTTCAAGCAAACTACACTCAATTTATTCCGATTACACTGATTACGGCTTCTCATAAAACGCCACCCAACCCGGCAGAAAGCCAGCCTGAAACGCTCGCGTTCAATGTGCAGGGAGGTACGTGGGTTGGTGATCTGCCTCCTTACAATGCCTTCGTTCTGGGTGGACCTTTCTCTGTGCGGGGGTGGGATACAGGTGCGATCGCGACTAGCCGCAGCTATGTTGAAGCGTCCGCCGAATATCGCTTTCCAATTTATCGATTCATTGGTGGGGCTGCTTTTATTGACTTTGCCTCTGATCTTGGCTCCAGTGATGATGTACCTGGTAAACCGGGTGTGATTCGCGATAAACCTGGAACAGGGTTGGGATTTGGGTTTGGGGTACGCGTCAACTCACCTCTAGGCATTTTGCGGGGTGATCTTGGTATCAGCAATCAGGGTGACGTTCGCTTCCAATTTGGGTTTGGGCAGCGGTTTTAGAGAAGAAAGCAGGCAACTTCAACGAGATCTTTACCGCACGCTGTTTGAAAGTCTTTCATGCATTCATTACTCAACAATCACACATCGCTTTTATAGCGGTACTGCTATAGGTTAGGACTATCGAACTGCTGAAAGTCCTGAAGTGACTGGATTGCATTCTCAGCACTCAGTCCTCATTACTCAGCACTTTGCTATACCAATCAACTGGGAATGCGATCGTAAGTTCCCTCGACTTAATTAAGGCGAAAAACACCCATAAGAAAGACTTACTAAGTATTTAGCATCCTCGACACTAAAATTTATTTTATTCTCTCTTTGGGAAGAAGTTTGGCGTAGGTTTTCCCTTATGAATACCTTTCAGCTTGGTTAAAAAACTTAGAACAAGTGAATGAAGGTTACATCTCATTCAGGCTTACGAGAGATGAGATTTCCTAAATCATTTGATTGGATATAACTCGGTGGATTTATCTTGACTAGATTACTCCCTAACTCTCCTCGCTAGTCCCACGTTGTGACTAACAACGGCTCATCATGATGAATGCATTATTTGGTATTGATTGGCAAAAAATTTTTGTTCCGAGCATTTCTATTGGCGAAATTATTGTACGAGGTACGATCATGTACTTCGTGCTTTTTATTCTGCTGCGAATTGTACAAAAACGACAGGCGGGCGCGATCGGAATTACAGACCTACTGGTTATCGTCTTATTAGCAGATGCTGCACAGAACGGCATCGCAGGTGGCTATGAGTCTGTCACTGAAGCGGTTGTTTTGGTAGGAACAATTATTTTCTGGAATCACTCTTTCAATTGGCTTGGCTATCGTTTCCCGCAATTTCAACGATTTATTTATCCACCGTCTATTCCCTTAATCAAGAATGGGAAAATGCTGCGCCAGAACATGAAGCGAGAATTAATCACGAAAGATGAATTAATGAGTCAACTCCGTCAACAAGGCATTAGCGATATGAGTGAAGTGCAAGAGGCCCATATCGAGAGCGACGGAAATATCAGCGTCATTACATCGAGTTCTCAGCAACGGCAAAATCGACCCAAAAAAGCATTGAAGTAAGTTAACTATCTGACCGGAGATTAGTCAGAGATGACAATGGCTACACGCAAGATAAAGGTTGGGTTGAAGCCAGAAAATTCAGACGTTGGCAACGTCTAAATCTCGTACTTCAACCCAACCTGGGTGAATTATTTAATTCACAAGCCTCTAAGCATCATTCAGTGCGGCAATACCAGGTAAAACTTTCCCTTCTAACAGTTCCAGGCTGGCACCGCCTCCAGTAGAAATGTGGCTCATCTGGTCAGCTAATCCAGCTTTTTCAACCGCCGCCACCGAGTCGCCACCACCGATGATTGTAGTGGTTCCAGTCTTGGTTAGCCCTGCCAGGGTTTGAGCAATGCCCAGTGTGCCAGCAGCAAACTTGTCAAACTCAAACACGCCCATCGGTCCGTTCCAGATTACTGTTTTGCAGTCTGCCAGGGCTGCCTGGAACACTTTTACTGAGTCGGGACCAATATCCAGCCCCATCCAGCCATCGGGGATGCTTTCAACGCTGACGGTTTGAGCATTGGCATCAGGCGCAAAGTTATCCGCTACTACTACATCCGTCGGCAGTAACAGTTCAACACCCTTCTCTTTTGCCTTTGCTTCTAGGGTTTTCGCCAGTTCTAGAAACTCATCTTCTACCAGTGATTTGCCCACACTGAGTCCTCGTGCTTTGTAGAAGGTGAAGATCATGCCGCCGCCGATAAACAGCTTGTCTACTTTTTCCAGCAGGGCTTCAATTACAGTGATTTTGCTAGACACTTTAGACCCACCAATGATGGCGGCAAGAGGACGCTGGGGTTCTTCGATCGCGCTTTGCAGATACTTCAGTTCCTTCTCAATCAAAAATCCGGCAACCGCAGGACTGAGAAACTTGGTCACCCCTTCCGTCGATGCATGAGCGCGGTGCGCTGTTCCAAAGGCATCATTGACGTACAGATCAGCATTTGCAGCCAATTTTTGAGCGAATTCTGGATTGTTTTTCTCTTCTTCAGGATAAAACCGCACGTTTTCCAGCAGCAACACATCGCCATTGTTCAAGCTGGACACCTTTGCAGCAACCCCATCTCCAATGCAGTCTTCTACAAAAGTAACGGGTTTGCCTAGAGCTTCTTCCAACCGCTTGGCAACGGGCAGGAGACTGTTGCCTTCCCGCACAATTGTCACTTCGCCCGTTTCCTTATTCTTTTTAATTGGGCGACCCAAATGACTTGCTAAGATAACTTTTGCACCTTTGGAGGTGAGTTCTTGGATGGTGGGGAGCGCTGCCCGAATTCGCGTGTCGTCTGTAATATTCCCCTGATCATCAAACGGGACGTTAAAATCCACGCGGACAAATACCCGCTTGCCTGTTAAATCATCTGCTGACAAGTTTGCTACAGTCTTTTTGGACACCGAACCAACCTCCTAATAAGTCTTTTTACCTATTCTCCTATTCTTTCATGATTTGGACATCTAGAAGAATTAAGGATTGAAGAATCAGAGATGGTGGATAGTGAATGGTAGATAGTGTTGAGGGTTGAGCGTTACGTGGAGATAGCACGAATGTTTGAAACAGTCCTGTTTCCCATTGATCAAAGCCGTGAGTCTCGCCAAGCTGTTGAGACGGTGGCAAAACTTGTGAAATTTCATTCCAGTCGTTTGGTGATTTTGTCGGTGGTGGAAACCCCAGAAGAAGGAGCGCCGGAGGTGATGACTTCGCCAGAGGCGATCGCGGAACTGCTGCAAAGTGCCAAAACCCTTTTCTCTGAGCAGGGGATTGAAGCTGAGGCAGTGGAACGGGAGGGAAAACCTGCGTTTACCATCTGTGATGTGGCGGACGAGATTGCCGCTGATTTAATTGTGATGGGTTGTCGAGGAATTGGGTTAACCGAAGAAGGTGCCGCCGATAGCGTCACCAACCGGGTAATTAATCTCTCTCCCTGCCCCGTGCTAATTGTGCCTTAATAAAATGCTCTAGTGTTTGCTAAATCCCTTGCCAGCGGCGGATTGCGACCACATCAGCAGTTCGCCGTTTTGACCACCCGCAGCCAGTAACTGCCCGTGAGGATGCCAGGAGAGGCAGGAGAAGCCATTGGGGGCACCATCCAGTACCTGAACCAGTTGTTGGGCGTTGTGCCAGAGACAGACCCAGCCATCCTCAGCCGCAGAGGCAAGTAGTAGCGTATCGGGCTGAAACGCGATTGCCTGCACCGTGCCTTCATGGGCTTCTAGTACTTGACTTGCCCATCCAATCGATTCATCGGCATCGCGCTCCCACACTACAACGGATTCTGCACTACAAGAGGCAAGGAGGGGTGAACCAATCGCCGTCATAGGTTGCGACCAGGCAAGTTGCCGCACTTTGCCAGGAAATCCTCGCATCACCCAGGGATTTTCTGGCAGTTGCCATTCCACCATCATTAAAGTGCCATCCAGGTTGCCATTTGCCAGATAGCGCCCATCGGTTGACCAGGCGATCGCCACGCTGGCAGAGGGAATTTCTAGCCATTGGGGGTCGTCATCCCAATCATCGATATGCCAAACTCGCGCCCCTTGATGACCACACAAGGCTAAAAACTTGCCATCCGGGTGCCAGTCTAGCCCCAGCACTGAAGACGATTCAAAGTTGAGAGTGGTGGCGATCGCGTTAGCGTCTGCTTCCCACACCTGCCCGTAGCGACCCAGACTAAATGCTAGATGATTCGCGGTTGGACTCCACGCCATGTGATCCACCCAGGCAGGCTTGTTTTCTAATGTGGTGATGAGTTCCGGCGCAGGTGAGTTTATTTGCCAAATTTTTACCGTTCCGTCTTGCCCACCTGCTGCAACAAATCGCCCATCGCCAGAAACAGCGAGGCAATCAATCGATTGTCCAGTTGCCGTTTGCAGCGCGATCGCCTCTTTCGTTCCAGTTGGCAGCAGCATTACCTCCCCCGCCGCCGAACCCGCAACCAGCGATTTGCCATTCGGTAACCAGGCGATCGCGGTGACATACTCTGATAATTCCCCACGCCAGATGGGCTGAAAGTCTTGCCAATTTGCTGCCATCACACTAAACACGCGCGAAAGTCTTCTCTCAGTCTGGCTTCATCCAGGTTGCGCCCGATGAACACCAACTCATTCTTGCGTTCAGCATCCGATTTCCAGGGGCGATCGCGTCTGCCATCAAACAGCATATGTATGCCCTGAAACACAAAGCGGCAATCCTCCCCTGCCAAGTTCAAAATCCCCTTCATACGGAAAATATCGGGCCCTTGTGTCCGCAACAATTCTCCTAACCAACTATTCAGCTTTTCGCCATCTAATGCGCCAAGTTCCACAAGGGCGATCGAGTAAACCGTTTCGTCGTGTTCATGGGCAGACTCGTTGAGAAACTGGGGATCAATTTCCAGTGCTCGATTCAAATCAAACGCCTGCACCCCCAAAATGTTTTCCATCTCCACCTGGGCATCGCGGGTACGATAGATTTTCGTGAGCGCATTTATGCTGCGGATGCGCTGTTCCAGTTCGTCTAGCTCCTGTTCCGTTACCAAATCAGTTTTGTTCAGCAAGATCACATCAGCAAACGCAATTTGCTCCTGCACCTCGTCGGAATCCCAATGTTGCCAGATATGCTTCGCATCTACCACAGTCACCACTGCATCCAGGCTGGTTTGCGTCTGCACATCCTCATCCATAAAAAAGGTTTGGATCACAGGAGCAGGATCTGCCAGTCCTGTTGTTTCAATCACCAGATGATCAAATTTGTCGCGACGCTTCATCAAATTGCCGATGATGCGGATCAGGTCACCCCGTACAGTGCAGCAGATACAGCCATTGTCGGTATCAACCACCAGTTGGTTATCAATACCGACTTCTCCAAACTCATTCACGATAACAGCAACTTTCTTCCCGTGCTCATGAGTCAGAATGCGATTCAGGAGTGTGGTTTTGCCTGCCCCTAGATATCCAGTTAAGACAGTGACAGGAACCGCGTGGTTTGTTTCGGTCGTGACCATACCGATGCTTACCTAAAGTGATAATGGTTCTCACATTATACTGAGGCAACTCCAAAATGCCAGGCATTAGAGCGAAAGCATGTCAGTTTTGCCAGTCTCTGGATTCCCCCTCATCCCCACCCCTTCTCTCAAATTTTGGAAAAGGGGTGTCAAGGCTCAAAGTTCTTCTCCCAGGCTTGCAGAGGAAGTTAGGCTGAGGGCGCAAAGGTGACATGCTCCCATTAGAACTGATCTTGCCTACCTTAGAACTGACTTTGTCCGTCTATTTGTTCAATATTAATGACTATCTTTACAATCACTTTAAGATTTCATGTAACAAAACGTAGGCAAACGGGAAAGCTCTTGGGTGGGTGTATTAACTATTGTGACAGGTATCACCTCTGAAAAAGCGAAGTATCACGATCGCCCATGCCGGATTATCACCATTTCACCCGAAGAAGTATAGGAGAGTAGTTATATTCAATTCTGGAAATATTTCTCACAAGTTTTCTCAGTTTTCGTCTGAGTGTATGACTAAACAACTGTCAAAAGTTTCTTCTTGCAGCGTCACTAACTTTCTCATCTCACCAACAGGTAAAAACGAGTCTATGGATATCAGAACAGCACAGTTAACTCAATTTCTCAAAGAAGAGTTGGCAGTTCCAGCAGACTCAATTCCACAAGTTCTGGAGCAATGCAAAAATCTTAATCGGTTACCTGTCATTCTATGGCAAAAGAAACTGGTAACCCTGGCACAACTTGATCGCGTATTGATCTGGCTTGAAGGCTTCGTTACGCAAGCAGCCTAAAAAAAGTAGGAGCCAACATCTGAGTTTGACGTTGGCTCCTGATTAAGAACGGCACTGCTGAATATTGGGATGGTTTGCCTGGTGAGGGAAGCGTGAGTATCAATATTCACGATCTAGAAAGAATGTGAATATTGATACTGCGAACATTTTGCTCACGATTGAATCTTTAATTGCCGGAAGAGTTATTAGATGTTGAAACAGTGGTGGGGGCTTGTTGCGCCAAGCACTGGGTATTAACCATTGTGTAATTCACTTCAATCCAGGCTTCAGAACCGTTGACGTAGAACAATGTGCGCCCATCTGAAAACTTACGACCCTCACGAGAGTCTACAGGTAAAAGACCAACGGTTTTACCAGAGGCGTATTTGACTTTAGCTTGATCTTTTTCAACCTGCGCTTCAAAGGAGCCACCTTGCTCACATTGAAAGGTTAGGGTTTGCACCTGGGCGCTGGCTGATAGGGGCGCGATCGCGAACATCAACGGCACCAGAAATGCACTGAATCGAATTGGGTTCATTGGCTTCACTGATGATTTGGACAGAAAGGGATAGCCCTCTGCATAGGCTACCCAATTTCATTTCCAGGTCATCATCCATTCGGGGAAACTTCAACCTCTAACGACTCACCATGAAAATTTCATGAGATTCCATTGGTTTAGGGAACTTCTTCTGATTGTTTATGGTCAACAAACTGAATTAACCCCCAATCACCATTGGTGAGCCATGCGCTATCTTCGTTATTCAACTGTTGAATTTGAGCGGTTTGCAGACCTGCTACAATCTCAGATTTCAGGGTTCTCAGCGCTGCCAATGGAGCCGGAAAATAGCTGGCAATTTCGGAGAAAGGCGTTGTAAATGACCACTGGCGATCGCCCAGGATGCGCCGATAATTGGCATCGCCCTTAATCACAATCAGATGAGATTTTGCAAACTCCTGATATAAAGTATCGGGCATCTGCCAAAACGCAAAGGGACTCGTCCAGAACTCATCAGCGCCTAAAATCAATCGTTCTTCTTTAAGATAGTTTTTTAGCAAATTTGCCCAGCTTTGGAGATATATTTCTTCATTCTTAGCGAAGGTATCCAGTAACGTTCGTGCATCTTGAATCGTGGCATCTGAAACAAAAGTAGGATGTGCTTTAAGATGTAGAAAAACTTGTTGAGTTGTTTGGGTAGTCAACAAAAATTCTATTAACTGCAAATCATAAAACAACTCAAATCCGGCATTATCCCCAATCAAATCGATACGGGTACATGCTTTTTTTGCCAGCATGGCGGCGATCGCCGGCGCATCATCAACCAAAATGTGCTGACTATTACGAAACTCAATCTCTCTGGCAGAAGTGAGCGTTTCACCGGGCTTCAGGCTCAAGTCAGCTCGATTTCCCCACAAGGATTGATACAGTCGCGAAATGAATTGTTTTGGGTTCCCCTGTGAATCGGCAGCAATCGAGATCGCTGGATTAGAACAAATTGCCTCTAACTCTCGCTGTTTTTGCACTGCAAAGGGATCAACTCCCTGCCATTGACCTTTCCCAAAAAACTGAGTTGCTTCCAAAATGCGGCGATAAAAATACACCTCTGCAAAGAACCAGGGCATTTCAATCCAGGATTTGCCAAGAAATGGCTGCAAATTGGCATTCCAGGTCGCCACATCGGTACCACCATCGTCGTTGAGTGATCGCACATTGCCATGCAATAACTCTTTAACTAACGCTTCCAGGTTGGCCGCAATCTCCGGTGGATATTGATTTTCAGGAATGATACGGCGGGCGATGGTTGTCCAGCGATCGTGCATGGTGAAATAGGCAAACGATCCCGGTTCTGACATCATCAAGGGAGATGGTAGCGGCAAGCGGGGCTGTTTAGACGACAATGAAATCATCCTTTCTCCAGGGTTCGATTAACCAATGACCATCGAAGCCACTCATTCAGACGCTCACAACAACACACTATTCCGCTCCATTCTGCCAGAAACCCTCCAACCTGTTCTGCATGAATTGCACGACAAATACCAATCGTTGCGAACCGGAACACCTGCGACCTATATTCCAGAACTTGCCAAAATGAACCCCGATTGGTTCAGCATTTGTGTGGCAACAGCAGACGGGCAGTTGTTTCAGGTGGGTGACTCGCAGCAGCTATTTACCATTCAATCGATTTCAAAGGTGTTTGTGTACGGGTTGGCGCTGGAAGATCACGGACGGAATTTGGTGCTATCGAAAGTGGGGGTCGAACCAACGGGGGATGCGTTTAATGCGATTGTGTTAGATGAGCAATCCAAGCGTCCTTACAATCCCATGGTGAATGCGGGCGCGATCGCCACCACCAGTTTGATCAAGGGCAAGGGACCCACTGAACGGCTAAATCGCATGTTGGCGATGTTTGAACGCTATATTGGGCACGAAAGCTTCATCGATATGCCTACCTTTATGTCTGAGCGCACGACCGGGTACCGCAACCGGGCAATGGCTTACCTGATGTATAACTTCGGCATGATCGACGAAAAGCTGGACGAAGCCCTCGATCTTTACTTTCAACAGTGCTCTTTGATGGTGAATTGTTGTGATCTAGCAGTCATGGCAGCAACCCTCGCCAATCACGGCACCAATCCGCTCACAGGTGTACAGGCCGTACCACCTTGCTACGTTCGCGATATTCTCAGCGTTATGTATACCTGCGGCATGTATAACTTCGCGGGACAATGGCCCTATTCCGTTGGGTTGCCAGCCAAGAGTGGAGTAAGTGGTGGGCTAATGTGGCAGTGCCGGGGCGGATGGGCATTGCTGTCTTTTCGCCACCCCTGGATGAGCGGGGTAACAGTGTGCGCGGCATGAAAGTGAGCGAAGAATTTTCTCAACGGTTTGGGCTACACCTGTTTGAATGTTTAGCAAATACCCCATCGTCTTCGCCAACTGGAGGTTGATTCTCGATGCGATGCCTGCTGTTCTTGCTGATGGCGTTGATGGATCACGTCTGCGCTGTCGCTCAAGTGGGGGTCGCGGTAAGGAATGGCGGCGCGGGTGTTGAGATGTTCTTGCTCCATAAGGGAGAGAGGCTGGAGCGATCGCGCGTCGAAACTGCCCACTGTTCCCTGTGACCATTCGTGTGGCAGGTGAGTTTCGCCCAGAGGAATAGTGCCAATGTGCAAGCCTGCTTCTTGCATGGCCGCCCGAACGGAAGCCGAGCGGGAATACGTTGCCAGTTTGCCAGTGGGGAGGAGACACCGGGTAACTAACTGAAAAAATTCGACCGTCCATAGTTGAGGGCAACGACGCGGCGAGAAAGGATCAAAGAAAATGGCATCTGCTTGAAAGCTGGACTGAATCACTGTTTGCATCGTTTGGCGGGCATCCCCGATCAGCAGGGTGGCGTTGAGTGTGGGAGTGACGGCGTGATGGGTAAGGGCAATCGCCCGTAATACATCCTGCACTGAGTTTGACCAGCTATCGATTAACGGCGGGGCGATCGCGGCGCGGGGCACCGTTTCATCCAGTTCCAATCCCATCACCTCCACCACACAAGTAGGATTCGTCGCCCCAATCACTTCCAGCGCCGCGGCAGTGTTGTAGCCCAGTCCGTAGCACACATCCAACAGCCGTAATCGCCCCTGTTGAGCTTTTTCGGCTAAATCCGTTGCTGTCGCAAACTTCTGAAACGCTTCGTCTCTGGCTCCATAGTGACTGTGAAATGCTTCTCCAAATTCTTCCGAGAAGAAAGTGAAGGAGCCATCCTCTGTGGATTGGGGAATCCAGGAAACCGTCATGCGATCGCACTCCGAGATTCTGCAAGTCGGGTAAGTTTAACGTGAGGAATCCAGATGCTAAATGTCGTCCCTGCACCCGCTTGACTGGTGACTTCAATGTGCCCATGATGCAAATCCACACACGTCCGCACCACGACTAATCCCAATCCGGTTCCGTGAATGTCCGCAGCATTGACACCGCGGTAAAAGGGTTGATAGAGATATTGTTGTTCCTCCGGGCTAATGCCAATACCCTGATCGTAAACCTGAAACAGCGTCTCATTTGCTCCACATTGCAGCTTGAGTTGAATCGTGGAACCTGGTGCAGAATACTTCATCGCGTTGAGTAGCAGGTTGCTGAGAATGCAGTACAGCAACTTTTCATCCAGGTTGACTAACCCACATTGCCCCTGGCTCTGGAACTGGATCTGGTGTTCGTTTAACTCTGCCACTTGCAAATCTTCTACCAGGTTCAAGCAAAATGCCTCCACATCCAGTGGCTCTGGGTTGCACTCCAGTTTGCCTGCTTCTGCCCGGGTAAGGGTGAGAATGTCTGTCAGATAGTGGGTCATTAAACGGGTAGAGGATTGGATGCGGTGAATGTTTTTTAAGCGACGGTCTTCTGTCCATTCTGGTTTGTTTTCTGCCAGCATTTGAGCTGACCCCGAAATGATGCTCAAAGGCGTGCGAAATTCGTGAGACACCATTGAGAAGAATCGCAGCTTTAAATTACTCAGTTCTTTCTCTCTTTCCAGTAGTTTTCCCAGCGCTTCGGCTTCCTGACGTTTCATCAGTTGCCGATAGAGTAGTAAACACACCACACTTAAAATCGCAAAGCTAAAGCAGGTAACGAGGAACTCTATCAACACTCGCGTGCGAATATTGACTTGCGATTCTGTTTGCCATTGACGCAGTGAATTTTCTTCTTCTCGCTGCATCTCTGCGATCGCCGCTTGAATTTGTCCCCGCAAGTTGATGCTTCTGTGGGTGATCTGCTTTTGGGCAGGAATCGCGGTGCGATCGCGCTGGTAAAGCTGAATGGATTCCCCTAACAAAGCAATCCGTTGGTCTAGAAGCTGGTTGAGCGTTTGCAGGCGAGTGGTTTGGGCTGGATTTTTTGCTAACTGCTGCTGCAACGCCTGCATTTCCACACCCATAGCACGGATCGCAAGTTGATAGCGGTTCAATTCTTGCTCATCGTTTAAAAACACATAACCCCGTCGCCCGGATTCTGCTACCGTCATCGTGGCAAACAGATCTACCAAATTTTTGATTACCTCGTAGGTTTGCAGCGATCGATTGGTACTTTCTACCAATTGCATTGCGTTCTGATAAGAAATCACGTTGACGATCGCCATCATCAGTGAAGTTAGCCCAAAGCCCGTCAATAACCATTTAGCGTGAGAAATCCATTTCATGAAGACAGAAAGACCAGAACGCTGATTAAAATGATGAGGCGCTTGCCCATTCTATGATGCGGGTCTACGATGCAGCCAACTGAATTATGCGAATTTTAGTAGTAGAAGATGATGTGCAACTCGCCGAAATGCTGACGGAAGCCTTGCGTGATTATCAGTATGCGATCGATGTTGCCAGGGATGGAGAAGCAGCGTGGAACTGGCTCGAAACCCTGCCCTACGATTTGCTGGTGCTGGATGTTACCTTACCAAAACTGGATGGCATCAGCCTGTGTAAGCGACTGCGGCAGCATAATGTTACCTTGCCTGTACTCATGCTCACCGCACGAGATACCGTTGCCGATAAGATTACCGGGCTGGATGCCGGAGCCGACGATTACGTGGTCAAACCCTTTAACCTGCAAGAACTGATGGCGCGAATTCGCGCCTTGTTACGGCGGGGCAGCATTCCGGTGGGTTCTGGGCTGGTTTGGGGCAGCTTGCATCTCAACTCCAGCACCTTTGAAGTAACCTACAACCAGCAACCGCTCCAACTCACACCCAAAGAATTTGCCTTACTAGAGTTGTTAGCATCGAGCGGGCGACGGGTATTAAGCCGCACGGGCATCATTGAGCATATCTGGTCGCTCGACAACCCCCCCACCGAAGAGACCGTCAAATCTCATATCAAAAGCGTGCGGCATAAACTCAAAGCGGTGGGTGCTCCAGACGATTTCATTGAAACCGTTCATGGTTTGGGCTATCGACTAAAACAAATGCACTGAATGACAATTTCCCCGAATTTTCCCCGAATTTTCCCCGAATTATCTATCTCAGTTCGGTAAATTAAAAACTGAGCATACACCCTTTAGCTCTGGTGAACTGTGGACGCAGTTCACTTTGATAACGCTACAGGCTTAATGGTTCCTGCGCTAAAACGCGAGAATTTGGCGCGATGATACATTAGTCTGTAGTCGTATTTCTTCTTTCCTTATGCCTGGTTACCGCTTTCGCCTTTGATCACTGCCGATGTAATCAGGTGGGCAGTTCTCAGTGCTTCCGGCACATGACCCCGATCTGTAAGACGCTCAAGGGCGATCGCGGCAAGGTTGGGCGACGTTCCGCACACCTGAAAGTAGAACGGCGGCGATCGATGAATTTCTCCAGCGCGACCCATTGCCTCCAACCGCTGAAGCGGGTCGGGGAGCCGAGTGACTGCGTGTTCAATATTCACTGGCGCGCGATCGCCCCGCACAAACGGCGCATCATCAAACCCAATGACCCAAATCAGGCGGCGTTGTTCAATTAGCGTTTCCAGGTTCATACCTTAATTCGATTTGCCATCGCTGCCAAAATATTCTCGATAGGCACAAATCTTGTCGCCTCGCACATCAAACGATACCGCCACCCGGTTTTTGTAGGGCGCACCTGCCATTAGCCCTTCATCGCGGAACTCGAATACAACGGTGGTTTCGTTTGCTATGACCCGATCAAGGGTAATGAACAAGCCACTACTAAACGTGTTGGAAACATATTGGAAAAATTCTGCTGCCCGCGCCTTTCCCTGGTTCAATCCGTGAAAAGGTCCCATCGGAAACCAAAAGGAAAAATCATCCGTAACCATCTCCAGAAATGCTTGCCATTCCCCGGTTGCCAGCCCGTGTTGGAAATGCTCAAATGCTTGGTGAGCGATCGCCAATGTCGATTGGAATTGCTCAGTTTGTAATGGTTCGCTCATTCGTCGTTTATCCTCATCGTCCTATGCCAGCCCGCGAAGTTATTATCCCGCCCGGAATGGAGGTGTTGTATGAAAAATTTCACTACTGTCCTGGTGTGAAAGTGGGTCATACTCTCTACATTGCTGGTCAGGTGGGCAGAGATGCCGCAATGCAGGTAGTAAGTGATCCCGAAGCCCAATTTGTCCAGACGTTTGAAAATGTGAAACGGGTGCTGACTGCCGCTGGAGCAAGTTTTGACCATGTCGTTGAAATGGTGACTTATCACGTAACCAGCCCTGAATTGTATGAGGCATCTGGACAGCCGCCCTTCACCCTTCCTTACTTGCAGTTGTTTATGCAAGTAAAAGATCGCTATTTTGTGAACCAATTCCCCACCTGGACAGGGGTTGGCGTTACCACCCTTTCAACGCCGGGGTTGATTGTGGAAATCAAGTGTACGGCGGTGCTGAACTCGGTTTGATTTTTGAGGTTTTCCCGGCAGCAGAGAGACCGCAAATCGACTGAACACAATCCGATTGGGTTGCCAGGGAGCGTACCAGTAAAGATCTTGAATCACTTGATTGCGATCGCCCCGTTGATACTCCTCAAACGACACCACACCGAGATTGTTCAACCCTACAACTTCATGTCCATCCTGCACCCAACGGTTGCACCATAGTTGCTTTGCCCATACCAGCATTTGCCGCAGCCAACGGGGTAACCGGGAGTTAGACAGGGGCACCCAGGATACAGAGCGTCCCCAAGCAGGCGATTGGGCAGGTTGACGTGGCACCCACTGAGTTCGGTATTGCCAATCAGCTTGAGGGCGGTTTTCCAGGTCAGAACTGCTTTGGTGTTTGACGGAAAGCAGTGGATGGGATGAGACTTCTTGCATACCTGGTGGATGGTTCCAGCCAATCCAGATGCGATCGCCCTCTGGCAGCAGTGATTTAAGCTTGGTGTGAATTAATCGTGTTTTCAACTCCGAATTTTTGATAGCGCTAGCGGTTAACTGCACCAATACACAGGGATTGCATTCAACCGAATCGGTAGATTCGGGATGGTTCCAGTACTCCAGATGAACCGCTGACCCGTAATGAATATCACCCGACAACACAATCACGTGCTCACGATGTTTGAACAATGTTGATAAAAACTTTGCCAGAGCTGGTTTGTGGATGTTCCAGGCATCGCCCACATCATTGGCATAGACTTTGTGCTGCTTCAGGTTCCAGTGTTGAATCCAATCAATTAATTGCAGGCTAAACAAATTGGTTGGCGCAACAATCAACGTCAGATCAACGGGACACGCTTCGCGATCGCCCTCTTTTAAGGGTTTCCAGAGCTGCTGCTCAAACGCCGAAGCACTTAACAACCGGGGTGGTGCTGTCGCCTTTTCTTGAATTGGGTAGCCTCGCCAGGTGCGCGTATCCAACACAATCACTTCATGGCAGGTGCCTCGCACGCGATAATTCCAGGTTAACGCCTGGAGATCACGATCCAACACCCAGCACTCCCCGTCTTGCCGTAAACGAGGTAAGCCTGTCATTGGGTCAGTAGGTGGAAGCCCCAGATAGCGAGCGATCGCATCCCAACTGCCCTCATCCGTGCCCTGCGACTTAGACCAGTACTCAACGGCAGTTAATAATCGTTCACCCGGTTGCCCAACTAAAAATTGCTCAGGAGTATTGCCCCATGCTTGAAACAGCGCATACGCCAACAGCCCGTTTTGCACTACACGTTTGCCCAAAGGCTTACCCAACACGCGTAAACCCCATGCCTGATTCAGGTTCCAGTCGTCGCTAATGTCATGATCATCAAACACCATGTAGGTTGGTACATTGGCTAAAGCACGGCGCACCTTCCAAACGGTGTGAGCAAAATCCCGCAGGGTGCAGCGTTCAGCCTTTGCCTGTTTAGAATGGTTGGACGTGTCTCCAGCTTCCGGCTTAGTATTAAGCACCTCAGGAGCAAAGAAGTTTGTGGAGCGGGCAGTTTCATTTGCTGGCAAGGCAACCGTCCACAACACCGGAGACCAGGCAAACAAATAAATGGTACAGTATTCGCCAAAACTTAAGAGATGACTCTTTGCATAAGCAGCTTTATTGTGTAGCCCAGCCGTAAAACCACCCTGTTTCTCGGCAACGTGACTGCGGTTTCCTGGCTTGAATTCACTTGGTTTGGAAGTGGTCGAGTCGGAGGTGGCGGATGCGATGGGTAAGGCTTCTTCCCAACCGAGCAAGATTTCTCCCAGTGGGGTCAGGGCTGCCAGAAGCGGATCGGCAACATCATCGCCATAAATCTGATCGCCCGTGAGAAAAAGCTGATGGGGTCGGACGTTTGGTGAATCTGCGCTGTGCTGAACCAGGTCATCCAAAATGGGTAAGGCATCGTGCCCTTTGCCGTGAAGTTTGCGACAGGAACCATGCACCAACCGCAACTGCCGAGGATCTTGTGGAGGCAGGGAAAACGTTGGCAGTTGATGCTCAAAATAGCTAATCGTGGGGTTTTGTGATAGAGCGGAAGTTAGGGCCTGCTGAAGTGTTTGGGAGGGGTGATTCTCAACTCCATCAAAGGTCAAATCGTAGGCATAAAGATGCCCTGGTTGAAGGATGTTGCCGTTTAGCGATCGCGCTGTTATGGCTGCAATATGCAAATATTGACCGATCGCAACCGTAGCCCCCGTTCCTTGCAGCAGCGTCGAAGCCAGAGTTGCACCGCGATCGCTCGTTGCAAAAACGCTGAGAGTCATCGTGCAAGATTGTTTTAACGCGACCCATACCGTTACAGCATCTGGCTCAGTCCGGCGCAAAACTGGACCAGCTAGAATGAGTGGCAGTTGGCTGAGATAACTATTCAAGGGAATTCACAACGCAACCATAGACTTTTCTAAACTACTGTAGCTGTATCAGAATTGGCTTCCATCAAAGGAAAGAAGTTACTCCTGTCGAAACCCTGCAACTTCTGCCTCCAGTGCTGCTGCAACTTGTTGACAAACGCCTCGCCAGTCATGACGACGACTTTGTCGAAACAAGCGCGCCGTGGGATACCAGGGACTATCCAACCGCTCCATTAGCCATCGCCAATCGGGAGTAGCGGACAACAAAATCCAGACGGGTTTACCCAACGCGCCTGCCAGGTGAGCGATCGCCGTATCCACCGTAATTATCAGATCGAGTTGCGTCATCACGGCTGCCGTATCGGCAAAATCGTTGAGTTGGTGGCTTACGTCCATAATCGTGACCTCACCATCCGTGATTAACTCTGCTCGGTGAGACCCTTTTTGCAGACTGTAGAAGGCAACACCAGGCGTTTTGAGGAATGTCATAAAGCCAGCAAACGGGCAAGAACGATCGCGATCGTGGCTATGCTCTGCGTTGCCGCCCCAGACAATACCAACTTTGAAAGGGAATAGGGTATGGGGGATGGGGGATGGAGTCGGAGCGGGAGCCTGGAGATAGGGAATTTGGGCAGGAATCGTGGGAAGGGTGGTACCAAAAATTCGTGGCAAACTCATTAACGATGCTTGAACTGCAAATTCTGGCAGGGGCGCACCTGTTGGAACCACCTGTTCTACACCTGCAACCGATTGAAATAGCCGCACAAGCGAGGGGTCGCATTCAACTATTACGCGCCCTCCCATTTGAGTGACTAGAGGTGCATAGCGAATAAATTGAATCCCGTCGCCCATGCCTGAGCCAGTTTCGGCATACAGCAGAATTGCTTGCCCTTCTAAATACGACCCATCCCACACTGGTTGAATGAAGGCGCGAGGACGGGAGGCAACCGTCAAACGCCAATGGTCGTATTCCCGAAAGCCATCTTGCAAATTGCCCGATACGAGCAAGGCGCGAATGCGGCTTCCTTGCAGCTCCAGATGGTTTGGCACCAGGGCGATCGCACGATTGTAAATCTCCATCGCCTCCTCAAATCTGCCCTGTTCTTGCAGCGCATCACCCAAATCGCGGTACGCCTCTGGGTTGGTTGGCATTAGCTGTTGAGCAATTTTGTAGGAGGTAATCGCGGCATCGAGCTGACCAAGTTCTTTCAGGGCGTGTCCTAAATTCGTGTGAGCCGCCGCCAAATTGGGTTCTAGATCGATCGCCGTTTGATAGTGAGCGATCGCGGCATCCATTTGCCCCAACTGCTGCAAAATCACACCCAGATTTGTGTGCACCCGGGGGTTGTTAGGATTTGTCTGCAACGCCGCCTGATAATGCACAGTTGCTTGTTGCAAATTGCCTTGCTGCACCATCAAAACGCCTAAATTATTATGAGCATCGGTGTAGTCAGGCTGAAATGCGATCGCAGAGCGATACCACTGCACAGCCGCATCCAAATCCCCCCGTTGATGGTTTACTAACCCCAGCAGGTAAAGCACCTGGGGTTGGTTCGGTTGCTGAAGTAATGCTTCCTCATACAATCGCTCGGCTTCCAACAATTGCCCCGCCTGGTGATGCTGAATCGCAGCATTAAGAAGTTCAGTGGCGGACATCATAAATTCAACTAAACACGTTTAACAGAAACAGGATGCAGGCTAATCAGGTTTTAAGAAAGGCGTGTCACAAAGTCTTTGTACCGGATTTGCAGACTCTTCACATTTCACAATTCTATATCCCATGACTTTTGCCAATCATCCAATGTCGTCGGAAAAAACGTGATAGTGAGCTTTCTTCCAGGGAGAGGCAAATAGGACGACCGTGAGGACAGGTTCGAGGATTTCGCGTCTGCTGCCACTGGTCCAACACCTGTTGCATCTCCTGAAGCGTTAGCGGGGTTCCATTCCGAATCGCACTCCGGCAGGCGATCGCCGCTTGCGCCATTTGCACATCCCCACCTAAGCTCAGTTCCATTAACGCATCCGCGCAATCCTGCCGCTTGGCTAACAGGGTCGGTGCTGTTCTTGCTATCCAGGTTTGCTCCCCAAAGGGTTCCACCTCAATGCCAATTCGTTGCAGTTGTTCCAGTTGGGCAGAGGTTAACTCACTCAGAATGATCGGTGGCTCCAAAACCACCATTTGCCAGCGATCGCTCAACTGTTCATACAACACTCGCTCATGGGCAATGTGCTGCTCAATCAGCCAGACTCCCGTGGGG
>JACYLN010000018.1 GCA_015272515.1 Leptolyngbyaceae cyanobacterium C42_A2020_001 | reverse complement strand
AAAGACAAAAGATGGGTTTGAACGTGAACACAGCTTAAATCCCTCTTTAGAGATGGTGCAAAATTGCGCCCTGCGATGGAACGTATCACCTGAAACAATCAGTACTATGAGTTGCAAAGCGAGTTTGGAATGAAAGCAATGGATAACCCTAACGATAAGATTACAAACGTACCTCCAGTAGCAAAAGAATATAATGGTGCCGATCGCAATGCTTGGCTTGTGGGCGTGAATCCGCAGCAAGAGGTTTGGAACGGTCGCCTGGCAATGATCGGGTTTGTTGCCTATTTGTTTTGGGATATGGCTGGCTATAGCGTGGTTCGAGATGTACTGCACTTGGTTCGGTAAAAGTTTTCTCGGCTAAACTCTCTAGACTTGGACGTTAAAAAATCACACTGGATGCGTTGGGCACTGCCACGACGCATCTTTCATTGTGTAGCGATGGTCAGTCAACTGACGTTGCTGAATTTGCAGGCAAATTTTTTCTGGCGTGTATTGAGGACAGCATAGTAAACAAGGAAAGGTACGGTATCGTTAGAAAAATTTCTTCAATTTTCGACTCTGTTTTTGTCAAAATGCTCAGGATAAAAGAGCGTTCATCCTGAGTTATATCCACGCGCTGTTAAGGAAGGAAGCACGCCCAAATGTCTCAACCTATTCCCAACAAAACGATTGAGAAAGCCATCAAGAAAGGGGCAAAAAAAGTAATTGTTGAGAGCGGAATTAGTCCCTCGACTCGGAGTGGCAATAAAGAATTGAGTCATTTGGTGACTGACCTTTCTAAGCAATCCTTTGAAACAGTTCAGGCAGCACAGCAATACGGGGAAAGTTTAGGGCAAAAGATTGTGGAATTTTCCCGGCAAGCTAACAAACAGTATCTTGATAGCGGCATTATTCGTTTGCTGCGATCGCAAAAAAATCTTCATTCATTCAGCGATTTACCAACCCCTTCTCCTCAGCCTGTCACTCCCACCCAAAAACCATCTCAGCCTGTTGCCACTCAGCCAGAATCGCCAGAAACTGCGATCGCCGCCGCAACTCTCACTACTTCAGACCCTTCAGAAACTCAGGAATTTGAAGCGACTGATGAGGAACTGGAAGTAGTATCGGCTAAGCCTGAAGCGATTAGCGCAACATTGACGGAAGTCGATGAAGAAGAAGTAGAAGAAGTAGAAAATGGGGATGGGGGGGAAGAAGAGGAAGATGAGATAGAAGAAGATGGGGAAGAAGAAATAGATGAGGAAGATGAGGAAATAGACGATGAAGAAGAGGAAGAAGAGGAAGATGAGGAAATAGACGATGAAGAAGAGGAAGATGAGGAAGAAGAAATAGAGGAAGAAGCAGAAGAGGCGGCGGCGGAAGCGGTTGCGGTGGCTGATGATTTTGAACTGGAAGATGAGCCGAAAGCAACACGTGAAATGAATCATGCTGGCAATCCGGTAAAATTTGAGGAACCAGAAGAAGTTAACGTGTGAGCACGATCGCATGACGGCAGAGTTTGACGTTTGGGATGAGCTGTTGCATCAGTACGTCAGCGATCGCGTCCGAGTGAGTTACACTGTCTGGAAGCAAAACTCGACTCAAACGTTAAACGATTGGCTGGCTCAACTACCCGTGGTAGCACTGCAAGCATCTGATAAAAATCATCAATTGTAATGGGAATCGCACGTTCAAATCTCGACTGATCATGATTTGGTTACTGGAAGATCTGTTATAGCAGTACTGCTATGGGTTAGGACTATCGAACTGCTGAAAGTCCTGAAGTGACTGGATTGCATTCTCAGCACTCAGTCCTCATTACTCAGCACTTTGCTATATGTGAAATTCCGTGTGCTATTCACGATTGGCACAAATTTATTCAACCAATGGAGTTGAGCAATAGTTTGAGTGAACTTGGTTTTCAATCAATCGAGATCAAAGGCTTCAACATCTTTGGCGAAACGCTGATAGAGCATATCGCTGCCTACCAGCACTATCGAAAAATGAGTCAATTCAACGTCACAATGAATAATGATCAATCGGTCATGTACATTGGCAAAGCCAAAAAATTGTGATGGAGTCATTGATAGGTTGCAAATGGACGCGCCAGTGGTTCTCCAATGAAAATTCCCTGACCGGGCATAGCAACGCTTTTCCAGTAGGCTTCTAGCAGGGTGTCGCCGTTGAGATAGTGCGTCATGACAATGCCAGGATTGGGGAATTTTTGAGGGAAATTGCAGGGTTCAACCACTGCGCCGTAGCTGCCTGTTGCGCCCGCTTCTAACCACCGCAGGCTGCTCATTTGCGAACTGTCTGTTAACATGCCGCCGAAGGAAGTCAGATGATCAGCGATCGCCCCTGGCAAAAAGTAGTTGCTGGTCAACTCATTCACTTCAGCTAATCCTGTAAAGTAAAACATCACATCTGGCTTGTTTTGCAAGACGTTGGCATTAATGGTTTCAATATTGAACCGGGACGATAAATATTGCTTGATTTGAGGGTAGATGGCAGCACGCACATTGCGGTTTTTGTCATTTGTGCTCACCAGGTACGCCGTTCCTGTGGGATAGGTGTTGTCTGATGCCATACCCCGGTCAATCAAGGCTTTTGCGGCGTTAAAATCGGCTGCTGCGATCGCGATCGTCGGGCGAATTCGCAAATCTTGATAAGGCTGATGACTTCGACTATTGAAATAGGGATTCGACTTTGTAAGTTGACATCCCCCCGCACAATAGGCTTGATCAAACCCCAGCGCAAACGCTGACGTAATTGACATACACCCTACTCGATAAGGCTCTGCCCAGGTTAAGGCAAACGCCTGCACATAAGCAGGAACTTGAGCATCCACAATCTCTTTTAATTGCTGAAACTCCTCAGGCGACAGTTCAGCGCGACCCGGCACAAAATTCACGGAAATCACATTTCTGCGCGGAATTTGGCGCTGCTGCTGGTAATATTCCCCAATTTGCACACTCAACGGATCTGCCTGATTGACAAGCACCACCAACTCGTCCGAGGTTAACCAGGGTTCCATCGGTGCCGAAAGCTGATCCAGCGATTCACAGCTTTGCAACCCAAGCACAAATAGAACCGCGATCGCCACTCTAACCAAAAACAAACGGAAACTCACAGACCTGCCAAAAAATCACTAAATGAACACCATAACTATCACGGCATTTTACCCAGATGCCGGATAATCCACCCACTTCCCATTTGCCATTACAGAGGTAAGAACAAGGCGTTACCCCTACAGGTATATTTTTTCCGATTCCCGATTCCCGATTCCCAAATTAAAAAATCAGGCAGAATTCGAGAATTGGTTTCAAAATGACGTATGTTAAAAAGTCGGTTTCTCTGCGCGTCCCCCAAATCGTTTTCTTTAGAAAGAGAGTGGAGGGATACCCCCAATTCACCCAGCCATATTCTATGGATGGTGAATTTATTGGATTGTTGGGTTCCCATTGCTCAGGCGACTCTGCTGTTTTTTATTCTCTTCGCCCGCCATGCCAAAGGTTCTTGTTTCCGATCCAATCGACCAAGCTGGGATTGACATCCTATCTCAAGTCGCCCAGGTTGATGTAAAAACTAATCTCCCAGTTGATGAACTGATTCAGATCATTCCAGAGTACGACGCTCTGATGATTCGTTCCGGTACTCGTGTTACGAAAGATGTGATTGATGCGGGCAACAACCTGAAAATCATCGGTCGAGCCGGGGTTGGAGTGGATAACGTGGACGTTCCAGCCGCAACCCGCAAAGGCATCATTGTCGTGAACTCGCCAGAAGGCAACACGATCGCAGCGGCAGAACACGCCCTGGCGATGATGATGAGTATGTCGCGCTACATCCCAGATGCCAATCAATCCGTGAAAAGCGGTCAGTGGGATCGCAAAAGCTTTACGGGGGTTGAAGTTTACAAAAAAACGCTAGGCGTAGTCGGACTCGGCAAAATTGGTGCTCACGTTGCCACGGTTGCCCAGGCAATGGGAATGAAGCTGTTGGCGTATGATCCCTTCGTTTCTCACGAGCGGGCAGAGCAATTGGGTTGTCGGTTGGTAGACCTGGATATTTTGCTGCAAGAGGCAGACTACATCACTCTGCACCTGCCCAAAACGCCAGAAACCACTAATTTGATTAACGAAGCCGCGATCGCCAGAATGAAGCCCACTACCCGCATTATCAACTGCGCGCGGGGCGGCATTATCGATGAAAAAGCCCTGGTTGAAGCCTTAAAGCAGGGCAAAATTGCTGGAGCGGCGCTGGATGTTTACGCAAACGAACCGTTAGAAGCCGATTCTAGCCTGCGGAGTGTGGGCAAAGAACTGGTGTTAACGCCTCACCTGGGAGCCTCCACGGAAGAGGCTCAGATCAATGTGGCGATCGACGTGGCAGAGCAAATTCGCGATGTACTACTCGGTTTACCCGCCCGGTCAGCCGTTAACATCCCCGGTCTCCGTCCTGATCTGCTGGAACAACTGCGCCCCTACCTGCAACTGGCAGAAACGCTGGGCAACCTGGTAGCACAACTCGCTGGCGGACGCATTGAATCGCTCAACGTCCGGCTTCAGGGCGAACTGGCAACCAACCAGAGCCAACCAATCGTCGTTGCTGCCCTCAAAGGACTGCTCTCCCACGCTTTGCAAGAGCGAGTCAACTACGTCAACGCCAGCCTGGAAGCCAAAGAACGCGGCATTCACGTCATCGAAACTCGCGATGCTGCCATTAAAGACTACACCGGCTCATTGCAACTGTCTGCCAAAGGCTCGCTGGGCGAACATTCCGTCTCCGGTGCGCTGTTGGGCGATTCCGAAATTCGCATCACCAACGTAGACGAGTTTCCGGTGAACGTTCCCCCCAATCGCTATATGTTGTTTACAATGCACCGCGATATGCCGGGGATCATTGGCAAGATCGGCTCCCTTCTGGGTAGCTTCAATGTCAATATCGCCAGTATGCAGGTTGGGCGCAAAATCGTTCGAGGTGATGCCGTCATGGTACTCAGCATCGACGATCCTTTGCCAGAGAACATCATGGCAGAGATCTTGAAAGTCCCCGGCATCCGAGATGCGTACACAGTGACGTTGTGAACTAGGGGTTGGGGTAATGGGTAGTGGGTAGATGGGTGGAATGTTGCTCACTCGCTTACTCATCCACTCTCTAACTCCCTCACCTTCACCACCTCTCTCACCTCATCCACATCCTGACTCCCCCAATCCCCACCTAATCTAAAGTCTCCAAGCTAAAATCCCCCTACACCCCATACCCCATACCCTCTCCCCTGCCCTCTTCTCTCGACTCCTTCTGACATGGCAAATAGCTGGTGGGAAATTCAAATTCTGTGTGACCCGACGCTGGAAGATTCAATTTTCTGGCGGCTACAGCAATTTGGCAGTCGTGGAACTTCTAGTGAGAGTAAGGGTTTTTCCAGTTTGGTGCGTGCTTACCTGCCTCAAATTCAGGTGCAAATGCTGGATTTATCGGCGTTGGCGCTTTTGCTGCGGCAAGATGCGCTGTGTATGGGGTTGTCGGCACCTGCAATCCAGTGGAATTTGATTGATGAGGAGGATTGGGCAAGTAGTTGGAAGGTACATTGGCAACCGCAGGAAATTGGCGATCGCTTTTTGATTCATCCTGCCTGGTTGCCCTTACCAGAACATCGCGATCGCTTGTTGCTGAAGCTGGAACCGGGGGTTGCTTTTGGCACTGGGGATCATGCCACAACCCAACTCTGCCTGGAAGCGCTGGAAATGCGGCTGGGAGATTCTCCTGTGGGGGTTGAACAGCCTCGTGATCTGGTGGTTGCGGATATCGGTTGTGGGTCGGGGATTTTGTCGGTGGGAGCGCTGATGTTGGGTGCTCGGAAGGTGTACGCGGTGGATACCGATCCTTTGGCAGTTAAATCGACGCTGGAAAATCGAGAACTGAATCAAATTGCTTCAGACCGTTTGATAGTGGCAGAGGGGAGCGTCGATCGCCTGTTGGAAATGATTGATGCGCCCGTGGATGGACTGGTGTGCAATATCCTGGCAGAAGTGATTATTGATCTGGTGCCGCAAATGACTGCCCTCGTCAAATCCACTACCTGGGGAGCTTTGAGCGGCATTTTGCTGGATCAGGCAAAACCCGTTGCTGATACATTAGAAGAAAATGGCTGGGTAGTTGCAGCTTTGTGGAAGCGGGGCGAGTGGTGCTGTATGAACATCCGGCGATCGTAAAAAAGCTATGTCTGACTACTCCATTGCGGATCTCCGCCTTAGTTACACTCGTCAACAACTGCTAGAAACGGAAGTCCATCCCGATCCCATCCAGCAATTTCAAATCTGGTTTAAACAGGCGTTATCGGCAGATCTGGTAGAACCCAACGCCATGACGATCGCCACTGCCACTAAAGACGGCATCCCCTCTGCTCGGATTGTGCTATTGAAGGGGGTGGATGAGCGTGGCTTTGTGTTTTACACCAACTATGAGAGCCGCAAAGGGCGGGAACTGACCGAAAATCCCCAGGCGGTGTTGGTGTTTTGGTGGGGGATGTTAGAGCGTCAGGTACGGATTGAGGGCAGCGTTGAAAAAGTTGCGGCTGCAGAAACGGAGGCGTACTTTCGCAGTCGTCCGCGTGGCAGCCAACTGGGAGCCTGGGCTTCGGAGCAGAGCCGCGTGATCCCCAATCGGCAAGTGCTGGAGCAACAACTGGAAAACCTGACCCGCACCTACGAAAATCGCGACATTCCCCGTCCGCCTCATTGGGGCGGGTTTCGGGTTGTGCCTGACGCGATCGAGTTTTGGCAGGGGCGACCCAATCGCCTGCACGATCGCCTCCGCTACCGCCGCGAAAATGGTACCTGGATCATCGAGCGCTTATCGCCCTAATTAAAGGCCGCTACCTGCCGCCATTCCTGCATAACCGCAGATGGCACGATCAATTCAATATCTCCGGCTGTAGTCGGCAAAAAGAGCTGAAGCACCCGGCTCGTGGACGCTTCAGTGAGCGGTTGCAACACATCATACTCGCCGACATTGGCTGGAAAGAGTGAATTTTCTGCCAAACTATCTGCCGCCACCCAACCGCGATCGCTGCCCGAAATTCGCAATGGTGCCGGATGCTTGAACTCCACCGCCCCCGGAAACCCCACTAGCCGTAAATGAATACTTTCCGTCTGCCCTGCCTTCAGTCGCTTAAATAGCACTAACTGCCACGCCTGATCCGTGCGATCTCGCAATGTCTGGAGCGATCGATACATTACCCGGTCTGCCCCTTCGGGATACTGATGCACCGATGCCCACGCCGAACTTCTCAGCCCCAGCCAGAGCATCAGCATTGCCGCCAGTAAAAAGACTCTAAATCGCACACGATTCCTTAGCTCAAAGATTTCTGCCCATTCTGCACTATATCCCACACCCTGTACCCTATTCCCATTCCCCAGTGCACTAGGTAAGCACCAGGTTTCCTACGGATTTGTCTTTCCCCCATTTCCCAAAATTGTGTCAAAACCTCAACCGATACTCTATCTCCATCTATCTTTGATATGATTAAGAGTTTGCAAAGGAACTGAAAGCTGCAAGGAGACAACCCACTATGGCGCGGATGTATTACGACGCGGATGCCAATTTAGATTTATTGAATGGAAAAACAGTTGCCATCATTGGTTATGGCTCTCAGGGGCACGCCCACGCTTTGAACTTGAAGGATAGCGGCGTAAACGTCATTGTGGGTTTGTATCCTGGCAGTAAATCTGCCATCAAAGCCAAAGATGCGGGTTTGACAGTTCACAGCGTAGCAGATGCCGCCAAACAAGCCGACTTCATTATGATTTTGCTGCCCGATGAAGTGCAAAAAACGGTTTATGCCAATGAAATTGCACCTCATCTAACGGAAGGCAAAGTATTGGCGTTTGCTCACGGATTTAATATTCATTTTGCTCAAGTGGTGCCACCCAGCGATGTAGATGTGGTGATGGTGGCTCCTAAAGGTCCCGGTCACCTGGTTCGTCGCACCTATGAGCAGGGAGAAGGAGTTCCGGCTTTGTTTGCGGTGTATCAGGATGCCTCTGGGCAAGCTCGCGATCGCGCCATGGCGTATGCAAAAGGCATTGGTGGTACCCGTGCCGGTGTGCTGGAAACAACCTTCCGTGAAGAAACCGAAACCGACCTATTTGGTGAACAAGTGGTGTTGTGTGGCGGTTTGAGTGCTTTGATCAAGGCTGGATTTGAGACTTTAGTGGCGGCGGGCTATCAACCCGAATTGGCGTACTTTGAGTGTCTGCATGAAGTGAAGCTGATTGTGGATTTGATCGTCGAAGGCGGGCTGGCAAAAATGCGCGACAGCATCTCCAACACTGCCGAGTATGGCGATCTGACTCGCGGTCCGCGCATTGTTACCGATGAAACCCGCGCCGAAATGAAGAAAATTCTGCAAGAAATCCAAACCGGGCAATTTGCGCGGGAATTTGTGCTGGAAAATCAGTCGGGCAAACCAGGCTTCACTGCCATGCGTCGCCGCGAAGCTGAGCATCCTATTGAAGAAGTGGGTAAAGACCTGCGGGCAATGTTTAGCTGGTTGAAGAAGGCGTAGACGGAGGAATGGGAAACGAGAGGATGGGGAATGGAGGCGGGAAGATTGCAGATTGCAGATTTTAGATTGCCTTCCTCACCCTCCCCATCACCCATTACCCAACCTACCCCTCCTCAATCACCCATCCTTAATCTCCAATTCCTGCCCCATCCTCCCCAGCCCCTAACCCCTGAGAACTCTATGGTCGAAACGTCTGAATCTCAAGCTCAGCCTCAGTATCCGGTGACGATTTGGGAGGCGATCGCGATTACGGTGGGTGCTGTATTGCTGGTTGCTATTGGGTTAGCTGGTTTGGTGTATAAGTTTTTTGGTAATGCTGCTGATCCTCAACGGGCGTTTTTGATTTCGCGTAGCTTGATGGATTATCAGCTTCCTGGGGCGGTTCAAGGGGTGTTTGGAGCCAACCTGGGAGGGGCGAAGGTGGCGATCGTCAGCAGTTCTTCGTTTCTCAAAGATCCAGCCAAGCTCACCGAAGCAGAGGTGGCTAACTTGTCGGGGGCGGAACTCTTTATTGCGCGTGTTCCCCTGGATGTGGAAACAGCGGTTACTCCTACCCCCTCTCCACCTGAATCACCTCCAGCCCAACCCACTGATCTGTTTTCGTCGCCTGACTTTTCCTTTTCCTACCGTTCTGGTGAAGATTTCCGGGTGATCTCCACACGTACTCAAGAGTTGCGTTTTTGCTACAACACAGTGCCCGTGCGAATTCAAACGGGTGAACTCACTCTCTATGCTGAACTTCCTCCGGTTTATGCAGTTAAGTATGATGCCGTCGCGATTTTTGACAACAGCAAACGCCAGGTAACAGTCACGGCGATCGGTGCTAAGGCCGAGAAACAAGCGGCAGGTGTGTTTAATTCTCTCCGGTGTAAGTAGGGCGATCGCGGCGCGAGATGAAAACTTGATAGACTGGCTTCAGAGCAACCTCTGAGGAGTGAAGTAATGCGGAAGTCTATCGCGATCGCTGCCCTGCTGGTGACCGTTTTAACTGGAGCAGTCAGTGTTCAGGCAAATGCCGTTCCCACTGGAAACATAATCACCGCCGCCTGGCAACCCGTTGCCCGCATTAATCCTCAAAAGGCATACAAAGTTCAGATCGTAAACCAAGCAGGAATTCCTGTGGAGTATGCTTCAACCAGCAATGAGTTTGCCCCTCGCCAGCTTCAACCCGGTGCGACTGGGCTACTCACCCAATTGCCCTTACCTATCTACCTGCTGATCAATTCGGTTGATGCCAGATTCAACCTGAAGTGCAGCGTTTCTGCTAACCAGAATGTGGTGACTGTAACGGTTCGCCAACTTCCTGACGATCAACCTGGCAATTCAACGGTCGATATTCAAAAGACGGGCGGCATTTTCGTCTATTGAGATCGATAACTGCCGCGAGATTTGGGCATACTGAACGAAATACATCGCGTGACGAAACCGCTTATGGAGATGTCTCAACGCCCAATCTATCTTGACTGTCATGCTACAACGTCGGTTGATCCACGGGTGATGGAGGTGATGCTGCCGTTTTTCACTGAGTTTTTTGGCAATCCGGCAAGCATTAGTCACCAGTATGGATGGGAAGCTGAGGCAGCGGTGCAACAGTCGCGAGAACTGTTGGCAACGGCAATCAATGCCTCTCCCGAAGAAATTGTGTTCACCAGCGGGGCAACTGAGGCAAATAACCTGGCAATCAAGGGAGTCGCAGAGGCGTATTGCAGTCGAGGCAAGCACATTATCACGGTGGAGACGGAACACAATGCGGTGCTAGATCCCTGTCGCTATTTGCAATCGCTAGGTTTTGATATCACCTTTTTATCGGTTAAACCAGATGGGCTGGTTGACTTGCTCGATTTGGAAAATGCCCTGCGTCCCGATACGATTCTAGTGTCGGTGATGACTGCCAATAACGAAATTGGCGTGTTGCAACCCATTGCCGAGATTGGGGCACTGTGCCATCAGCGGGGGATTTTATTTCACACGGATGCGGCCCAGGCGATCGGGAAAGTGCCGCTGGATGTGGAAGCGATGCATGTTGATTTGATGTCCCTCACGGCTCACAAGATTTACGGACCCAAAGGCATTGGTGCTTTGTATGTGCGGCGACGGAATCCACGGGTGCAGCTTGCGCCCCAACTGCACGGCGGCGGGCACGAACGGGGAATGCGTTCTGGCACCCTCTACACGCCTCAAATTGTGGGGTTGGCAACGGCAGTGCAGCTTGGCATTGATGAGATGGAGACGGAAACCGCTCGGATTACTCAACTGCGCGATCGCCTCTGGCAATCTCTCAGCCAAATTGGCGGAGTTCATCTCAATGGGCATCTTACCCAGCGGTTAGCGAGTAATCTCAACCTCAGCATTGAAGGAGTGGATGGGCAGGCGTTGCTGGTGGGTTTGCAGCCAGTGGTTGCCGTTTCCTCTGGGTCTGCCTGCACCTCAGCGAAATCTGCTCCATCCCATGTGTTGCAGGCCATCGGGCGCTCTACTGAATTGGCCTATGCCTCGATTCGGTTTGGGATTGGCCGATTTAACACCGAAGCTGAAGTAGAACTTGCCGCAAAACACGCGATCGCAACGATTGAAGCTTTGCGACAGGCAATTACCCTTCCCGCTTGAGACTCTGCATAGTCAATCGTCTCTATTTGGCATAGGATGATGACGGCGTTTGCAAATAAATCAGCGATGAAATTTAGTGACGTTGTTCAACGGCTGGGCATTTCCTTAGAGCATTCCAGCCTGGGTTTTAACCCTGACCTCGACCCCAGTTTGGAGAGCGTCATGGCGGTGGATGAGGCAAAACCAGGAACAATCAGCTACATCGATGGTGCTAAATTTGCAGCTCAGGTGGCAACAACCGCTGCCAGTGCTTTGATTCTGCCCAAGAATCATGCTTTACAAACTGCCGCTAGTGATCGCGGCATTGCCTGGTTAGAAACGGCTGAACCACGATTGTTGTTTGCTCAAGCGATCGCATTATTTTACCAGCCCTTTCAGCCTGCGCCCGAAATTCATCCCACAGCGGTAATTCATCCCACGGCAACGATTGGCGAGTCAGTTTACATCGGTGCCCATGTGGTGATTCAGGCGGGTGTCGCGGTTGGGAATCACGCCTGTATCCATCCCAATGTGGTGATTTATCCGGACGTACAAATTGGCGATCGCACAGTTCTACACGCGAACTGCACGATCCATGAACGCGCTCAAATTGGGGCAGATTGTGTGATTCATTCTGGGACGGTGGTGGGTGCTGAAGGGTTTGGCTTTGTGCCCACACCCCAGGGCTGGTACAAAATGCAGCAATCGGGCTATGTGGTGTTGGAAGATGGCGTAGAAGTGGGCTGCAATGCGGCGATCGACCGTCCGGCTGTGGGCGAAACCCGCATTGGTAAACAAACCAAACTCGACAACATGGTACACATTGGGCATGGATGCCACATTGGATTTGGCTGTGCCTTTGCCGCACAGGTGGGGCTGGCAGGCGGTGTAGAAGTGGGCAACCGCGTGATTTTGGCAGGGCAGGTGGGTGTGGCGAATGAGGCAACGTTGGGCGATGGCGCGATCGCGTCTTCTAAAACGGGAGTTCACGGCAACGTTGCTGCTGGCGAAATCGTTTCTGGCTACCCCTGTGTGGATCACAAAACCTATCTCAAGTCATCCGCAATTTATAGCCGTTTGCCGGAGATGTACCAGACGCTCAAAAAATTGCAGAAGCGAATTGAGGAATTAGAAGCAAACGCTTGAAATCTTATGCTGAATCTGGCTCCTTTACAACAGCGAATCCTGCGTCTGATCCAGGGACGCAAAACCTATCAAGACGTGTGCGATCGCCAGTGGATTTTGTGTCCCGGGGAGCGCGCCACCCATCCGCCCGCTATTTATTTGCCCGCCGCGTTAGAAAAAGTGACGGCTGTTCCCGACACCACCACCTACGCCAACGAACTCACTCGCATTCAGGGCGGTACAGTTGAACACGGTGCTACTACGGCCTATCAATTGCGAGATGTACATTTCCTGAGCGGATATGTTTACAAAGGGGCGATGAAACACGTTCTGGTTACCACAAAAGAAGCATTCTTAAAACAAGGAACGACTGAATTAATTGCAGAAGCTGCACTCGCCTGTACCTGGGTAGGAAATCGATTTTTTGGTCATTGGATCACTGATGATTTGACATTAACTCTAGCCGCTCAGCAACTCGCAACCGCAGTTACTGTTTCTAAACCATTGACTCAGCACCAAATTGGCTATAGTACTTTGTTTGATATTCAAACAAAACCGATTTCTCAAGCTTTCTGTAAACGCTTCATCATAATTGACGATGTTGGGCAGAACTCATTCAAGCGGCAACGCTATCAAACATTGCGGACAAAACTTCAGCAAGAGGCTTCCTCTCCAACCCATCCAGGAGTCATGTTTCTGCGAAAAGATACGGGAGTGCAGCGATCGCTGCTCAATGAACCCAAGATCGCGCAATTTTTGCAAGCACAAGGCTTTACGATTCTAGATGCTGAAACCTTGTCTGCGGTAGAAATTGTGCAAAAAACGTTGGGAGCTAGAATCGTAGTTGGCGTAGAAGGAAGTCAACTGGTGCATGGGCTATTTCCGATGTCAGAAAACGGCGTGATGCTAACTCTGCAACCCCCCTACCGCTTTAACAACGTTTATAAAGACTACACCGATTGTTTAGGACTACGGTATGCCTTTGTCATTGGTAACCCTGTTGCCGATGGATTTGAAATCGACATTGATGACTTAGCCAGAACCCTGGACGCGATCGCCCTCGTATAAAATGTCTCGCCTAAAATGTCGCTGTTAGCGTCGCGTAACGCACCAAGAGGTTATTCTCCTGCGGGGCAATTATTTTCCAAGTTGACATCCAAAAGGAAGATCGCTAAAGTACACTTGTACTTATGGGCTGATTCGACCGCGAATGGGGACAAATGTTAGCAAATCAAATTAGCAAATTAAGAAGTCTGCTGTAGAATGAATCGTCCCTGCGTGTAGGGTTAGGAAACCCAAACTCAGCCATTGAGGACACTACCTATAGTCCGTTCACTTGCCTCGCACCACCTCTGGAGAAAGATCCATGACTTCTACCGAAACAAGACGCGCTAAGGCTGTTAAAGAGCCTGCTACGCCCAGTGTTTCTACGCGTACCTTAGCACTGGATGCTGGAAATTATGATCTCAAATTTTGGGATGGAACAAACAGTCCCAGAGCCATTCGCTCTGTTCATTACCAATTGCCACAGGGACGTGATCCGGTTCGCTTTCTAGATACTTCACCGCTTATTGAAATGCCAGATGGCACTCGCTACCACTTTGGGGTGCAAGCATACAAATATCGTAGACAGCAGCAAACGGTGATTGAAAACAAGGTTGAATTAGCGCGGTTGCATCTTTATGCGTGTTTAGAATCGTGGGATGGAAACACAGAATTTTCCCTTAACCTCCACATCTCTACGCCGGAACTGTCGAGGAATGAAGCAGCTTTGCGATCGCAGCTAATGGGTGTACATGAATTTAAGCGTAATGGTGTACCTTTCCAGGTCACGGTTGATCAGGTCAACGTTGAGCGAGAAGGGATGGGCGCTTACTACTACGCTCAAAGGCTTGGATTGATTCCCGATAATGGCTACACAATTGTGGTAGACATCGGCGGCGGCACCTGGTTAACGCGTCTGGTAGATGCCGAAGGAGAAGTGATTGATGAGAACGTCATGGATCGCGGCGGGTCTTATGAATTGGCTGCGTCTATCAGCTTCGATCGCCGTCTCACCGATGCGCTGGGCACCACGGTTGATCCAGGGTTGGTAATGGATGGCTTCAAAGCGGGACACAATTACGCCGATACGGGTTTATCCTGGGCACCCTGGTTAGAAGAATATCTTGATCCGTGGTTCCGAGGCATTTTCCAAACAGTCAAGGCTCAATACACTCCCTATATGGCGCGAGTTACTCGTTTTCTGGTCACAGGCGGCGGCTCTCATCTGATTACTGAACGACTGGCAGGACGCAAACTATTTGCAGTGATTCCAGATCCGCAATTTGCGAACGTCCGTGGTTTGTTCCCGATCGCAGAAGGTTTGCAGCTATGTATGACAACAAGATAAGACTGAGCCAGGATGTGTTAGAAAAAGCGGAGATCATCGCCCAGGAGTGGGGCTTGAAAAACGCACGAGCAGCCGTTGAAGCAGTGTTTCGTCGCTATGCCGATGAGTATTTGGGACGACGCTCTGGAGTAGAGTCACAACCTTTACCACCAGTCGCACCTCCAGCGGTACCCAATGGGGCGGCGAAGTCTAAGTCTCAGCCATCCTCCTGTGATGCACTCAACGAACTGGATGATTTGTTAGGGCTGTAATTAATTCCAAGCACTCTACCTCTTGAGGCAACTGGATGATGAAATTCGTCCAGTTGTTTTCACTTGTGACAGTGATACTACCTTGTAAGCGTTCAATTCTTTTTTTCACCAGTGCTAATCCTAACCCGGTGCCACCATGCTTCCAGGGGTCATTGTTGGGAACACGGTAAAACTTATCAAACACGTGTTTCAATTCTGATGCTGGAATTTCCACGCCAGAGTTTGCTACGCTGATTTGAATCTTTCTCAACTCTGTAGAATGGGGTGCGAGTCCTTTATCAGTGGGTTGGTGATTGATGCATTGAGCAACCACTTTGATGGTTTCTTGAGCGGGAGTGTATTTGCAAGCGTTGTGTAGAAGTTCTACAAGTACTTGTTCCAGGTAAGCAAAGTCGGTTGTCAGCGGTGGAAGCTCGTCTGCGATCGCTACGACGAGATGTTGTTGATGAGTATGAACCCGTTCGGCAAACACATCTACAACGTGTGGTAGCCAATATTGCAGGTGCATACATTGCAAGATGAGGGGATCTGAACCTGAATCTAAGCGGGACAGATCCAACAGATCGTTGATCAAATCGGTTTCGCGTTGGCATTCATCTCGCAGAATTTGCAGATAACGGGTGATGCGATCGCGCTCGTGGCTTAATCCCAATTGTTCAATGCCAATACCAAGCATTTGAGTTGCCATTTTGATGTTAGACATTGGTGTTCTCAGTTCGTGAGAAACCGTACTGAGAAAATCATCCTTCAACTGGCTGAGGCGTTCTAATTCTTGAACTTGCGCCTGTGATGCCTGATATAGCCGAGATTGCCGCAGCGCGATCGCACACTGATTTGCCACTTGCTGCACAATTCGTACTTTCAGATCACTAAAATGGTCGTGTTTTTGTCGGAACAACCAGAGATCCCCCAAAACCCCCTGATCATCCAATAAAGGGCAGGCGAGCACCGCATGAAACCCTACCTCATTAGGAGCATACAGATCAGTGGGAAAACAAAATTGGAACTCGTAACCCAAGATTAGTTGCTGGAAGATTTCAGGTGTTGAACAATCTGCAAATAAAATGTTTTGTCCAAGACCAAAGGAGTGCTGAGTTGAATATTCGTGGGTAATTGTGTGAGCATTGAGATCGGTTGAGTAAATAGCAGCATTACAGCAAACCACTTCTAACCCAGTGCCCAACTCATTTACAGCCGTTTGTAAAATCTGGTTTTCATCCAGGCTATCGCGAACTTTGTCGGTAATTCGTTTTAGCAACGCCTCAAAGGTCAATGCTTTTTGAATAACGGCAGTTCGTTCCTGTACCTGTTGTTCCAGATGCGTGTTGAGTTGTTGAACTTGTTGATAAAGTTCTGACTGCTGAATTGCGATCGCAAGTTGATCAACAATTGCAGACGCAAGTTCAGCTTCAGAATCTTGCCAGGGTTGCTCTTGCCGCACTAACCCTAAACATCCCCAAAGCTCTTTCAGGTAAATAGGAATGATTAACCATGCCGCCGGAAATGCACAACCAAGATTGTGATTCGTCTCATCTTTCAATTGGTTAACATGATTAATTCGCACAATTTTTTGGTGTTTAAGCTGACTTGAAACATCAGTGTTTTGGTCAGGAAAATAGGCTCCTAAGCTCTGATCTAAAAGCCAACTGGGTTGATAGGATTCAATACAACTCCAAACTTGCTTATTGGATAGATACTGATAAATAACTGCTTGATTAGCTTGTAACAAATGGGCAAATTCATGAACTGTGGTTGAGAAAATGGTATTGAGATCGAGAGAATTACGAATAGCTTGAGTGACTTTGTGGAGAACGCGATCGCGTTCTGCCTGTTGCTGAAGGGCATATTCTGCTCGTTTGCGATCAGTAATGTCTCGTACAACTGTTAATACTTCATCGACTCCACTAACCGCAATTCGGGCTTCTTCGTGGCGTGTTTCACCATCAATTGCGATCTCATACTCATACAGTTGCAGTTCCCCCGTTTGCAGAGCGCGTTCTACGTATTCCATTCGGTGTCGTGCCATTGCTGGAGGCAAAATATCCCAGATGCTAACGTCGGCAGCGAGCATCCCTTCCCCAATTAGTTTGATATTTCCACCCTTAATAAAACTGAGGTAAATGCCATCTCGTCGCAAGCGCACCAAATGATCGGGAATGGAATCAAGCAAGGCCTGAATGTCTCGTTTACTTTGCTCTAGTTCTTGTTGCGACTGTTGGAGCTTGGCGACATCCTCTTGACGGTGAAAATTCAACCAGGACACTTGTATCAGTAACCTGGTGGCGATCGCGCCTAGCGTCACTCCTGAAAGCAAGATCAGCCATGACTCTGGAGAAAAGAGATGAAACAAGAATGGTGCGTTGACCATGAGAGAGGGCGATTGCCTGAATGAGCAAATTCCTGATGAAAAGGTATAAATAAAAACACAATGATATTGTTTAAACCTTCAGTATAGCAATTTCTGCAAAAACTCCTTGAAATCGTTGACACAGAATAAACGTCTAAATTCAATAGACTTTTGGAGCTAATTTTTCCCAATCTTTTAGCAGATACTAATCTACAAGTTTCTCTTTCATACGGGGGAGGAAGAAAAAAAACTACCTTCATACAATGAGTTTTAGATTTATGGTTCTAAACATTTGGAGGTTTTTATGGACGAGAATGCAATTAAGAAATTCCAGGGAGAAAACGCAGAAGAGATTCCTGAAGTTGAAGAAGCAATTAATGAATATGCAGGTGCAGGCGAACACGGCACAATGCAAAGCCCTGATGCTTCTCAAGGGCAGATGACGGTAGACACTTTACCGCAAGATGTACGTGAAGCTTTGCCAGAAGATGCTCAACAAGTTTTCATTGCGGCTTACAACAGTATTTATGAAAACAACGGCGATCGTGACTCTGCAATGAAAGTGGCATGGCAGAGTATTGAGCACAGCGAAATCTACACCCGTGGTGCAGATGGCAAATTCATCCGTAAGCCTATGGAGCAAGGACTGCACAGACCCCAGCCCCTTTCTGAATCATAAGATTATCTGAACGTGTAGGGGCGTTAGGAGCGTCCCTACAACGTTCCTTCAATCGTTTGGTTTCTAAAATATGAGAAAGGTAAGGACGGAGATTGGCATTCAAAGCCTTCATAACTGATGTCGTCGTAGCTATCGTAGCGTGGCGAAGGCGAGTCAGCACGCCTACCCGTGGCTTTGCAGCTCTTCTTTGTTTTAAGTGTTCTGACCAAAACTACAAAATTGAAAAGATTTTTAAAAGGGAGACGGCGATCGCCGTCTCCCTTTTACAGTAGATGCGAACCCGCATTCTTTCTGCCATGCAATCAATTCTTTGGCTTGTATCCTTTGGTTTAAACGGTTTATTCATTACAGCATTCTCAATCTTTGTTGCCCGGCGAGGTGGATGGACTTATCTTGGCAGAAAACTTCAGTTAATCCGCAGTTCTGATCCCTATGAAGATTTCAGTAACGTTCCTTTTTATGTTCATCGTCTTAATCAGTTCGCCTATTTAACTATCAAACCAACCGATATTGTGTTTTTGGGCGATAGTTTAACCAATGAAGCAGAATGGTCAGAACTTCTCTCAATTTCTATTAAAAATCGAGCAATTTCAGGTGATACCACGGCAGGGCTACTACAACGACTCGACTCGATTACACAATCTACACCGCATAAAGTTTTTCTCATGATTGGTATTAATGATTTAATTCGAGACATTTCTGTTGAACAACTTATACAAAATTACACTACGATTTTGACTCGTTTTCGTGCTCAATCTTCATTAACTCAGCTATATATTCAAAGCCTATTACCTGTAGGCGATCGCCGCTACAGCCCAGAACTGAGAGCTAATATTCTTGCCGTCAACCAGCAATTGCCCACATTAGCGGTGGCATTTTCCTGCATCTACATTGATTTGTTTCCTCACTTTGCCAATCAACACGGCAGTTTAGATTCGCAGTATAGCCAGGATGAACTGCATCTTAACGGCATTGCTTACGATCAGTGGCGGCAACTGATTCAGGAATTTGTTGTATCGTGAAGCAAATTCCTTTTTGGACGGCGGAATATGGAAGCCACTCCTTTTTTAGAGTTTTACCGGGCCCTGGCCCTGCAAACAAGTTGCCATGCTGTGAACCAGGCACGCGATCGCCGCGAAGCAACCGCGCTAATTCGGCAAGCAATCACTCGCCTTAATCCTCAAATTGCTGCCAGCCTCGCCTTTATTGGAGCAGATTGTCGGCTGGTGGTTCTACCTGAATATTTTTTAACAGGTTTCCCTATGGGAGAGTCGATCGCTGCATGGGCAGACAAAGCCTGCATTGAAATTGCCGGACCCGAATACGAAGCCCTGGGACAAATTGCCCAGAAACACGCAATTTTTCTGGCTGGAAACGCCTACGAACTCGACCTACATTTCCCTGGTTTGTATTTCCAAACCTGCTTTGTGATTGCCCCTTCTGGGAATGTTGTGTTGCGCTATCGTCGGCTAAATTCTATGTTTGCGCCCACTCCCCACGATGTTTGGGAGCAATACCTGGAGCACTACGGATTGGAGGGGGTGTTTCCCGTTGCCAAAACGGAGATCGGCAATTTAGCCGCGATCGCGTCAGATGAAATTCTATTTCCTGAACTGGCGCGCTGTTTAGCGTTGCGGGGTGCTGAAGTGTTTCTCCATCCCACTTCGGAGGTGTATGGTAAGGAGCGATCGCCCAAAGAAGCTGCCAAGATCTCCCGTGCTGTAGAAAATCTGGCATACGTAATTTCAGCAAACACGGGCGGGCTGCTCAACAGCGCCATTCCCCCTGGTTCAGTTGATGGGGGTTCCAAAATCATTGATTATCGTGGGCTGGTATTGGCAGAAACCGCAACCGGAGAAAGCATGGCAGCCTTTGCCGAAATTGACCTGGCAGCATTGCGCCGTTACCGTCGTCGCCCCGGATTGACCAACCTTCTGGCACGCCAACGCCTGGAAATGTACGCCGACAGCTACACCAAACACAGCATTTACCCATCAAACACCATGCAAACTGGCAACATTGAGCGATCGCACTTCATCCAAACTCAGCAAACTGCAATTCAGCGCTTATCAGATTTAGGCATGATTTAAACACTTCCTGGATTTCTGCCTTTTGGGCAGGTATGAAACACTGCCCCTACACCTTCTGATTTCTGATTCCAGACTTCTAACTCCTGCCTTCTAACTCCTGCCTTTTTTTAGCAGATATGAACTGCCCCTACACCTATGAATCATCCCATTGGCATTCGCAATCCCCGCACTGGTGAAATCGATGATTGGATTACGCCTCCATCCAGAGAAGAGTTGAAGCAGGTGTGCGATCGCCTTCGTAAATCACAGGGGCATTGGCAAGCAATGGGTTTGGAACATCGAATTGCAATACTTCAACAATGGAAGCAACAGATCACGTCAAATTCTTCCGAACTTATCAATGCACTAACGATAGATACGGGTCGCTTATCAGTTTCAGAATTAGAACTAAACTCATTTTTGAATAATATCGATCGCTGGTGTCGCCTTGCTCCAGACTTACTGAAAACATTCCAAAAAAATACTGTTATTCCATTCATTCAGCTACAACAAACAGCCGTTCCCTACCCGTTAGTTGGCATTATCAGCCCGTGGAACTTTCCCCTGCTACTTTCTACGATTGATCTGATCCCAGCATTGCTGGCGGGGTGTGCGGCGATTGTCAAACCCAGTGAAATTGCACCCCGATTTGTGCAGCCCTTGCTCAAAACTATCACCGCGATTCCCGATTTGCAGGCAATTTTGCAGTACATCACTGGAGCCGGAGAAACTGGGACTGCGGTGGTAGAACAGGTTGATTTAATCTGCTTTACTGGCAGTGTCGCCACTGGCCGCAAAGTTGCAGAAGTTGCTACAAAACGTTTTATTCCTGCCTTTTTAGAACTGGGTGGAAAAGATCCAGCAGTGGTGTTGGAATCCGCCAATCTCGATTTGGCAACATCTGCAATTTTGTGGGGATCGGTGGTGAATGCAGGACAATCTTGTCTTTCAATTGAGCGTATCTATGTGGCTGAATCGATTTTTGAAACGTTCGTAGATCGACTCCTTGCTAAAGCTCAAGCGTTAAATCTTGCCTATCCCGGTTTGAACGATGGGGCAATTGGACCGATCATTGCCGAGAGGCAAGCTGCGATCATTGCCGACCATCTGGAAGACGCTTACCAAAAAGGCGCGATCGCCTACTGTGGCGGAACGATTGAACATTTAAGTGGGGGTTTGTGGTGTCGCCCCACCGTGTTGACCCAGGTTAATCATTCAATGAAAGTGATGACAGAAGAAACCTTCGGGCCAATCATGCCAATCATGCCGTTTGCAACCGTGAAAGATGCGATCGACCTTGCCAACGATACTGCTTATGGACTCAGTGCCGCTGTATTTGCACACACTGATGCAGAAGCCTTACCCATAGCAGATGCCATTCAGGCAGGAGCCATTAGCATTAATGATGCAGCCCTCACAGCGCTGATTTACGAGGGTGAAAAAAATTCCTTCAAGTTTTCTGGCTTGGGAGGTTCTCGGATGGGCGGTGCCTCCATCAAGCGTTTCTTACGACAAAAAGCTTACTTAGTGAAAACCAATGAGAGCGCTGATCCCTGGTGGAATTTGTAAATAGGATGACTTACACCGATACAACCTGCACAATTGCATCCACCAAAGCTCCCAAATCGCTAGGCTTCGTGAGATAGAACTGCGCTCCTGCGGCGATCGCTTCCTGCCTAGTCGCATCACGACTATCACCCGTATAAAAAATTACTGGGGTGGTGATACCTATCTGACGAATATAACCACATACGTCCACTCCAGTACCGTCTAGATAGTATTGATCCAGCACAATCACGTCAAACCGTTGCTCTTGAACAACCTGAATTGACTTTGCTGCACTTTCAGCAAACGTCACCTTGAAGTTAAATGCTTCTACTTCTTGCAATAAATAAACAATCAACTCGCAACTGTCTATGCTGTCATCTGCGTATAGCAAATGCTTTGAAGTTTGGGTTACCTGCCCCATACGGTTACCAACACTGTCAAACACCAGGAAGAATTTCACACACTTTAAATAAGAGCATAAGAGCACCTTTAGCCAATGTCTGCTTTCCAGAAAGCAGACGAAGAGGGAAGTGGTGTTTATCGTGATTGTATTATTTTACGTCGGTGGGGTTGCGACATCAGCAACCTGTGTGAGGAATTATACCGTCAATGCCTACATCGCTCAATTCATCAAATCATTGTTCTAACCGCATACTCGCCGCCTTACCCATCGCAGAATATGACCAACTCCTGCCCTACTTAACGATCACTCAGCTTACAAGCGATACCGTATTGTATAAGCCGGAGGAGCTGATTTCAGCCGTTTACTTTCCTACCACTGCCGTAATCTCGATTGTGGGTTCTACTCAAGAGGGAAGTTCTACGGAAATTGGCATGATTGGATCTGAAGGAATGGTGGGTTTGCCTGCGTTTTTTGGTGTGGCTATTCATCCCTATCAAGTAATTTGTCAGTTACCTGGTGAAGCGTTAAAGTTACCAGTTGAAATCTTGCGAGATGCTTTGACCTATAGTTCAAGCTTATATCGCATATTGTTACGTTATAGTTATGCCTATCTTGTACAACTGGCGCAATCCGCTATCTGCAATCGGTTTCACCCTTTAGAAGAGCGGTTGTGTCGCTGGTTGTTGGTTGCTCAAGATCGAGCCAGGCGGGATCAGTTGCAATTTACCCAAGAGTTTTTAGCTCAGATGATTGGAGCGCGGCGAGTGGCAGTTGGGTTGACTGCCAACACGCTTCAGTCAGCGGGGTTGATTCGGTACCACCGGGGGCAAATTACCATTCTGGATCGTTCAGGATTGGAGGGATCTGCGTGTGAGTGTTATCAAGTTGTTCGCAAAGAGTTTGATGCATTTCTCGACTCGTTGAATGATTGATGCGAGAATGCGATCGCCCCATTTTTGCGAACTGCCATGTCCAGCATTCGTGACGCGATGCCCGTGCTAGCCCGCCATGAAGGAGATTGGGTAGGAACTTACTCAGTGCTAGATCTAGAAGGGCGCATGATCGATAAACATACCTCCCATCTCACATGCCAATTTCCCACAGATGGCAGTTACGACTATTACCAAATCAACCGCTACAAGTGGGCAGATGGCAAACGCGAAGAGCACCGTTTTCCAGCCATCTACCAGGATCAAAAACTCTGGTTTGATACAGATCGCATTCAAGGCGAAGCCTGGGAAGCGGATGGGGCAACGTTGATTCTTAAATTCAGCTACAAAACTGTCGCTGACTTCTACCTGTACGAAATGATTCAAATCAGCCCTTGCAATAACTACCGCGCCCGCACCTGGCACTGGTTCAAGAACCATCAACTGTTTCAACGTACTCTGATTCAAGAGGAACGATTGCGATGAGTTGGTGAAATCCAACTTTCAGCCATCTTTCGGATGACGTGTGGTACAATTGTACTTACTCTTTGGAGTGATGCTCAGGTGTATCTCCTACACGTCAACGGAGGTTTGCAAAGATGGCACGGCATAACAATCGCGGCATGGGAGTTAAGTATATGCTAGCAGGGGGGTCGGTTGTCGCGGCGCTTGGGTTGGTGGCTGATCTAAATGGGCTGCTGCCAAAACCCTCTCCTGTAAAGGAAATTTGTCAGGAAATAGTGGAGCCAAAAGCGGTCTTATCCCGTGATGAACTCGCAAAGTTGCTGGCAATTCCCGAAGGTTCCAACCGGGGGCAGATTCAGCAGGTGATGCGATCGCCCTACTGCCGTTTGCCGAATGTACAGGTGCGAGATGGCGCGATGGCTCAACGGGAGGCCTATCCTCTGGCGTTTGACCCCAAAACCTGGTTGATTGTGTTGTATGAGGGAGAGTCTTATGCCGGGTACTCGTTCAGTTTCCGTCGCTAAAACCCTAAGTGGCTTGATTGCTGCGTTGGCGCTGCTATTGGTGGGATGCGATCGCGGCTCTAATCCCGAAGACACAATTAACCTTGAAGTCTATCAAAAATGGAAACTGCAACCCGGAACCCAAATTGCTGGTCGCACAATTCTTGCAGGACTGGGTGACATCTCCATTGCCTTAGATGGCAAACCCGTTTACGCCCCCTTTGATGGACGCGCCCAAAAAGATCAACGAGCGTGTTTGATCTTCTCCAGCCCCGATGTTCCAGCTTATTTGTTTCGTCTATGTGGGCTGACTGATTTGCGGCTGGGTGAGCATCGACAGGGTGAGACGATTGGCAGCGGCTCAATGGTTCATATTGCAACTCTGCGAAAGCAACCCGATGGCACCTGGGCAATTGTGGAGCCAAGCAAACCCACGATTGAAAAATTCCTCACGAAGTCGTAAGTGTTCATGAAAAATTCAGTCTTCCCAGTTGCAATCAGCCTGCTTGCAACAGTTGTCGCGCCGCTTCAGGCGAACGCGAATGAATCTTTTGAGAATGAATCTTTTGAGGCGGAGTCTAACCCCGTTCTAGGCGAAACATCGGCAGATGTTGCCCAAACCGACATGCCTGTTGAAGCGGGTAAGGCTGGCAATCCCTGGGCGGATGCATCCGGTGCGATTAGTTTTGAACCTCCATCTAAGCGCTCAGAAAAGGACATGCCCACTACTCAAAATAGTGCCGCGATCGCCGCTGCTGCCCCTGCCCAATCTGAGCCACCACAGACTCCAACGATTGATTCAACCAAAACTAGTTCTGCTCAAGGTGATATGTTTGCAGGAGGGTCGGAATCGCTGGTTGCCCGTACCGTAGGAGCGGCGGAAGGCACACGCACGGCAGATGGTGGGAAAACTCAAAACTACCACGGGCACGTTGATCCGGGAAATGGTGTGTGGAACCGGGGTACGTTTTCTTATCAGTTTGGTAATGAGGAAAATTTGTCGCCGGATGAGAGCGATCGCCGTCAGCTTGCCAAGATCAAGCGCATTTATGAATCAGTGATGCTGCCGAAAGCTGAAAAACACGGAGTTGCACCGCTAACTGTGGCGGAAGAAATCAATGGAATTGACTTGATTAATCAGGCTCCCTTAGCGGTGACGGAAGAGGGTGGCTACATTGAACGACTGGCGCAGGCAAAAAAAGAAAAGGGATTGGCTGGTGACGAGGCAATTTTGGAAGCGCGGGTGTGGGCATTTTGGGATGGTGATAAAGGTGGCTGGGATGCCCCCGGACTGCGAGCTTATGACGACATTAGTAAGGAGGAAAGTATTCGGCGCGATCAGGATCGCCGCATGGCCATGATTTCTAAGGCGTTGGAGTCTTACGAGCAACAAAATGGTGGCATTGCCAAAACTCAACCTCCGCAAAAAGCAGATCAACGGGTTGCTGATGCGCGATCGCTCGAAGATAAAAGTACTCAATCAAGCGCGATCGCCGATGCCATTATTCGCGGCAGTCACAATTAATTGCAATGGTGGAGGATGCGGTTGCAAGATTTTGGTGGCTACTTTATAAAGGGTCATATCGAAATGAGATAGCCCCATGAGTGCCCCTATTAAACGTGCCTTTCTGGATACTGCCGATGGACAGATTCACTATCGCATTGGTGGAGAAGGAGAGGCACTGTTGCTGTTACATATGAACCCACGCAGCAGTGATGAATATCGCGAATTGATGCCCTTGCTGGCTCCACACTATTGCGTCATTGCCATGGACTTTATGGGGTTTGGAGATTCTGATAAACCACCCAGACTTTACTCAGTTGCAGACTATGCAAAGACTGTGATCGCCCTACTAGACGAATTGCATATCACTCAAGCAAACGTGCTTGGAAATCATACAGGCGCATTCGTTTCTGGAGAAATTGCTGTCTCCTATCCAGACCGAATTAAGAAACTAATTCTTTGCAACGTTGCAGGGTTTGGTGAAGCTGGCAAAGCTGATCTGATACGCCGATTTGAAGAAGGATTTGTGATCAAAGCGGATGGCTCTCATTTGCTAGAACGCTGGAATGCGCGCGATCGCTATATTGGCTCGGCGGAGTTGAATCATCGCTGGGTGTTGGATGATCTGAAATGTTTTGGCTATCCATTATATGCAGTGTGGGCAGTGGGCAATTACTGCATAGATGCGGCAGATCGTTTTCGCGCCATTCAGCAGCCGACGCTAATTCTCTGGGGCATTGATGACATGGAAGAATTTGAGCGGCTTGGACTGGCACTGGCAAAAGACCGCTTTTTCCTGTCTCAAGCCATCCCCCATGGAAAGGTTGTTGAGTTTTCTGATGGCACCATTTGCATGATGAACCAGATTCCTGACAAAGTTGCTACTGCGGTGCTTCAGTTTTTGGCAGAGTGAGTTTTTATCGGGTGGGATGTGTCCTAGTTAATCCGCTTGAACCAGGTTGCCACTTTATAATCCTGCTGGAACTTACTCGCAGGGATAAGTATGGAATCTATTACTCAGGTCAGCAATCAGCTTGGTCAAGTGGCTCAACAGGTGCTCTCCGATTACGAGGTTTTGGAGCCTGATGAGGCAGATACCTGGAATCCGGTAAAGAGTGAATACGAGATTGCGTATCGCCTCAGTTTGCTCTATTACACAGCAAAAGCAGTGTGCTTGAGTAGCATTTCCCTGGAAACTGCGAAACTTTTGGATTTAGGCTGTGGCAACGGGCGCAGTACTCGAATGTACCTGGATTTGGGTTTGTGTCCAGAGCAGTTGACCGGGCTAGATTTGAGACCTGGGACGATTAACTTAGCCAGGAAATTAAATCCAGCTATCAACTTCTTGAGTTACGAGGGTGAGGCATTGCCGTTTGCTGACCAAAGTTTTAACTGGGTTTCAATGGCAGGTGTCATTTCTCAAATTCAAGATGTTGAGAGCCGGAAGAACCTGATTACCGAAATTTATCGGAAGTTGCAACCCGGTGGCTTTGTCTACAACTTCGACAAGTTTCGTGCCAGTGGGTTGGTTGGGGGGGGCGAAGTCCGTCCGCTGCAATATTTCTCACCTGAACAATTCAGAAAAATCTGGTACACCCCAGTTAGAAGCTATCAATTTATGTCGCTGAAGGAGAAGGTTGCTAATCTTTTTGGGCGAGAGTTTTCAGCAGGGAACGGAGAGTTTAAGAAGAAGTTTTTGACTCGATTGAGTCAGGTTGTTCGACCTTCCCATTCCGTGTTGCTGGTGCAGAAATGTTAGTTACGCATTTGTCGTGATGGGTTGTTTGCTGGTGGCTAGTTGTTCCAAGAGTTCTGCGGCTCTCACTGGGGCGTTGTATTGTTGCATTTGGGTTTGAAAAAACTGCGATCGCGCTTTGTACTGAGGATTCGATAGAAGTTGTTGCACGGCGGCTCGAATCTGTTTGGGAGTGGGTGTTTTAGTTTTGAGGTTGATGCCAACCCCTGCCCACTCTACCCGCGCACACACTTCTGGCTTGTCCTCGGTTTGCCCAGCCGTAACCAGCGCCACGCCGTTTGCTAATGCCATTTGCACTCCGTTGTAACCCCCGTTAGTTACCATCACATCCACATGGGGGAGCAAGCGAAAGTAAGGAATGAAGGTTTCGATCCGGGCATTGGCTGGAATTGGAGACAGGTTGATGGCTTCAACGGGTTTGCCTCCCGTAGTTGCCACCACCAATACCTCTGCTTCAGCCAGGGCAGACAGCGTTGGCACGATCAGATCATTGGACTCCGTGGCAACGGTTCCCTGCGTAACGTGAACAACGGGATACCCTTTTTCCAAGTCTGCCCACCAGGAAGGCAGATCAAAGTCATCCGGCGGATCTGGAAGAATCGGACCAACAAAGTGAATCTGCGCGGGCAGATCGTTACGGGGATACTCAAAGTCGGGAATGGTTCCAACTAAATATAGGTAAGGCGAAACCACATCAAAAAATCCTTTGGAACTCGGAGGTAGCCCAATGGCAGCGCGTCAGCGGGAAACTGCTGGAGTAACTCGTCATAGTCCTGCACATGACCGATCGCCGCTTCAATAAAAAAGTGCTTCAGGTCAAACTTGAGTTGGGCGATTCCCTCGACGGCTGCCCGTTCTTTTACCCAGGCTTCCGGCACATTCTCTGCAATTGAATAATCGAGCGCATGAATCATCGGCGCAAATGTTGCCCCTGTCGCTTCAACGTAGGGCTGAAACAGTTTGCCCGTGTACCACCATACTTCGTGCCCCCGCTGCACCAGTTGGCGAACGATGGGAATCGATGGGCTAACGTGTCCAACGACTGGAATAGTGCCAACTAGAAAACGCGCCATTGTTTTCGTCAGAATCATTGCGACTATTTAAGCACTGAACCCGATTGAACCAATACTTTCTCTAGAGCTAAGGGGCGCTGGCAGAAAGAATCGTATCCAGGCGATCGGCGTATCCGGTCAGTTCTACATATCCTTTGCCCTTTATGGGTTGGTCTTGTAAGCTTCCCTGAAAGGCAACGGCTCCCTCCCAATAAGTAGCGGTGGAGGTGTTCAATTCCTGGTTGGGCATCAGCGCTTGTCCCTGCACAGCCAGATTCAACTGGGGGATTTGCAGCACCCACTTTGCCGGATAGGTTGCCTGACTTTGAGGGCTTTTCCAGGTGTTCAGGACTTCTAATGTCCAGTCTTGAGGTGTGAGGGGAGTCAACTCGCCGGTTGGTGAAACAAACATGGCAGCGGAGGTACGTTCTGGAGTGCCGTCTTCGTGCCGTAGCAGGTAAAGCATCAGGGCAGAGCCATTGTTGAATTGGAGCGAAAACCAATCCCAGCCTACGGTGCCAGGACTTAAAGAACTGGTGGAATATTCGTGGTCTTTCCAGGTAACGCCGCTGACCGTGAAAGGTTTGCCTTTGACTGTGATCGTGCCTGTGGTGGGTTGTTGCACCAGGGAGTAATAGTACGAGGCGTTTCCAGGTTCAACCCCTTTGATGCTCAAACCGCGATCGCCCTGTAAAACGGGAGGTAATGTCTGGTTTACGATCAGATCGAGCGCCACATCAGAGGTTTGGGCTTGCAGCCGTACTACTCCCGGTTCAATTTCGCTAGCTGACCAATCTTCCAGCCAAACGTGATAGGGATTTGCCGCTGCGCCCGCTAAATCCACCACGCCGCGACTGAAGCGTTCATAGGGATAGAAGCGATCGCTGGCGATGTCGCTAATCGTGAAGTGGGCGGAATAAATTTGGTTGCTGCGCCAATGAGAGGCGGAAACGGGTTTTCCCGGTGACAATGCTTGGCGAAAAAAAGTTAACTGGAAGCCAAACTCTCTACCCTCTGCGGTTTCCAGGTTGCCCGTGTAGTACCACCACTCGGTTTGATAATCTTCATGGGCACCAAAGTCATCTGGAAAATGCCAACTGCGAGGGGCGATCGCTTTCTCAAACTTGGATGTGTCTGTTGCAGGTAGATCTCGCCAGGCGATGGAATTTTGGATTTTAGATTGACGATTGGAGGTTGGGGGTGAGGCGGAGGAGTTGGCAGCATTCGTGAATAAGTGCGGCGACGACAGCCACATCACACAAGCGATTGCCAGGATAAAACACAGATTCGTCAGCGATCGCTTCATGCAAAATCTCCAATGTCAATCTAAAATCCCTAATCTCCAATCATCCATTCCCTACTCTTGGCGCACTGCTGTAGCAATGTTCATCCGTCCCAATCGTAGGGCTGGATACAGGCCCGCTAGGAGAGCTGCCGCGATCGCCACCAGCAATGCCTGCCAGAAGTAGCGACCTTCCAGCGCCATTTGCAATGTCCAGCCAAAGGAGCGGACATTAATTACGTAGATCAAAATCCATGCCAAAGCAAACCCAAGCGGCATCGCGAAAATGCCTGCCAGTGTTCCCATCAGTCCTGTTTCCAGCAGGGTGAGGGTTCCCAGTTGGCGGGGTGTCATGCCCATCGCGCGGAGAATGCCCAACTCGCGAGTGCGTTCAAGCTGAAGACTCATGAGGGTACTGAGAACGCCGATAAAAGCGACGACAACGGCGAGGAGACGCAGGGCGCTGGTAATGGCAAAGGTGCGATCGAAGATTTCTAGAGACCCCTGCCGCAAACTACGATTGGACTGCACCAGCAAATCTTGTCGTCCTTTGAAGTGAGTACGAATGACTGCAACCGTCTCTTCTACAGACACATCAGGAGCAGTGAACAGCCCTAGAGACGCAACGCGATCGTCGTGCCAAAGGGCGGTGTAGAGGTCATTATCGAGAATAATCGTGCCTCGATCAGAGGAGTAATCGTAAAAAACGGCTAAGACTGGGAAGGTGCGATCGCCCTCTGGGGTTTCCAGGGTGATGGTTTCGGGTGGTGAAGCCAGATTTTCCCGTAAGATCAGCGCTTCCGAAATGATCGCCCCAGATCCCGTGTCCAATGCTTTCCAGGGATCGGCTCCCAAATCTGGGCGAATCCAGGCATAGGGACGCTTCCCTTGCGACACATCCCCATCCGCTGAGATCAACTTTGCTTGACGATCAAAATCAACCACGCGCACATCGGCATCGTTGTAGCTCACCGCCAACCGAATCCCATCCCAGGTTTTAAGGGTTTCCACAATTTCAGGATTCAGCTTGCCCAACACTCGATTAGCAGTCGTTGTGGGAGGAGAAACGTAAATATCGGCTTGCAAGGTCTGATCCAACCACTGCACCACGGTTCCGCGAAAGGAGCCAACCATGATCGACACGCCCACAATCACAGAAACAGCGACCATCAATGCCGCGATCGCCACTGAAGTTCGGCTCAGCGATCGCACAATGTCGCGGGGAGCCAGTCGCCCCAACACACCCGCCACCTGATATCCCACGGAAGCAAGCGCCTTCATCCCCAGAGATACCAGGGGTGGCACCAGCAACGCGGCTCCCAGCAATACGGCAAACAACCCGCTGAAGGCGGCAATCAATCCGCCCGTTTGCCAGCGCAACAGAGCCACCCCTGCCAGGGTTAACCCCACCCACAGTAACGCCAATTTAGGCAATAGCTTTTGGACTTTGCCTTCTAATGTCGATCGCTGCAAAATTAGGCTTGGAGCCGTGTTCATCGCTTCTAGGGCGGGTAACGCCGAGGCGAACAGTGCGGCAGCCACTCCCACTGTTAATCCTTTGAAAAGGGTGCTTTGGGCTAGCGTAACCTGCTGCACCGAGACGACAAAATAAAAGTCGTTGATAGTTTGGGTGATCAATCCCACAATGCTGCGCCCTAGCACAATTCCCAGACCAACGCCCAAAATCGACCCCACCACGCTAAACAACGCCGCTTCCGCCAGGATCAAGGTAAATAGCTGACCTTGCGTGACTCCCAAGCAGCGCAAAATGCCAAAGATGGGGCGACGCTGAATGACACTGAAAGTAACAGTGTTATAAATCAGGAACATTCCCACCACCAGCGCTAACAGGCTGAGGGCAGTGAGGTTTAGCTCAAACGCTGCCGTCATTTGTTGCACCGCATTTTTCTGGGCTTCTGCCGTTTCCAGTTTGAGTCCGGTTGGGAGGGCTGCCGCGATCGCTTGCAACTCTTCCGGTTGATTAATGATCAGATCAATATGACTGAGCCTACCAACCTGCCCCAAAAGTTCTTGTGCAGTAGCGATGTCGGTAAACAGCAAGTTGCTCAAGGCGCGACGATTCAAGGTGTCATTCGGTGCAACAATGCCAGTCACCTGTGCCGTGCGATGCTGTCCTGCAATATCCAGATGCAATTCACTACCAAGCTTGAGATCGTATTGAGTGGCGAGATCCTGGGAGAGAACGATCGCGCCCGGTTCTGTCAACAGTTGTACTGATTGAGCATCTAATCGTTCATCATCACCAAAGTAGCTGCGAAACGGCGCTTCCACAAACACATCCACGCCAACCAACCGCATGGGTTGAGCGCCCAACTCTTCCACCAAGGTGTAGCCTTCGACGACGGGAGCCATTGGGCTATGATGGCGCATTCGCCGCAGCTGGCTGTAAATGGACTCATCAACCCCTGTGGGCGCGATCACCTCAATCCGGTGAGTTGCTCGTCCCGTAATGGCATCGGTTGAGAGGGAAAAGGCTCGTTGAGCAGAACCATTCGCCAGATCGATCGACACCATCATGGCGACTCCTAGCGCAATCCCCACAATACAAAGCAGGTATTGCAAAGGACGCTGCCGCAAGCGCTGCCATGCCAAGCGCCAGAGGGGACGGTTAGAAATGACAGCAGTCAAACCACAACCTCCTCTAGAGCATCGGGATGCACGATGACACGGGTGAGGTGACCATCTTGTACGCGCAATACGCGATCAGCCAGTTGGGCAATCTCTGGATTGTGGGTTGCCATAATCAGGGTTTTACCTGTATTGCGAGTTAGATCGAGCAAAATTTGTAGAACGCGTTGTCCAGTTTCTTCATCCAAATTGCCGGTGGGTTCATCTGCCAAAATCAGCGCGGGGTCGTGAGCCAGAGCACGGGCGATCGCGACTCGCTGCTGCTGCCCGCCAGAAAGTTTATCTGGGTAGGTATGAATGCGATCAGCTAATCCAACTCGTTCCAATAGGTGCAAGGCAGATTGTTGAGCCACGGTAGAGGAGCGCCCTGCTAGCTCTTGCGGTAATGTAACGTTTTCCAGCACGGTTAGTGTGGGGATGAGATTGAAAAACTGAAACACAAATCCGATGTAGTCCCGACGAAATAGCGTTCGCGATCGCTCATCCAATTCGGTAATGGCCAAATCGTTGATCCGCACGGTTCCGCTAGAGGGTTTGTCGATGCCGCTGATCAGATTCAGTAAAGTACTTTTGCCGCTACCGCTATGCCCCAGCAACACCACGAACTCACCCGAATCAAACCGCAGCGTTACATTCTGCAACACCGTTCGTTGAATTTCGCCTTCCTGGAATTCCTTACCGAGTTTGTCAATCTGAACGACTGCACCCTGTGATGCGATAACGGTCGCAGACGGATTCTGGCTAAAAGCGGGTTGTGAGGTGTTGGAGGCGAATAGCTTTGACCACCAGGTTTTTGCTGTCATTGCAGTTAATTCTTAAGCTCAACGATTGGCTCCGTAATAAATCTTAAGCTGAATTTTCTAACCTGGCTTCTAACTCTCGACACGGATGGCTGATCGTTAAGGGTGCTTTTATGGCGTTGCAACCAGTTTCAAGTTGAGGTCAGTCAGCAGGCGATCGTAGTTAAAGTGCTGCGCCATTACGTTGTACAGGCATTGCAATTTTATTGGCTCGTGAATCCGAACCTGTCCGATCGCTCGGTCTACAATTTCGACCGTTGTTAATGTGTCCAAATCTACCGACAAAATGGGAATTTCCAAATCTTCGGCACGGCTCACCACGTCCGGGTGGGGGCGCATTTGCCCAGTTAGAATCAAGCACTGGGTTGAAGTTTCAATGGCTGCCAGTTGAATGTCGGTGCGATCACCGCCTGTAATTACTGCCATGTTACGCCCCTTACGGAAGTATTTCAGGGCTGAGTTTACGTTCATTGCACCAATGGAGAGGCTTTCAACCATTAAATCCAGGCGATCGGGGCGGCATAGCACCTCCGATCCCAACTTTTCGACCAAATCGCGCACACTCACACTCCGCAGCAAATCATTGCGGGGCATCAAGCCAAAAATCGGCACTCCTCGCTGCTCCAAAAAGGGTTTGACAGAGTTTTGAACTTCCTCTAGTCGTTCCTTTGGAATGTCGTTAATAAAGGCTCCCAGTAAGCGATCGCCCAGACGACGCTTTGCAGAGATTAAGGAACCCACAATCAAGAGCGAATGAAAGCGAGCTACGAGCAGAATTTTGGCCCCAATAACATCCGCGACTTGCTGTAAAGACAAGTCAAATAGGCTGCCTTCCTCCAGATTAGAGGGCCCCTCCAAAATGACTAAGTCTGGACCTTGCATCTGTTGATACTGCTTAAGCATCTGGGGATAATTCACTTGGTCATCGCCCATGATCCGCCGTTGAATCGTTGTATCCGTCAATGGAAGCACTGTTGGTTGCAAGCGATTAGGGGGTAGGGCTAGCGTTTGAGCCACAAATTCCACGTCTTCTTCAATGACTTCACCAGAAGAATTTCCCCAGCACGTGCCGAGAGGCTTGCCATAGGCAATATCTAAGCCTTTCTCCTTCAATTGATGGGCAATTCCCAGGACGGTTGCTGACTTGCCACTATATGCTTCAGTGGAGCCAATCAACAAGTACTTTGCAGACTTCGGCACGCTTCTACTCCTGGTTTTCTTTGGTTGAACAACTTGCATGTCATTTCAACCCATTGTAAGGTCACAAAGTCAATCCAAAAGCACTTCCAGAATTCTTGTCAGGGTAAAGAAGCCAAGAATGCCTTACCCCTGTGTGAAACGCATACTCACATCCAGCCATGAGGAGCGAGTAATGGGGGCGCTGCTGGAGATGTAATCTACTCCTGTTTCTGCCACAGTCCGGATGGTTTCAAGTGTAATGTTGCCCGATGCCTCAATTTTTACTGAGTTGCGTGTCTGCCGAATCATGGCAACGGCTTGCCGCAGCATCTCTAACGGCATATTGTCCAGCATAATAATGTCCGCACCGTGTTGAAGTGCCTCTTGCACCATTTCCAACGTTTCTGTTTCGACTTCAATACTTAAAGGATAGGGAGCATGAGCACGGACTTGGGCGATCGCGTCCCCAATCCCTCCCGCTGCGGCAATGTGGTTGTCCTTAATCATCACGGCATCATCCAAGCCCATGCGGTGATTTACGGCTCCTCCGACTTGAGTTGCATACTTCTCCAGCAAGCGCAAGCCAGGCGTGGTTTTGCGGGTATCCACCAGTTGGGCCGGTAAATCTGCAATTAACTCCACGTATTTGCGTGTCATAGTAGCAATTCCACTCAATCGCATTGCCAAATTGAGCGCCACCCGTTCTCCGGTTAATAAGGCATCGATTGAACCTGAAATGGTCAAGATCGTCTGCCCTCGCTCGCACCAATGTCCCTCTGTTACCGCTGCCGTGCAGTTGACATGCGGGTTCAGCAGTTGAAACACTCGCGCCGCGATCGGCAAGCCTGCAATAACTCCAGATTCCTTGACAGTCCATTGGGCATCTCCAGTCTGAGAGTTACTATGAAAAATTGATTGAGTGGTGCGATCGCCCCTCCCAATGTCTTCTACCAACCAACTGTGGAGTAAGGGGTCAAGTACTAAAAACGGAGGCAATACAGCAGTCGTGATGTTCATCCTATTCTTTCGCATTAGTCTTGAATAACCCCAACCATATAAATCTCCGATTTCTGCAACAGAATTAGCTTAAACTGCAAAACTGCTTTAAGAAATCGGAGATTTGAACGGAAGGGATTAAGCCTCGCGATCGCTAGCTAACTCCGCCTTACGCTTGCGCCACACCGCCATGCCCATGCTAATTAATCCTGGCAATAGAGCAGGCGTTGGTATAGCCGTGCCAATCAGAAGATCGTTAACGGTTGGATAAACTTCCAACTCAGGATTAACAGAAGCGATGCTTAGTGACGTGAAAACGCTTCCCGGATCAGCGATGAACCCAATAAACGAACTACTATTGGTATTGGTGAGGGTCTGCGTTGTGCCATCTGAAAGAGTCACGGTAATACTACCTGGAATGACAGCTCCAGGAGTGTTAGTTGGAAAGAAAGCGCCTCCCACCGCATTTTCAGAACTCCCTCCAACCGCTTTCACTAAAACCATTCCACTAGAGTTCAACGGGAGCAAGAGTCAGGAGCCAGCACTCAAATAGTCATCACCAGATGTCGTTACCAGTTCATGATTCCTGGAAACCTCTACGCGATCGTCTAAGTCTTTCTAGATCACAGCCCATCTCTAGAGAGTCTTTAGAGAGCGGTTGACAATTTCCAGTGTTCCCCCTATATTGGTAAATGCG
>JACYLN010000076.1 GCA_015272515.1 Leptolyngbyaceae cyanobacterium C42_A2020_001 | reverse complement strand
AACGGCAGGAGTGGTGAGTGCGCTGGGGCGATCGCTGCGGGCAAAATCGGGTCGATTAATCGACAGCGTGATTCAAACCGATGCAGCACTCAATCCTGGAAATTCTGGCGGACCATTGGTTAACTCGCGCGGCGAAGTGATTGGCGTAAACACCGCTGTGATTTTGCCAGCTCAAGGCATTTGTTTTGCCACTGCCATCAACACCGCAAAATTTGTGGCTGCGAGTTTAATTAAGGACGGCAAAATCACTCGCGGCTACATTGGCATTGCCGGACAAACGGTACCATTGCATCGTCGGCAGATCCGGTTTTTCAACCTGGATGTTGAAAGTGGGGTGCTGGTAGTTTCGTTGGAACCCAATAGTCCCGCTCAGCAAGCCGGATTGATTGAAGGCGATGTAATTGTTCGCTTTAATGGCGCAGCGATCGCCAACATTGATGAACTGCACAAATGCTTGACAGGCGATCGTGTCGGTGTTCCAGGTGAATTCACAGTAATTCGGGGGAATGAGTTACAGGCGATCGTGGTAGTTCCCATTCCAGCCAGCGCTTAAGTCGTTAAGGAGCGATTAGATAACACCAAATTCTTTGATTGAACTGACCTCTCCCCCTTCCCCTCTCCGATGCGGAGCGGAGAGAAGAAATGACTTCCGGTTCCTTCTCCTCGTAGGAGAGGGTTAGGGAGAGGTTTCCGGGCGATGAAGCAAAAGATCTGTCAGTCAACCAGGGTTTCCATAGACGTTAAGAGCCAAATTTATCCAGATAGATTCTCTCAAAATCCACAAAGGACGGGGTGTTGCTAGCTGGCTGCTCCATTTCAACATTAGGAGTTTGAGCAGGTTTTGTAGCTTGCTCCTTTTTCACCTCCACTCGTTGAATTGATTCCTGCTTAACAGCCGCTTCATTAGAAAATGTGGGGTGCATCCGCTCAGGCAACAGTTCTGGGCGAATCGCTTGAGCATTCGGTGCAACTAAGGTTGAAAGAACCAGAGTGGATATCACAGATGCAAGTAGACGTTTCATGATTCAGTCTCCTAAGTGAAGGGAAAGAATAAATGAGCGCCTTCACTTGAAATCTAGAATCGCCTACCGAAATGAGATAACCCTGATAACTCAATGAGGAGAGGGCAAAAAATTTCTGAGAACTCTAATTGCAATCAAATTTAGTACATTTCTAGCTCTAAATTGTCTGTTGTCTTGAACTGGCTGATGTCTGAATGTTCTTCCAAATAATCTAGCAGGTTAAGGAAATCTGCTTTGGGCGCACACTTTCCTCCAATGGTTGTAAATGCAAGCTCTGGTTTTTCGCCGCTGTAGATGTGATATCCCCAGTAGAAAAGCTGTTTGCTGTTGCGAATGGCAGCGTTATCTGGATCAATAAATTGAAATCGCGGTTCTTGCTCAGAGAGTTTAGAAAAGTATTTTTTGTATTGGTTTTTCAAAACTTGAGCTTTGTGTGCTTCGTCTTTGAAGTAGTTATTGATTAATACAAAAACATAGGCATTTTTATTGACGCTGCGGATTTCTCTCAACGTGTTTTTAATCACGTATCCATTTTTGTTTAAACCTAATGGATTCAGAGTGGTGGGAATAATGCAGTAGGAAAATTTTTCGACAATGTGAACTGGGTTTTCCTCAAACACGGGAGAGCAATCACACACCACTAACTTGATGCCGGGTGGAGGCTGGTTATCGTCCCATTCATCCAATCGAAACACTCGAACGCTGCGGGGTGGTTCTTTGCCAGCACCGGGGATTAATACGCCACCCCCCAGTAACGTTGTCAGGTTTTTTTGCGGGTCAAGATCGATGATGGCAACGTTGTAGCCGGAGAGCGCGATCGCCCCCGCTAAGTGGGCGCTAATCGTAGTTTTGCCAACCCCACCTTTGCAGGTGAACACGCCAACATACACCAGCTGATCAGAATCTGGAGCTGTTTGCTTATCATCAAACCGAATCCAATGGACAGTTCCTTCCTTCACTACAGCCAAGCGCACCCGGTTACTGTTGACATTGGAGAAATAGGAGAGGGCATTGTGGGTAAAGCCGCTTAAAGAGACCAGCAAACCCCTGGTAAACCGCCGCGAAATGGGTAAGTCAAAAAAATCAAGAAACCGCTCAACTTGAGGAACCTTAACGGGCGTTTTGTGGCTTTTCACTTGGACGGCAATGACTTCTCTAGCTTTCGAGGCTTCAAAGTCGTATCCAGCCGTGTTGGGTGGCGGCAGTGTAATCGTCCAACCAGCTTGTTGTAACTGCCTGGCAACCTGTTCTTCAGCATCCCTTAATTGTCCAACGCTCACCATGTTTTTACACGCTTAAATCTGGATACGGGCGGGTTCATCAAACACCTAGTTGCCCTGTTCACAGTCCTTCGGCAAAATCTGCCACGACGATGAGATGAGGTGCAAAGATACGACCTTACTACACTAAAACTCTCAGCTTGATGCGTCGCTGTTACCTTTCTTTATGTTAGTTAAAGCAATCTCTCAATCTATTCTGAATTCAAATCTAAAATATCGACGTATAAATGTTAGCCGTTCTCTGCGAATGCGGCATTTTAAGAGGGGAAACGGTACAATCTGAAACACCTTTTGCAAACCTCGCTCTTGCGATCGCATCCGCCTGTGACTACTTCACTCTTTATCCCGTCTGAAACCTCGCGGCTAAAATTGCCCGATCAACGCTGGCAAATTGCGCGAGCTGAACCGCAGCTTGTAGAGGAAATTGCTCAAACAACGGGAGTTTCGCCCTTATTGGCGCAAGTTCTGATTAATCGCAAACTGAGCGAAAAGGAACAGGTTCAGGCATTTCTCAACCCCGACTCGCAGTTTTTGCCCTCCCCCCTGGCAGAATTTCCCGATTTGCCCCTGAGCCTGGAACTGTTGATTAATGCCATTAATACCCGCCAGAAAATTGCTATCTGTGGCGACTATGACGCGGACGGCATGACCAGTACAGCGTTGCTGATTCGGGCGTTGCGATCGCTGGGAGCACGGGTTGATTATGCCATTCCCAGCCGTATGAGTGAGGGCTACGGCATCAATCAGCGCATTGTAGAAGAGTTTTACGACGAAGGGGTGGGACTGATTCTCACAGTGGATAATGGCATCACAGCCCATACTCCGGTTGCCCGTGCCCGTGAACTGGGGATTGCGGTAATCATTACTGACCACCATGATCTGCCGCCAACTCTACCGGAAGCCAACGCTATTCTCAATCCCAAACTGCTAGAACTCACTTCGCCCTATCGCGGTTTGGCAGGGGTGGGCGTAGCCTATGTGCTGGCGCGATCGCTGGCGCAGAGTATGGGCAATCCTTACGACCTGGGCAACTCCCTGCTGGAACTGTTTACGCTGGGCACCATTGCCGACCTGGCTGCGCTGACAGGCGTGAATCGCCGTTGGGTGAAACAGGGTTTGCAGTCTCTCCCCAAATCGCGACTGGCAGGGGTGCAGGCATTAATTCAGGTTGCCGGGTTGGGAAATGAAAAGAACCTCAAACCAGAAGCAATTGGCTTTCGGCTGGGTCCTCGGATTAATGCCGTGGGGCGGCTGGCAGATCCGCAAATTGTAATTGAACTGCTGACGACGGATGAACCGGGCACTGCACTGGAACGGGCAATGCAGTGCGAACAAATTAACCAGCATCGTCAA
>JACYLN010000039.1 GCA_015272515.1 Leptolyngbyaceae cyanobacterium C42_A2020_001 | reverse complement strand
TCAAAAATTAGGCTTAAGCACTTATACTCATCGCAAAAGTGGGATGCACTCGTTGGCTTCTATGTAAAAGTAGCAGTGCAATCAAGATGAGCGGTAGAACAAAGTGAGTACTATTGCCTTCTTTGAAGCTATAAATTAAAGGGCCGCTAATTGAAAATAGACTGAATAAAGCTAACATCTTCCATCCCGTGACTTTACTAAAACTCGATAAGAGCCTGTAACTTAAGATGGCAATTAAAGAAGTAACTATTACTAATAAAGCGATAGCGAAGTGGGGACTGACAAAAGAGAAAGGGATAAAAATTAAAGCAATAATCGGGATATTCACAAATACAACATTGAGGTTGTAAAGCCCATAGGGATTTTCTAGCACCAGACGACCCGCAGGATAGTAAGCAACCATAAAATCACTAAAGAAGTTGATGGGAGCACCAAAGATGAAGATAAATAAGCCTATCAGAATGGCAGAAACTTTGACACCTAATTGCAAATTCCATTCACAACCAAATCGTCTGCGACCTAAAATGTTAACTCCCAGCCCAACTAGAATGAGAAAGAAATAACTCAAATAAACTATATATGGTGAAACAGAATGGCCGATTAATGACATAGTAATTCTCTCTCACTTCTATGATTAACTGTGATTGAAATGTTTAATCCATTAAAGTACCGAGTTCATCAGTCTGTAGCATCTACCAATGTCGATGTTTTTAAAGTCAAAATGGAAAATATCAAACTTACAATTGCGTAATTAGGGAGTAAACCGATAGTTGCTCTCACAAAAGGAGCTACTCCTGCAGTTGCAGTATATATATGCCAGAAGTAACGATAAGCAATATGCGAATGCATTACCAAACACAAAACAATAAAAAATAAACAAAACATGTCAAATCCTGAGTATGCTTTAAGCTGAGATTGACAAAAGTTGATTAGAAAAACTACTACAAAGACCAAAATCACTGCATTTTGTGGTTGAGCATAACCCATGACTAAACTCAAGCACGCAAGCAAAGCAATTTCAGCATAAGAAAAGGTTGAACTCAACAAAAATTGACCGCGTTTGCGATTCTGATAAATAAAAATGACCACACTTGCAGAAAGAATAGCAATGAGCAAAGCTGACATTAAATTGATCAAATCAACATTACCGGGAAAAAGCCCAGCAGGAATGACCCCTGCATCAATCCTTGTCGGTGAAGTGTAAGGCGATTCAAAGAAGTGTGAAAAGAATACCTTAGAATTATCCTTATATAAGCGTAAAAATCTCAGAACATTCGTGTTCCCGCTCATCCACAATCCAACAACTGCTAAAGCAGAAGAAGTCAACAGACTAGTAAATATCAATAAATATCTTTTCTTGAATAAAAAGTAAGGAATAAATAATACAGATAAGGTTGGTTTAATGGTACTAATTCCTAAGAGAAGCCCAGCTATAGCATTTTCCCCCTTCTTAGCGTAAAAAATGCTCCAGACTAAAAAACAAACAGCAATAGATGAGAACTGTCCTAGAGATAAATTTAATGTTGCTCCAAAAATTGATAAACATAGAAGCACGCACATTACCCGCCAAACTAAATCCTTCTTATTTAGGAGGCTAACTGCTCCTTTCAGCAGCAACACAAAACTAACTAAATTAATAATAAAAAAAATTCGAGCAGCATTCGCACTACTAAGATAACTCAGAGGGAAAACAATAGGAATGATATTAGGAGGATAAACAAATGGCACAGGTTTCATATTTGAATTAATTTCAAAATATTTTCTGAAGCCTTTCAAGTATGTAGCAGAATCAAAATCGTATGGATTTATTCCAGCACGAGTCATTTTGCTTGCCAGATAAAACCACTTAAAGTCAATAAAACTTTTAATCGAAGTTGGATAGATAAAATATTCATAGAGTTCCAGCAATGTATAAAAGATATAAACAGATATGGTAAACGAACAAATAGAGACCAGTAAAATTTTGAAAGTTTTATTAGCAAAGGCTTGAGTCATCTTTTCAGCGAGAGACGCATGGGAAGACTCAGTTTTTTCAGCATGAACTTTGTCCGTCAGAAAGAAAGAAAGAATGGTCAAAGTCATGACAAAACTAAAAGTGATTAACCCGAAAACCTTAATTACTAAAGGGTCCATCATCGTCTTTCCGTTTTTCAAAGAAGTTGCCGACTTTTCGATTATCAAACAAATATTTAAAGAAGAGATTTCCAATACTTAATTCAAACCATTCTAGATTTTTAGAATGGATCCTTAACGTGAACAGCGACGGCGATACCAAGTACTTCCCAACATCAACAAACCTATAAGTCCTAGAGCAGTAAGGAGCGGTAATATATCTCCTGTCTTCATCACCTTTAATCCAGAACTACCGAGCATCACAAAAGGAAAGACACCAGGAAACGTCCCGAAAGTCGTGCCCCAGAAGTAATCACGAAAACGAATGGAGGTTAACCCTGCAGCAAAATTTACCAGTCCATAGGGAATAAGCGGTAACAAACGGATCGCGAAAATGTAAAACAATCCGCCTGATCTAAACTCGGCATCAATCGCTTTCCACTGTCCTACAAACCTTTTTGAAACAAAGTCGTATCCTATGGTGCGCGTAAACCAAAAGGTAACTACTGCAGCGATCACCGCAGCAATGCTAGTCCACAAAGTTCCAACCCACAGACCAAAGAGTGCACCTCCAGCTAGATTCAGTGCTGTTGATGGAAGCAGAAGCAAAGTAGCAACTATGTAAAGAACTACATAGATAACAGGTGCCCAAACACCAAGTTTCTGAAGATGCTGTTGAATCTGAACTGGATCAATACCACCAATCACATAAACTCCAAGCGCTGTTACAGCAATACAGAGTAGTGTGAGTAGAAATAGCTGACGCTTTAACTTGGGCATCATCGGGTTCTTTGAGAAGGAATTGAAAGCTTTTGAGCTAAGGACTGGGGCACTTGTTCCTTGTCAAATAAAGTTGAATGAAATCCATAACTGTTTTTCACTAAATATAGTGGTCGCCCTTTCACTTCCTCATAAACTCGACCAATATACTCACCGATCACTCCCAAAGTTATGAGTTGTATCCCACCTAAGAACAGTAAAACAACCATCAACGAAGCATAGCCAGGAACATCTACTCCAAAAATTAGCGTTCTTATCACAAGAAAGCTAGCATAAAGAAAAGCCAATAAGGACAGAGCCAAACCAATGTAACTCCACACCTTTAGAGGCGCAAGACTAAAGGATGCAATTCCATCAATCGCGAAGTTCCACAGTTTCCAATAGTTCCAAGTACTCTTGCCACGGTAACGCTGGGGACGATCATAATAAATCGAAGTTTGACGATACCCTACCCAAGCAAACAACCCCTTCATAAAGCGAGTACGCTCTGGCAGTTGCTTAAGAGCTTCAGCAACCTTCTGATCGATTAAACGGAAATCTCCAGTATCTCGGGGAATTGGTACTCGACTAATTCGAGAAATCGTTCGATAAAAGGCATTTGCAGTAAAGCGCTTTAACCAACTTTCCCCTTTTCGAGAACGTCGAGTTGCGTAAACAACATCGTAGCCTTGCTTCCACTTATCCACAAGTTCTACGATTAATTCAGGCGGGTCTTGCAAATCAGCATCAATTGGAATTACTGCACACCCTCTTGCATGATCAATCCCTGCACTGAGAGCTACTTCCTTCCCAAAATTTCGTGATAGATCAACAACTTTAATTGTGGGGAAACGCTGATGGTAAGCGACTAAGCATTGTAAGGTGTTATCTTTTGAACCATCATTAACACAAATTACTTCATACGTTGTATTCATGCCATCAAGAATACTTAGGAGACGTTCAAACAAATAATCAATATTCGCCTCCTCGTTATACATTGGAATAATAATAGAAAGTTCAACATCTCTTGATGGTTCAATCATAGAATCTCCTAAAAGTAAATTCCTATCAGCTCAGCTTACTGGTAACAGCTCAATCACTTGACTCTGAATAGATCAATCGCATCAACACGGTCTGAGATTGAGTCTGAATTTTTATAGATTGTTTCCAAATTGTATCCATTCTGCTCAACAGCCATTCTTAAAGCCATAGTAGGATTTAGCAAAAAAACATCATGGTTCTTTTCTAATATTGAAATATCCAATTTTTCATTTCCAACAAACTGAAGCAAGACATTTGGAGATAAACTAAAATAAAGAACTGATCTTGGGTATTCCCGATTTACAACTAAAAGTGGAGACTTAGATTGATTAATTTGCTGAGTCAAATTAAGAATCAGTTGACCATCGTACTTGTTCCACCAAGAATTTGCTTGTGAAATAATCGTACAAAAAATGATTGAACTAGTGATTAAGGCGACTGTTGTCAATGTCCAAAACTTACGTTTTTTATTTTGGCGAACTAGATCAGATGGAAAAGCATGAGTAGCAAGAAGATGGGCTACGCTTAGTTGGAAGCCTAAAAAACAAGGAACAAGATAACGCGGCCAAATTTGTCTATTTCCACCTAAAACAGCATCAGCAACTATCAAAGGGACTGCCGTAGAGCCAATTAGAGTAAAGACAAACAAATAGACATGTTTGGGAATTTTTCTGAACAAAATATAAATCGAGTAACCGACTAAACCTAAGATAAATGGAATTAAAAAGTAAAGACTAAACCGACCAATACCGAAATACTCACTCGCCCATGGATCAATAAATGAAAGACTTATATTTTCGGACCATAGCCGAACAGCACCTAGAATAGTGAGCTTGTTATCCTTAATCCAAGAAGACTTTTCTTGAAAGTGAGAAAAATTCAGCAAAAGAGTAACAAACCAAGGTAGGAAAGCAATAAAGCCTAGAAAAGTCGCAAATAAAAATGAGAAAAATCGCTTTGTGAATCGAAAGGATTCAATCGCAAAAACATAGACGGTATAACCCAATAAAACTAGAACGAAAAATAGTTGAGAGTAGATTCCTAAAGCAACAGATGCTGCGTAGACAAGCCATACGAATTTGTTCTGGTTTTTTAAAGCCTGTAATAATAGTGCCCCGGACAAAAGAACGACTAGAGTAAATAAACTGTAAGGTCGATTTTCTTGAGCATAAAGTATTTGAAAGGGAGAAACAGATAGTAAGACCATCGCCATATAGCCTACTGATGGCATCTCAAACAATTCCAAGCACAGCCAGTAAATGCAAGGCAAGGCCAATATGCTGAAGAATACAGATACACTACGCAAGGCTGCGATGGAATGACCAAACTGCTCAACCCAGAAGCGTGCGGTTAGGAAATAGAAAGGGGGATGAACATCGGTGTAAAGCTTTTTGAGCACATCGGCTAACCCTCTCTCTGAATTAGGGTACTGATATTTCAGAAAATCCCCAACACTAACTGATGTTGCAGCGGGAAATTTTTCAATAACTTCCAAGTCCGAATATCCTGAAATTACTGAGAACGTGTGTGCTTCATCGTCCCACACTGGCTTCTTATCAAGGTTAATGACTCGAAAAAATATACCGAGAACTAATAGAAGAGCGATTAAAATCAGGAGCCATTGTTTACTAGAAATGCCCTTTCCTAACCAATGCTTGCTTAACTTTTGCTCTTCTCTCAACATTACGCCCTCAACATTACGCTATAAAGTGATCTGTGCCCGGAAGTGCGGCTATACAAATTAGTAGATAGGTTCACCATTAAGATAAAAATGTTAAGAGCCTGAAAGCATTTGCTCTTTCAATTTGAGTTTTTTAGGAAGTTTCATATTGGCACAACTAGGGTATGTAGGGTGTTATCAGTAGATATACCGTTAAATTTCCTGTAGAGCAAGTTAGCTGTTTTCCCTTTATTGAAGCTTCAAACTTTGAGATAAGAAATCTAAACTTACGCAATTCAAGTTCTGGTAGCAGATTATACGGCGATTTTCATTAAGCTAAGTCGCGACATTTTACTCCCAATGTTCTCGATTCTCCAGAATCAAATGCTTACTGTGGAATTTATCAGGGTGTGAACTGCTAAGAAGATAACTTATTAATCGGTGCCATTATGAGTTCGGCAGAGTTTTAAACAAGCCATATTAAGCTGTTTTTTATCTAAAATTACTATCTTGAACATTAAGCCAGAGCATTAGTACTCTAAGTTGAGATTTTCTATGCCGTTTTTTGAATCGTCACGACATTGACTTGAACGTTCGGAGGAAAGGCAGAACCAACTTGTACAGGCATTTTTTCACCTTGAATTTGTACAGTTAATTGTTTGCCATCCCAAGTCCAATTCACTAAATTTCCTTCAACCAAGATCCCCTTGACGCGCATAGGCTGGCTCAGCCATTGCTCTTGAACTCCGGAACCAATAATTAGGGTCGGTGTGCTTTTAGATTGATCACAGTATGCCAACATATCCAACTGCAGCAGCGCCATTTCAGCAGTTGTCCAATAGTGTGGGGTGATATTGGGCGGATTGACCCACCCACGAAAGCGGTGCCAGTGGGAAAGGCTTTTAGGTAGGGCAGTCCCTTCGGGACCATCAAAATTTCCCCACCAAGTATACAGACCTGGTGAAGCTTGATGCTCCCAAAACCACTTTAAGGTTGACCAGACACGATCGCGATCGCCCAAAAATAGCCACTGATGGGTTTCAGCAAGACTGAAGTAAGGGTTGGCAGGTGATTGGCGCAATTGTCCAGCTTCGTCACGCTGTTCGCTCCAACGATTTTGAAGAGTTTGAGCAAACTCGTTTTGGTTAGTAGATGCAATCCAACTAGGCCAAAGTCCTGTAGTGTATGTTGCATCTGAGGTTGAAAACTTATTCTTGAAGCCTTTTTGCCAAGCTGCCTGAATTTGTTTTGCTTTTTCACGCCAGCGTTTCGCTTCAGTTAATTGATTCAAACGATCAGCCAATGCAGCAGCATCTTGAAGTGCTCGATAGCTCATGAAATTGGCCTTAGTATCAAGCGTAATCAATCCTGGCTTGCCATCCATTTTGCCAGCGACGATGTCTGTTGTAAGAAAATCTTGATGTTCCGAGAACGGAGTTTGCGATTTCTCAATCACAGGATAACCTGGTCTATTAGTGGATGCCATATCCATGACCAACTCAGCTTTGCGCCGAACGTGTGACCAAAGCCACTGGTCGTAATCTGGCTGCTTTAGCTGCTTTGCCACTGTTTCTAGTGCCCAAATTCCTAAGGCTGGAACATCAGCTTCCGACTGAATCCCATTTAGAAAGTCTGTTTCTGCAAAGTAGGTAGATAGCTGTTTTGCAACCTCTAACTGTCCAGATCGGGCTAGTGCCACTAACTGATAAGCGCCATCTCGAAAGCGAGGCAGGGTATAGCTAAGAGGATCACTAGGACGAGTGCGATCGCCAACAAACCCCATCATGAGATGCTCAATTTGAGCATTGAGACTGTCTGTAAACTGTTTATCCGGCAAATTCAGGACTAAGTTAGCTGATGTTTCAGCCACGCGCAGAATAGATTTGGGTGCTGAGACAGAATCTGCGACTACTAATTCCCATGCTTCTCCGTCGCCCAATTCTATCCGCGCAACTCCCCATCCTTTTTCGTCTTTCCACTGACTTACGTTCGATTTCTGCTTGATCCATCCAGATGAACGTTCGCTGCCTAAATACACTTTGGCTTGAGCGGGAACCTCGATTGACCAGCGTTCATTAATTAGCAACCGCTGCCCATCCCAATTTAGAGAGTAAATCGCTCCTCCGGCTGGACCTACACTGCGAATTGCGATCGCAGGCTTTGTGGCGGATTGTGCTGGAACTTTCAAATTGAACTGCCATGTTTCTGGATTTACAGGCAACCAGGATGCTTGATAAAACTCTGTATTTACTAAGATTCCAGGCGTATTGCTGTTCGGAGTTTCAACAAACTGTTGCTGAATCTTATCTAACGGAATAACGTCACTCGTTGTTTGCAGACTACCATCTTTGTTGAGCAGCCAAATAGAAACGCCAAAACTACCTGGCAGTGGGCTAAAACTCCCACCAGGCTCATAGTATGCTTTATGATTTTGATCACTCCCAGGTGTTGCTAAAACAACATGCCCAACACTACGGCTCCAGGGATCGGACGGGCGCACACGCATCTGAGATTCAAGCCGCTGCTGTGGAGTTCCATAATCCAGCAAGGCAGTTGTGATCTGGTCAAATTGCGATCGATTGTTAATACCAGCACTCACAACCAGCACTCCAGCGAGCGCCAACCCTACTAAACGCAGGCGTGTCAACACGCTGAAGGCGGCTAGGGCTATCAACAGAGGCGCAAAGTGTAGTGAATAGATGAATGTCTCCTGTCTACCATAGACACTGTGCATGAGGAGTTGCCCAAGAATCGTTAAACCCAAGACGATTCGCAACTTGGGATGCTGTTTGGTGGAAAAGAAACCCCATATCCCTAAGCACAACAGCCCAGTCCAGGCTAAAACAGCGAGCGTCCCAAAAAGTCCTCCCGAACCAGGTGCTAGTGTATTCCCAGTGATATCGGGCCATCCTGGTCTATCCGGAGAGTCAGTAAACTGTGCCGCTGGCATGACAATTGTTTGGTAGAAAAAGGAGCTAATGGCTGAAAGCACACTCCCGTGCTCTGGTTCAGCCATAAACTTCTTCTCGCCAATAAACGTTCGTAAAGAAAAGGAGTAACCGGAATTGCGAAAAACCACCCGTTGAACAATCCAAAGGGCATTTGCTACTCCAAAAGTAATTAGCATAACTTGCAGGAATTTTTTCCAGTGATAATTGACAATAGTCACTAAAATTCCTGCCATCCAATTTGTGATAGTCACACTCAGAGTTACAACATTTAATGCAACATACCAGGCTGGAGAAAACTTACGATATTGAGTGAGCGCTACAAAGACAAGTGCAATCAAAATAGTTAATGAACCAAATGGAAAAGATTCTGGAACAACAAACCAAAATATTGCAGCAGCGCTAAACCCTCCGACCAACGTAAACAGTGTTGCATCAAGCCGACGACACCCTATCAACCTAAATAAAACAAACAACAGCCCAGTCCAGAGTGCAGTAACAAGGGCAAGCACAATTTTGGCTGCTAAGATGGATTCAATCCGAAATAATTTCCCTATCAAAAAGATTGGTGGAAATACAAATAGAGGAAATAAAGGATGTTTATTATTACGACCAAAATCACTTTGAAGACTAGTTAAATTACCAAAAACGGTTGGGACATCACTACCAAACCAAGCATCTTGAGCATAAAAATCGCTAATCACTGGCTCTGGGACTTTCTGCGATGCAAAAAATGATATGGAGGCGATCGCAATCGAAAGTATCAAAAGAATAAGAATATCTACTCGGCACTTGTGGATGTGCTTCCAATATTGCTGAAGCTGTTTGCTAAGGGAAGTTCCAATAATCATTTGTCTCTTTCAATTATCTGATAAGAACTTTACAACAAGCCTACTTTGCAACAATCTGCTTAAAAACGTTCGATCCACTTCTTTGAAGAAGACAATCTTTAAAGATTAAAAGCCAAAGAGAAGCCGAGATAACATCTTTCGCTTCATTAGAAGTGCTGTAATTCCCCAACTGAGCACCAGGATTACCATTGAAGCTAGGAGAAACACGACAATACTTGGATCATTAACATAGTTGGGATTTAGACGCACAAAAACAGATTGGAAAACTTCAACAAAAAGAAGATGAATTAGGTAAATTCCAAACGAGCACAGTCCTAAATTTCTAATTAAAGCGTTTTCCTTTAAGAGGAATGAGAAGGCGATCGCGGCAATTAAAGCGGTGTAACCTCTCGCAACTTCGTAAATGGCTGGCGGCAACACAAAAGAACCAAAACCATTAAGGATTACAAACACAATTATTCCTAGTAGTGCATATCGTCCGACTAGCTTCAAAAAGCGTTGATTAAAAGTTGGATGTGTTAAAACTGCTGCAAGCATCACATAAGGTAAACATTTCAAAGCCCAGAAAAGGACAACTAAAATCAACCGCACCAATGGAATCGAATTGCCTGTTGGGAAAACAGCTGTTAAGAGGGATTCAAATGCGATGTTCTCTGGGGTCTTTAGACCATCGCCAGACAGCAAAACCGCCTCATAAAGCAGCACACTAACTAAAGCCAGAATTCCTAAACCTCTTAAAGAAACCTTCCTTGTAATCAAGTTTTCCACTACTCTGATTAACAGGGTTCCAGTTGCTAGTAGAGGAAGGAAATATAGATGAAAAGCAGCTCCCCCGAAGAAAATAATAGAAAGTGGATCTTGAAAAATTTCTGCCAATTTAGCAGAGTCTCCACCAGCAACATACTTAGCAGACTTATAAACTAAGTAAAAAATAGACCAGAATCCGTAAGGGATTAAAAGGCGAAGCAATCTTTGCCGAAGTGGATAGGGTTCTTTAGATTGATAGAGCTTATTGATAGCAAAATAAAAAGCTGTAGCAAGAAAGAAAGGAACCGCAAACAAGGAAAAATCAGTGATTTTTGACCATGCTGCAGGTACATTTTGCACACCTTCATCAATATGAAGAAGAATAACAGCGTAAATGGCAAAGCCACGGAACAGGTCAATTCCAACTAAACGCTGCTGTTCTTTCATCGTTAATGGTTCCTCTGAAAACTAAATCTTCAAACGGACATTAGAGTTTCTACTAAACTTAAACTTCTTATTAGCTTAACGAAAAAAATATTGCCGAAAAGATTCAAATGTGGACACTACTAAGACCGCATCACCTATACATAAATTTGCAACATTCAGGTGACGTTGACTCTATAGGTTTTCTAATAGAAACAGTGGATAAAGTTAAACAAAATGATCTGTTGCAGCGATCGCCACATTCTCTAAAGTTAGAACCAATTGACAGTTAAAACCAACTTAGAATCTTGCAATGATGGAATTTCAGTACTGTTTTAATAACACCCCTAGTTGTACCAACCTTCTAATACACGATGAAAATTTATCCTGAAATTGTCTCTGAACTCAATGTAAATACCTACTCTTTATTAAAACTTCAAATTTTATTTTCCTTAATGAGAAAACCCCGAAAATCCGTTCCTGAATGCTGGTTTCTTTTTCTGGCTTAGTCAGCCAAGCCAGGGCAAGACATCACAGGTTAACAAAGATTTTCTGGGGTTGACGTAGATTCACGTTGTCCGGGTTTTAGGTTTTCCGGTTTGGAGAACTAAAAACCTTGATTCAAGCGATCGCGATTTCAGGTGAAAGGTATACATCCTGAATTGCATGGAACAGTTTCACACCTTCCTCAAATGGACGTTGAAAGGCTTTGCGCCCAGAAATCAGTCCACTGCCACCTGCACGCTTGTTAATCACCGCTGTCCGCACGGCTTCAGCAAAATCATTCTTTCCAGAGGCTCCACCCGAATTAATTAAGCCTGCCCGCCCTGCATAGCAGTTCAGCACCTGGTAGCGGGTTAAGTCGATGGGATGATCGGAGGTGAGGTCAGTGTAAACTCGCTTATCGGTTTTGCCATAGCTATGACCTGTTGCCTGAGCCACTGCCCCATAACCATTGTTGACTTCTGGCAGTTTTTGCTTAATGATGTCGGCTTCAATCGTTACACCCAGGTGGTTTGCCTGTCCGGTCAGGTCTGCTGCTAAGTGATAATCTTTGTCCTGCTTAAAGGCTGGATTCCGTAAGTAGCACCAGAGGATGGTTACCATTCCTAACTCATGGGCACGGGCGAATGCTTGCCGAATCTCTTGTATCTGGCGAGTGGATTCTGGCGACCCAAAATAAATTGTCGCTCCGATCGCCACCGCCCCCAAATTCCAGGCTTGCTCCACTGAAGCAAAGAAAATCTGATCAAACTGGTTCGGGCAAGTAAGCAGTTCGTTGTGATTGATTTTGACGATGAAAGGAATTTTGTGAGCATATTTGCGCGAGACGCTACCTAATACGCCCAGCGTGGTGGCGACCGCATTACACTCAGCCGCGATCGCCAATTTAATGATATTTTCGCTGTCAAAATAAATGGGATTAGGCGCAAACGATGCGGCGGCTGAATGCTCAATGCCTTGATCTACAGGCAAGATAGACAGATAACCAGTATTGGCTAACCGTCCCGTTGAGTACAGTTGTTGCAAATTTCTTAGAACTTGAGGGTTGCGATCGCTTTGAACAAACACACGATCAACAAAATCCGACCCTGGCAGATGTAATAGGTCTTTGGAAACCTTTGCTTTGTAAGTCAGCAAATCCTCTGCCTCATCACCAAGCCACGCTTCAATCGATTGGGGTGCAGACAACGTTGCGGTCATAGTGGTTTCCTCAACAGTTTTGCTTGGATAATGCCGATCAACAGCGTCATCATCCACCACAATTCTTAGAGAACTGCCCCTTCATTCTAAAAATTCACTGAGAATAGCAGTCAGGATCTAGCGTCAAGTTGTCAAATAAATGTTTAAGAATCAAGACGAATCACTGGCCGATTTTGCCTTAATGGCGTAGGCACGGAAGCGTTCCAAATCAGCGTATAAGGTTGACTCTACAACTCGTCCAATAAACAAATTATCCATCAGTTGAAACAGAAAACCAGGAACCGAGTAAGCGACCGACATTTTCACAATGCTGCCCTCCTCGCCGCGATCGTAAAAGCGAATTGCCCCTCGGTTTGGCAACCCGTCTACTGATTCCCATTGCAAGATTTGATGAGGAACCACTTTCACCTCACGCGACAGCCAACTAAACTCCAATCCTCCAGTTGCTAGCTTCCAACGCGATAGTTTGGGATCATTATCCTGAATTTTCACAGAATCAATCCATTTCATCCAATTTGGCATCTGTTCCAGATCAGACCAAAGACTCCAGACCAGGTCGATAGGGGCATCAATTTCGATTTGAACGGTATGTTCGAGCCAGTTGGACATAAGAAAGGAGTAGAGAACAGAGTGTAGGGTAATGTTAGCGCTAGGTTAACGCACCGGAATAAATATAAACGTTGTCCATGTCTAAATCCGCAACTTCTCTCTTCCCGATGCCCCATCCCTAATACCGAAACAACCCTTCCCCCTTCACCTTGTACCCGGTTGGCTCCAGAATTGCCTGCGCGGCTTGCATTCCCGAAATCGTAGCTCCTTCCATGCTGTCAATGTAGTCTTGAGCGGTGTAGCTGCCTGCCAGGAAAAAGTTGGGAATGGGGGTTTTTTGGGTGGGACGGTAGGGATCTTTACCGGGTTCTTCGCGATAGAGCGACTGAGCAAGTTTGACAACGCCCGACCAGGTTAGGGTGAGTTCGCGGGAGGAAGGAAACAGGTCATGGATTTGCTTGAGGGCGTGTTGCACGATCGCATCATTGCCCATCTTGATGAAGGGATCACCAGGTGTTAGAACCACCTGCATCAGAGAACCCTGCCCTTCACGGTAGTAATCTTTGGGACTGGTGAGGGCAAGATCGGCGAAACAGGAAAAATCGGCATCGGCGCTGTAGAGCAAATTATCTAACCCGGTAGCGTGTTCAACCTGTTGGCGTTGCTCTGGATCGTTCATCTCGGTAACCCAACCATCAAACCGCAGCTGTACAGTGACCACAGGAACCGCTTCCAGCTTGTAGATGTTGTCAAATTCTTGCCATTTGCGCCATTCTGCTGGGAGAAGACGCTGAATACCAGGAACATCACAGGCCGCCAGGTAAGCATCCGCTGTGATGATCTCTTCGGTGTCACCCTTGGCGATCGCGATCCCCGTTACTTGCGTCTGCCCATCTTGCTCCTCAAATAAGATGCGGCGTGTTTGGCGGCGGGTATGAATTTTCGTGCCCCGTGCTTCCAGGTAATTGAGGATGGGTTGATGCAAGTACTCTGCTGGAGAACCCGCCAGCATATTTAGCCGGGATGCTTCTGTTTTTGCGGCAAACATCATAAAGATGGTGAGCATACAGCGAGCAGAAATATCTTCTGTATTGATGAAGCCGAGGGCAAGGGCGATCGGGTCCCACATCCGCTTGAGGCTATTTTGGGAGCCGCCGTGACTGCGAAACCAATCAGCAAAGCTGACGTTATCCAGGGCACGAATCCACTTCATGGCGACATCGTAGTTCACCAATCCTGGAACAATGGGGCTAGTTCCTAACGCGATCGCGTTTTGCAGCTTATCCTTCACCGTCAACTGCCCTGTGGTGAAAAATGCTTTCAACCCATGAAATGGCGCACCCAGCAAAAATCGGAAGTCCAATTTGCCAATTTGCCCACCCCGATTCACAAAGGTGTGGACATGCTCTTTTGGGAGCAGATTCTCAAATGCACCAACCTTCCGCATCAGGGCAAAGAGATTAGCGTAATTATTGAAGAACACATGCAAGCCCATTTCAACATGATTGCCGTCTGCATCCACCCAGCTACCAACCTTGCCACCCACAAAAGACCGCACCTCAAAAATCTCAACTTCGTGTCCCGCATCGGCAAGTTCCACTGCCGCCGCCAAACCAGCCAGCCCTGCACCAACGATCGCAACTCGCATCTCTTTCTCGCCTATCCTGGGTCTTCGACTACGGATCATCAGCCTGGTTGTTGGTCACACGTTTGCAAGATTCTTGACTTCAGTCAGCATGTGCATATGCCCCAACCAGAGCTTCCCAATCGCTTTACATATTTTAAAGGAACAGGCGTACAGTTGCACCGAAACTACACACAGGCAACTGTTTTGCAAAGTAAGACGATGGATGACTTTAGATTGGGCGAATTGCAGTGGACACCCGAAGCCGAAGCTAAATTGAAGAATATTCCATTTTTTGTGCGTGCTCAGGCAAGAGAGCGCATTGAGTATTTAGCCCGTGAAGCCGAATTAGAGGTTGTCACTGCTGAATTGGTTGAGCAGGCAAGAGTTGAGTTTGGGCAGTAAGACCAAGACTGGGTAATCAACTCACTTATCCTTCCAGCCAGTCAAAAATCTGCTCTAACTGTTCAATTGACACTAGCCCGTATTGCCAAAGGATCATGGGCAGCGGGCCGGAGTCTTGCTGGCTATGGCGTAGCGCAAACGCGATCGACGTTGCAGAAATGTCTAACTCTTCCTGCAAAAAGTGAATAAGCTGAGTGTTGCCCCTGTTAGATTTCACGACGGAACCTTTCATCTGTAACGGTACCAATCCTGCCAGTGAGTCGTTAGCAAAGCGGTGTTGTCTTTCCGTTAAACCACAACCTTTGGAAAATGACTCTAAAGTTTATTTACAAACTATCCCTCGCAAATGTTACGCTTCTACATCTGGCGGAGTAACCGTTTTAGGAAACTAGAGAAAGCCCAGATGTGGTAGCTTCAGTTCGTGTAAATTTACAAAAGCTACTTAGCCTTTGTAACGAGGTCGTTTCAATAATCAGAATGCCCTAACGTCTTTTAGGAGGAACACCGCTCAGCTTCAAAACATCTGCGAACGATGAACAATACGTTGGTAAGCCGTAGGTGGTTGGTGTCACAGGATTTTTGTGGACAAAATGGCGATACTTCATCGCGAAGCGATCCCACGCTTCAATTTTGATCCGCAATAACCCAAAGATGAAATCCAAAAGTCCCTGGGTGAGGGGGATGCGGAAGTAGATACGTTTATTGAGGTAAGCACAAGCATCTTCGATCGCTTGATCGGCTGTAATGGCAGAGTTTCCCAATACCAGCTCCCGTGGTTCATCTTCTGCCGGAGGATTGTCTACCAGATGGCGAACAACCTGAGCCACATCTTTGGAGTGGATATAGTGGAACGTGCCATCAATACTGAAAAACCTTAGAAAATTGATCCACTTATATTCTTTTGAAATTCCCGATGAAATATGGGACCAGGGCTTTTGCGAATCGCCGCCTAATAGCAATGTGGGGAAAAGGGTAGTCACACTAGGGGCGATCGCTAACTTTCCAATTTGGCGATGGCAGACATATTTAGAGCGGACGTAATCTGTCCCAATCTCTCCTGCTTCCCGGAGAGGTTGGTTATTGCGATCGAGAATACTGGCGGTTGAAAAATATATCACTTGCTGACACAGCGTTGGATCAAGCAGGTTTAACAGCCGAACCGTTTTAACCACGTTGATATCAAACACTTCCTGTGGACCACCCCACGCTGTTGCCGCCAAAATCGCACAGTCAATTGTTTTGAGCAAATCACCAAATTGCTCAATTTCCCGCATATCTCCTTGCAGAACAGTGACACCCGGACGCGCATTACAATCTACTTTTAGCTTGTTCGGATTTCTGACCAGCAGGAACAAGTCGTGGTTTGTCTCTTGAATTAAGGCTTCGACCAGGTAATGACCTACACAGCCACTCGCACCAGTCACAAAAATCCGTTTGGATGTCATCGGGAGCTTAGGATGAATAGCAGATTGTGAGCCTCAAACTGATTGGGTCGCCGGGCGAAGAATATGTAAAACATCGGCGCTGAAAGCCTTTCGAGCATAAACACCTGCACACTCTACAAAACATCACCCGTTAACCATGACACCAACTGCCAAACTCCATTAAGCGTGAATGGCTAATAGCTGCTCGGCTTGCTTGGCAGTTTCAAAGAAGAACGCCGCATTCTCCTCGGGAGTGCTTGGCAGAATACCATGTCCGAGGTTAAGAATATGCTTCCAACGACCCGCTTTGCGAATTGTGTCGAGGATGCGATCGCGAATCAGTTCTTTTGACCCAAATAGTACACCTGGATCAACGTTTCCCTGTACCCCAATATTAGAATCAAGACGTTGACGAGCATCCGCCATATCAACCGTCCAGTCAACACTGACGATGTCTACACCAGACTGCCCCATCCGCTCTAAAACACCAGCACTACCGCTGATATAGAGAATAAGCGGTGTATCAGGATGAGTTGCCTTCACCTGTTGAATCACCCGTTGTTGATAGGGAAGGGCAAAAGTATCGTAATCTTGCGGGCTGAGGTGACCTGCCCACGAATCAAACAGTTGAATGATTTGGGCACCGGAATCAATCTGATACCGAACGTAAGTCGCAATTGAATCAGCAATCTTGCTCAAAAACTCGTGCAACAAGGCAGGCTCATTAAATGCCATGCTCTTGATCACGGTGTAATCCTTAGAGCTTTTGCCTTCAATAGCGTAAGCTGCCAACGTCCAGGGAGCACCCACAAATCCTAAAACCGTTGCCTGATTTCCCACTTCTTGCCTGAGCGCCTGCAAAATCTCTCGAATAAACGGTAGGGATTCTTCTGGCTGTAGGGAGCGAATTTGCTTTACCTGATCCCAAGTACGAATGGGCGGGTCAATAATTGGACCACGACTTTCGATGATGTCAAATGGGATACCCATACCAGGTAACGGTGTCAGGATATCTGAAAACAAAATCACACCGTCGGGTTGAAATGCCCGGAACGGTTGCAGCGAAATTTCAATAGCGAGGTCTGGCTTTTCAGAGCGATCGCGGAACGAAGGATACCGATCCCGAAGTTCCCGGTAGACTTTCATATACCGACCCGCCTGCCGCATCATCCATACAGGTGGGCGATCTAACACTTCACCACGCGCCGCTCTCAGCAAGAAAGGAACCTGGGTTGACCCGGTCATCTAACTATCGTCCTACGTCTTCTCTTAGGTGCATTTGTTAGCTTACCATTCGGAGATAACCGTTTTATGGCGTTTTCTGAATCTTCAATGGTTTTTATCGTGCGTTCGCCCCTAATGCAGGATCGTTTGGCACCTGGTAAGCCTTAAAACTTTAGATCCCAAGTGCCACTCTCAGTCCTAAGGGCAGTTGGCTTAACCTTTCACCCATTGCTATTACTTAACCAAACAAATTCCGCCAATCGTAACCGTGCAGTTCACGGGTTTGGCAGCGACATCGAGAGCACCCGTTTGATTGTTGTACGTATATTCTCCTGCCCGTACCAGACGATTTGGATTGGCGCAGTACTGATATATCTGGTTGCCTTCTGGGAAATTTACAACGACAAAGGATGTACGGGCCGCGGGACAGTTATCTAGTACTGTCAGCCCATACTCGTTCTGTAATAATTGCCGTCTTGCATCGGGTGGCGTAGTGGGAGATGTTGGAGTTACTGGAGTGGTGGGAGTCGTCGGAGTTTGGGTAGTCGTGGTGGGGGTCAGCGCATCCGTGGTGGGGTTGTAGCGATAAGCCCCCGCTTGCACATAGCGATTGGGAGTTGCACAGTAGGTGTAATCTTTGCCGTCTTGGACATCAGTCAACGTAATTTGAGCAACCGACGTGGCAGGAGATGGACAACGATCCAACACATTCAGTTGAAGTCTGCTGGCAAGTAAATCGCGGCGTGCATCTACTAATTTAATACTGCGAGAAGTTTCTTCGTAGGTGTAAATGCCTGGCTCAATATCTCGTGTGCAGCGCTCTTCGGTGCCAATTTTGATACGAGCAACATTAGGCACGCCGCAGCCAATCACTCTTAGTTTCAGCGTGTTTTGCATCACTTGATCCGCAGGGGCGATCGCGGTCGCAGCACTCAGCCCATCAATCTCCAGGCTGTATCGCCCTAGCGAGTTATTTCTGCCTAAAACTAAGAGACGATAGGTGCCTGGACGAACTACCTGGTATTTGAAGAAACCGGGGTTCTCGCTATAAGCGACCTGTCTACCAGTTGGATCAAACAGAACCAGGGCAGGTCTAAGGGTGCTGCCATCTTCTGGATCAATCGAGACTTCAATCACGTCGCCGCGTTGAGCGGTGAAGGTGTGCTCCTGCCCACGAGCCGTTTGAGTAGGTGCACCCGCACGAGTGGTGTTCCTAAACTGGAATCCGGGAGAAGTTCTACCCACTAAACCATTAATTTTGTCTCCATCTTTGAGGGGAGCAGCAGATGCCAAGTTAGCGATCGCGCCAACTGTCATGACGGCAATCGCAGTCACTGCTGCAAACTGGCGAAAAACGAAGCCACTCATCATGCAAATCCAACTCCTGGTGTGAAGAACTGCTATCAGCTTGCCCAGACAATTCTTGAGAATCAACAACCGTTTGGACGAAATGTTTATGATCAATCTTCACGACGACATACCGGGGAAGCGAAGTTCCCCGGCACTACAAGTTGAATCCACCCAATTTAATATGCGCCGTTGTCTTTGGGAAAAATAACAACCCCGATCGTCTTCACAATGATCCAAAGATCCATCCAAAGACTGCGGCTATTGACATAGTAAACGTCAATCTGAACTCGCCTGGGATAGGGAATGTCGTTGCGCCCAGAGACCTGCCATAAGCCAGTAATCCCTGGTCGAGCCGTTAGAACTCGATCCATGTACTTACCGTACTTGGGCAATTCTTCGACAACGAGAGGTCGAGGTCCCACTACACTCATGTCGCCCTTTAAAACGTTCCAAAATTGGGGGAACTCATCCAGGCTAGTAATCCGAAGAAAGCGACCAATCCAAGTAATCCGAGGATCCCGCCTGAGCTTGAAATTTTCATGAAACTCGCGACGTAACCGAGGCGATCGCTCCATCATCTGCTCAAGCACATTGTCAGCATTTTCTACCATTGTTCTAAATTTGATGCAATCAAACCGCCGATATTTTTTGCCCACCCGCTCCTGAACATAAAAAATTGGACCGGGAGAACTAATAGCAACTAGTAGGATTAGCAGCAAATACAGAGGGGAAAAAACAACCAGAACAGTCAGCGAAAAGGCAATATCAAATGTCCGCTTGGCAGTTTCTCCGTGCAGAGAATCCACCAGATATGGCAAAACACCACGTCTGAGAATTGCACGAAGCGATTTGCCGGAGACGAGTTGACTTTCAGCAGTCATTTTACTCCTTGCGTATCCACACCACACACAGTCCTGATCATAAAGCCACTGACCACTTCTACGCTCTCTTTAGTTCCAATTCAGTGAAAATTTGATGGCTAAAACGAGAGACGTGAAGTTAAAGTGGCAACTTAGCCTGAAATTCTTGATAGCAAGACTCCAGAAAATTGAGATAGCGTTGCTTGAAAATTGCAGAATCGAACGTTAATGCATGAGATCGAATCACCTCCGGTTTAAAGTAGTGCTGATGCTCCTCAAACGCCGCGATCGCTCCCACTAAAGCAGTCACAGTTTGCTGAGGAAACAAAATGCCTGTAGCTTTGTCGGGATGCTGACTCAGGTCGCGAACGGTCTCTAGGGTGCCACCCGCCCCAAAAGCAATCACTGGCGTACCACAGGCTTGGGCCTCAACGGGAGCAATACCAAAATCTTCGTGAGCGGCGTAGATAAAGGCTTTTGCCTGAGCCATGTACTGTTCCACCACCTCATCAGGTTGCCAGCCCAACACCTGCACATTTGGCTTGGCAAGCTGGCGGATCAGGGGCAGTTCAGGACCTTCGCCAATGACTACCAGCGATCGCCCCGATTGATTAAATGCTTCCACGATTAGCGAAATTTTTTTGTAGCTAACAAGCCGTGAAACAGTTAGGTAAAACTCTTCTTTCTGCGGTTGAAACTGGAATCGCTTTGTTTTCACAGGAGGATAAATCACTTCCGCCGAACGACGGTAACAGCGCCAGATCCGACGGGCTGTATTTTGGGAATTGGCAACGAAATAATCTACCCGGTTGGCGCTAATTACATCCCATTGGCGCAGGCGATGCAGCAAATAGCGAGTCAACACCCCTGTCCAGCCTTGCCCTGCCCGACTGCTGTATAAATAGTCAAAGGTTAAGTCCCAGGCGTAACGCAGGGGCGCATGACAATAGCAAATATGAAGCTGGTGCGACCCAGTCAACACCCCCTTCGCAACGCAGTGAGATGAGGAGAGAATCACATCGTAATCGTTCAGGTTCAGTTGCTCGATCGCGAAGGGCAAAAACGGCAAATATTTTTGAACCCCGTTGCCTGCCAGCGGAAAGTGTTGCAGAAAGGTGGTACCGATCGCCCGTTTGTAGAGATAACTGTCTGGATTGGTGGATTCAAAATCGATCAGGGCATATAGGTCTGCATCGATCCATTTCAAAATTTCTTGAACCACCAGCTCAGAGCCACCCGTGGCTTTGGGAGTGAGCCACTCATGAACCAACGCAAATTTTAATCCCGCCAGGGATGGGCGATCGCTCAACACAACGTTAATCCAAATTGACCTACACACCAGATGCCAGCAGTATACGCCTAAAGCTGGATTGTCCAAGCTTGTTTTAGAACAGATGCGCGATCGTCCAAAAGAAAAGCGACCAGCCAGAAACTGACCGATCGCTCCAATGGTTTTCTGCGTTGTTCTCTCAAATGGAGGAACCCAATCTGCGCGTTCCCAAACTTGCAGCGGGTCATAGGATTATTAATCCCCTCTAGGGTCTTATTGTAACAAGATACACAAATCTTTTTTCATAAATCTTCACGCTTTCCTGACATTTTCCCTGTCTTTTGAAAGATGGCATCTGCAAGCTGCTGCGGCTTGCCCCAAATGACTTGCTCATGCTTGTAAACAATCATTCCTGGCTTTGCGCCTTTGGGTTTGTAGACGTTTTTAGGTTTGGTGTAAACCACTGGAACCTGCTCGCTTTGTCGTGCTCGGCTATGAAAAGCAGCGATATTGGCAACGTATTCCAGATCTGATGTTTCTGGGCTACTACCAGGCTCTAACCGCAGCAACACATGGCTTCCCGGAATTTCTTGAGTATGAAACCACAGGTCGTAATCACCGGCCGTCCGAAAAGTGAGGTGATCGTTTTGGCGATTGTTCCGCCCTACCAACACCTCAAACCCAGTAGGCGTTTGGTAGCGGTAGGGCTGGCTGGCACTGTCTTCACGGTTGGCTGAAGGGTTGCTGTATTCTGGCTTATCCAAATAATTTTGCTGCACCAACTCATCGCGAATTTCTTGTAGTGCGTCTAAATCTTCCTGGGTTTCATACTGCTTGAGTTCAGTCAGGGAGGCTTCGACTTGCTCCAGGTACTCGATTTCGTTGGTTACATCTTCCAACAAAGGAGCAATCGCGCTGCGTGCCCGTTTCAATTTTTGATGGCGTTTGTAAAGGGCTTGAGCATTTTGAACGGCATTTTTTTCTGGATTGAGCGGAATCGTGATGGGTTCTCCCGTGGCAAAGTCGGCGAGAGCAATTGCAGGCATTCCAGGCTGCCATTCATGCAAGTGCGCCATTAATAGATCTGCTTGCTCCCGATAGCGATCTGCCTGGTCAGACTGGGCCATGCGATTGCGAAAATCCTGGGCTTTAATGTGCAACTTGGTGAGCAGGTTGGTCAATTTTTGCTGAAGTTGATGGTGAAGCTGGGTGAACTCTTGCAAATTCAGGCGATCGCGGTAGTAGCGATCAATCAATTCCTGAACACTGGCGACGGGGGTAACGGCATCCCAGCCTAAAACGGTGTAGCCCTCATCCAACCAGCCTGGTTGAAACTGCTCCTGCTCAAGCACCTGGAGCCAGCGCTGCCATTGCTGAAACAGCGATCGCCAATCTGCTTCAGCCAGAGTTTGGGTGGATTGGGTAGGGTCGAGGTTGGCAGCATGAATCAGCGTCAGGGAGATCGCCGAACTCACGCCTCGATAGGTGTTCAAAAGGTTCTTCTTTAACGCACCTGGTACCAAGCTGACTCGCTCCTGCCAGCGCTCAAAAGGTTCGGACAGGCTGGGACTGGGATTGGCGAGACCTGGAGGAATTTCGTAGGGTTCTCCCGTCTGGATGGGGCGCACTCTGGACTGTTGAGCGCTGACTTGATGAGCCGCTGTCACAATCTGGTTGTCCTGGTTGGCCAACACCACATTGCTGTACTTCCCCATAATTTCCACATATAAATGCCACAAAGGCGAATCACCGGGACGACGGGCAAATTGCAGATCCAGCGCCCGTTCCCAGGGAGCGATCGCCTCTATTGCCACCAGTGCCAGGTTGCCAATTTGGTGACGCAACTGCTGGCTAAAGGTGAAAGTATCTGGGCTACGAGGAGGCGCATCGCTAATACCCAAACGAGCAGCTTGTGGATGCCAGGAAACTAACAGCCAACCGCGCTTGTCTAAAGTCCGGAGTCCCAAAAACAAGGTATGGCGATCGCGCTGATAAACCTGCTCTAAGCGGGCGGGTAACCAGCGCGATCGCAGTTCAGCACAAATGGCTGTCAGGGTTGTAAAGTCTACAGGTTGCACAGGAGAAGACGATTTAACCTTGTGGCTCAAAATTTTTACAGATACGATCGACAGCATACGAACGTATGCTCCTCATCCCATCTTGCAGTCAGCCGAACATGGACATCAAGTTAATCAATATAGGCTTCGGGAACATTGTGTCCGCGAATCGGGTGATTGCGATTGTCAGTCCCGAATCGGCTCCAATCAAACGGATCATTACCGATGCTAGGGATAGCCGACAACTGATCGATGCAACCTATGGACGGCGCACCAGAGCTGTGATCATAACGGACTCTGGTCATGTTATTCTGTCTGCCATTCAGCCAGAGACCGTCGCCAATCGGTTTATTTCTAGTAAGGACGGTCATGGAGCCGATGATTAATTTGCATCTGGGCATTAAAATTGGGGGCAAATTCAGAAATCAGACAATTAAACTGTTTCCTACTTGTCTAAATGAAGTGAACGTTAACAGAATATTAAAAAGTCCTTCTTCAAATTAGGGAACGCAAGCATGGGCATGGGCAGATTGATTGTTTTAACAGGTCCGAGTGGCGTAGGCAAGGGAACCCTCCTGCGATCGCTGCTCAAACGGCATCCGGAGCTTTACCTTTCGGTGTCAGCAACAACTCGATCGCCTCGACCCGGTGAAATTCATGGTAGCGATTACTTTTTTGTGACTCGTCCCACCTTTGAACGCATGATTGCCAATGGGGAATTGCTGGAATGGGCAGAGTTTGCGGGGAATTTGTATGGTACGCCGCGCACGGTCGTTGAGGAGCAGATTCGGCAAGGGCACTGGGTGATTTTAGAAATTGAGCTGGAAGGAGCACGCCAGATTCGCAAAACCTTTCCAGAGGCGCTACGAATTTTTATTCTGCCACCGTCTATTGTGGAATTGGAATGTCGCATTCGAGGACGAGGACAAGATACGGAGGATGCGATCGCGCGCAGGCTACAACGTGCTCAGGAGGAAATTAGCGCAGCGGATGAGTTTGATCTGCAAATCATCAATGATGATTTTGATAAAGCTCTCAACCGGATTGAAGAAGCGCTGTTTGCGCCTGCGGTGTGCTGAAGAGTACGATATCGCCACGAGCAAAGTGATTACCTTGCGGGAAGTATGCGATCGCCAGATGCGGAAAAGATAGCGATATTACCCACAATAAAAGCCCACACCTGAAAACGTTCAAATCGTGGGCTTTTAGTTATTTCTGAGGTTAGAACCTACTTAACCAGCGGATGGAAAAGTAGATCTGGAAAAAACCGATTAAACTCAATCAAAATTCCCGCTGTGATAGTAAGCCAGATGGCAGTGATTACCGGAGCGGTGGAAAGATATTTCACAAAATATTGCATGATGAATTCTCCCAAAAGAGGCAAACAAGGACGACAATTAACGAGGTGAAACAGGAATTTCAGTGTCTTTCGCGGTCAATTCGCCCGTGGTGAACTCTTTGAGCGCCAGCAGGGGCCAGGTAGCTCCTGACAAAGAACACTTCACTGCCAGAGGCACATCGATAATGATTTCCTTCTCTTCAGCAGAGCCACTCTTCTTCGCAGCCTGGATGTAGGAGCGTCCAGCCCAGCCAATCCAACCAGCGATGTACAAGAAGAGGATACTGGGAATCAGGAATTCCCCTGCGTGATTCAAGCTGCCATCCACAATCAGGTGGGGCAAGCCATCTTCACCGCACAACAAGCCAGATTTAGCGTAGAACTCATAACGTTGAGGAGCCGTTGGGCTAACAGAAGATTTTGCTCGTTGAGCAAATGCTGCGCTTTCACTGCATGGGGTCAGGTTAAATGCCTCAGCAGACTGGGTTGGGGCAAACCCAAACCAGAGGGTAACGGCAAGAATGAGAGCAAACAATCGTCGCATGGAATTGTTTCCCTTCGTTTCAAGAATGATGTCTGTTTTACAAATAAAGAGCGGTCATTTTCGTAATGCCAGGTTCGCTAAACTATTTAGCATTAAGCATTTGAGCTAGTCCGTTCAGAATCTAAGCTCAGAGGGCAGCTCATTATCTTCATGAAATTACCAGCAAATGGCAACCATTTTGGCAATTGAAACAAGTTGTGACGAAACCGCGGTAGCAATTGTAAACAACCGTGAAATTTTGAGTAGTGTTGTTTCGTCTCAGATTGCAACCCATCAACCCTATGGGGGGGTCGTGCCAGAGGTGGCATCTCGGAAGCATTTGGAGACACTGAATCCAGCGATCGCCCAAGCCCTGACTGAAGCCCATCTCACTTGGTCTGAGGTTGATGGAATTGCGGCAACCTGTGCACCAGGACTGGTGGGAGCGTTATTGGTGGGCTTAACCGCTGCGAAAACCCTGGCAATATTGCAGCAAAAACCCTTCCTGGGCGTGCATCATTTAGAAGGGCATATCTATGCCTCTTACCTGAGCGAACCCAACCTGGAGCCACCCTTCATTTGCCTGCTCGTCTCCGGCGGGCACACCAGTTTGATTTATGTGAAAGATTGCGGGCACTACGAAATACTGGGGCAAACTCGCGATGATGCAGCGGGAGAAGCGTTTGATAAGGTAGCTCGGCTAATGAACCTGGGCTACCCCGGTGGTCCCATCATCGACAAATTGGCACAACAGGGTAATCCCAAAGCCTTTGTATTGCCGGAAGGGCAGGTGTCGCTGCCAGAAGGCGGCTTTCACCGCTACGATTCCAGCTTCAGCGGGTTGAAAACGGCGGTTCTGCGACTAACCCAAAAGCTGCAACAGGAAGCACCCGAACTACCCGTACATGATTTGGCAGCCAGTTTTCAGGAAACGGTGGCAAAAGCCCTTACCAAACGAGCGATCGCCTGCGCGTTAGATTACGGACTGGATACGATCGCTGTGGGAGGTGGAGTTGCTGCCAACAGTGGGTTACGTCAACATTTGCAAGCAGCGGGGGCAAAACACAATTTGCGCGTACTGTTCCCGCCGCTCAAGTTCTGTACCGACAACGCCGCCATGATTGCCTGCGCCGCTGCTGACCATTTCAACCACGGGCACACCTCTCCTTTAACCCTGGGTGCCCAGTCACGAATGCCAATTTCAGACGTGATGCAGCTTTACCTGTGAGGCGAAGGCAGCTTGGATTACTGTTAAATCAAAGACAATTCAATTCAGGTTTTGAATTTCTTCAATGCTCAATCCTGTTTTGCGGCTGATAGTTTCCGTGTCCAAGATATCGAGCAACTGTTGAGCGATCGCGATCGCTTGCTCCCGTCGTCCTTGCTCCAGTCCTTGTTGTAGTCCTTGTTGCAGTCCTCGCTCTAACGCCTGTTGCTCAGCCTTTAAGATGGCATTACGACTGTCGTGCAAAAACATCTCGCGTTTCTCTAAAATCTCTAATTCCTTGCGAGTGAGCCTGCTCTGTTGTGCCACTTTGAATGCATGATTGAGCGCAGGGACGCTTTCCATGCTGGGCGGGACGCTCTTGAGCTTATTTGCAAATTTGAGGAAATACAACCACTTATCCGTCAGCGTCTCCAGATCATCCAGTTCCTTCGTAAACTTGGGCAATTCTACAAACACCAGTTCAATATCGTTGCTGTAGGTTGTTAGTTCCTCTTTCTCTTTGAGGGCGTAGCGAGAAATAATTTTGGAGGTATTGGGAAACATTTCAAAATCAGTAATGGTCAACGCAATCACGGGATTGAGCAAGGTGTAGTCGTCTCCAACGTCTAGTTGAATCGAGAACGCTTTGACGGCGTTGTAGAGAACGCGTTTCTCAAAGCCCAACACGTTTAACACCTGCATTTCAATAATGACAGTCTTATTGCCAGTGATCGTCGCCTTAACATCCAGGAAGGAGTCTTTAATGCCTTTGATACGGGGAGCTTGATAAGGATCGAGAATCTCCAGATCCTCAATGGTTGGCTTCTCCTCATACAAAATTGCGTTCAGAAAACTGATCAGAATATCTTTGCTTTGCTTAGAGCCAAAAATCTTCTTGAAAGCAAAATCAGTTTTAGGATTGATAAACATATCTGTATCTGCCGCCTGCGAAAGCTTCTTTGCTAATTCAGCACTCCTCTTTTTTATTATGGCTGGCAAGTCTATTATGGCTGGCAAGAATTGTTTGAATCGTTTTGGCAACAGCTTCTGGTTGCTCAACCATTGCCAGATGTCCACAGTTAGAGATTTCAAACACGTTGTCACCACATTCCCCAAACAACCGATGAAAGCTGGCGAGATAGCGCACGTACTGCGGCTCCATAATGGAGTCCTGGGTTCCGGTAATGAAGTACACAGGCTGCTCTAGCTTGGAGACGATTTGGGGCAAGCGATGCACTTCCACTTCGGTGGTTGATTCCAACAGCGCACCCAATGCTGCATCGGGATGGGCAACGACAAAATCTACCAGGCGTTGCCGTGCCCACTGACGAGACAGCGATCGCGCCGTCCCCGATCGCACAAACGCCAATTCCAGAAACGGTACCTGTGAGAGCCATTTTGGACGTAATTTCACAATCTGCCGCCCAGCCGCTCGAAAACGTTCAAATTCTTCTTTCAGATAAATTCCACCTCCAGCGTTGATGCAAATTACGCCCTTCACTGATTCTGGTAACTGGCTAGCTCCCCAAATCGCAATGCTGCCACCCAGCGAGTGTCCCACCAGCCAGACATTGGTCAAATTCAACTGCTCGATCAGGGATGCCAGATCTTTGGCATAAGATGCCAGGCTATAACTCGACAACGGCACCACATCATCAATTACTGGCGGCAGGCAGGAATTACCAAAACCCCGGAGATCGTAAGCAAGGCATTGATGATCGGTTGATAACTGCTCAATCAGCAGACTCCAGTAGTGGCGACTCAGCAGCCACCCGTGGATAAAAACCAGAGTCTTGCGTGATGGAGTTGGGGGTGTTAGCTCATAAGCGTGAGGAACCCCCCTGAGATCAACGGTCTGCATTTCACAATGCTATCAGGAGAAGGTCTAGAACCGTCTGCCCAGTAACCGCTGCTTCATGCCTTCTGCGATTTTTTGTCCCAAATACTCAGGAATGATGCTTTCGTTAGGACCCAGCAAATACAGAATCAGACGAGTGCGCCCTCGCCAAACCAGCAAGTTGGCATTCACCACCATCAAGTCTTCTTGCCAGATGGCGTACATCACTTTGTAAAACAGTCCTGGTTGATTGTCTGCTTCAATCAGCAGCGCTGGCAGGTGAAATACCGGATCTACATAAAACTCGGTTTCTACCTGCTCTAACCCGGCATCCAGGTTAAACTCAACCGCCAGCATTTCTTCAACCTCAAACCGCCCTGCTAGCGCTTCTCGAATCGCACGGCAAACATTTTCAGCCGTTTTTTCGGTTAGGGCTTTGCCGCTGCGAGATACAATCAACTTGATAAAAACCAGCATGGGCGGATAGATTTGCCCGTAGAGACTGAGGCTATGAATGGTCAAGCCATAGGCTGCCAACACGCCAAAGATGTCGCTCAACAGAAATGACTGGTTTCGATAGGCAAAGTGAAGCGCGCTCTTGCTGCCTTCGGGCTTGAGTTCGATAACAGCTTGTTTCGTTTTGTATAGATGATAAGCCAGCCTCAAATTTTGAAGCTGAATCTCGCTACTAACGAATTGCTCATAAAACTGCGGAAACGCTCGGTTGAAGCGCTTCAAAAGCTCTAATGTCGATGACTTTAAGCCTAAAGCCATAATTCGGAAGGAACAGGGGATGCGGTTGAGTAAGTCTTTTGAATACGGAGGTGGGATAGCTGAAATTGAGATTGATCTTCTAAAAAGCTTAACTTTAATTGAATATAGTCTCCTTTTCGAGGTCTCAACTATCGACTTGTGGCTGAGTGGTGAATCCATTATGGATGGATTCGCAGCAGAAGGAACATTCTGGGAGAAAACAGAAGGTGCATTGGGGAGAAGAGGATGGGGGCTATACTAATAGCTACTGAGACCTAACTTGTACTACCTTAATTTTCGCTTACATGGGTTTTTGGAAAAGCCTGTTCAGTAGTGCTGATGCCCCTGCTGCCTCTAGAACCGTGTCCATTGCCGGAGAAACCGTTCAATCTTCGGGCGATCGCGGCTCCCAGATCGTTTTTAGTACTGATCGAGACATTGACCTTTACGAGTTGGAAGAACTCTGCGATGCCGTAGGTTGGTCTCGCCGTCCCCTGCGAAAAGTTAGGAAGGCGATTCAGCATAGTTTTCTGGTGGTTTCAATGTGGGAGCAACGGGGAACTCAGCGGCGACTAATTGGCTTTTCACGGGCAACCTCCGACCATGCCTTTAATGCCACGATTTGGGACGTTGTGGTTCATCCAGATTTTCAAAGCCGGGGGTTGGGCAAGGCATTGATGAAATACGTGATTAAGAAGCTACGTAGTGAGGATATCAGCAATATCACGCTGTTCGCCGATCCTCATGTGGTGGATTTTTATCGTAGATTAGGGTTTATGTCTGACCCGGAGGGTATTAAGGGAATGTTTTGGTATCCAGACTAGTTTGAGTGTAGCTGAACAGCTTCTTGTACCCACTGTTTAACCTCTTGAAGCGAGGGGCAAAGATCTTTACGCTTCAACTCAGCAACTTGCAGTCGCAAAATCTGCTGATGCACTTGCTGAAACGGGGCATGGGCAAGTTGGGCGGGAGAGGCGATTCCGGCGTGCAGCAATAATCCACAGTAGCGGCATCCGACACTGGGTAACCGGGAGAGGTCAGCAAGGGCTGCCCACTTGTTGATGTGTTGGAGATGAATTTGTAAATCGCTAGCGAGGGTTGCTCGTTGGGTTGCGGTTGCGGTTTGTTGACAGAGTTGCAGGGTGGAAACGATACCACGTTCCATCAATTGAGTTTGCGCTTCAGCATCCAGTCCTGGGAGATCTTGAATTGCCCAATCACGCGATCGCAGGATACCCTTTTTCTCACGTTGCTGAGGTTTCATGGGAGTACCTCCGATGATTTAAGATTCATCCATCTTAACGAGACTACTCACCGCCCCGCGAAGGAGGTATACTGATTGAGTAAGGTTGCGGGATGTAGCGCAGCTTGGTAGCGCGCCTGCTTTGGGAGCAGGATGCCGCAGGTTCAAATCCTGTCATCCCGATTTAAGAAGAATACGAAGCTACAGTTAATAGGGGCGTTGTCGTTCAACGTCCTGGTTCAACGATCAAAAGTACGGTCTCATTATTCAAATCGCCGTAGAAAATGCCGGAATTTGATTATGTTTAACCAAGCTCCGGCACAATCTCATCCCATCGACTGATGCTTCCTAAGCGTTCCAATACATCTCTTTAATCCAAGTCTGCATTTCTGTCTCAGATTCTGTTTGGAGGGTCTGTCCGGTTTTGGGATAGTGAACTTTCCAGCTTTTTCGCCCGCCTTCAGCAATCTCTTCTTGAATTTGAAGCTGATAGAAGTTGGGCATAGTATCGGCAAGATTTTCCCACTGACGTTGAAGCCAGTTGTTAACCGATTCAGCCCAAGAAGGTCTTGAGGTAGATTGGCAGTCAGCCATCAACTGTTGATACTCGCGTTCTAGTAGAGCAGTCAGATTCTCGTCATGCTTGGCTCTGGCGATCTCTAAGCGGTGGGCGAGAGAGGCAGACATACTTGCTAAGTGCTTAAGCCGCAGTTCGGGAGTATTAATTGTGGTGAATGTCATTGCAGTAATTCGTTGTATTTATACTTCTCTATACAATTTAGCGCTCTACCCTAGTTCCCAGATAAATACAGTACATTTTGATACAAAATTCATTGGGTTTTATAGAAGGCGATCGCTAAAGAATCAGAAATGCACTCAGACTACTCTTGCCTGCCTGCGACTGAAATGGCTCCAACGACCTGTAGTTTGCCTGTAGGTGCGATCGTCCAGATGTCATAGCTTCCAGTGACATCCCCAAAATTATTGAGATCCACATTGCTGCTTGCCCCCTGGTAGTTAATTGCCTTCCCAGCCCGAATGAGCTCAAGCGCCTGACACACATCCGTCACCGCTTCCCCTGGCGGATTGGCAACTTCTAAAATTTTTTCCTTGATGGCAGTTCCACTGGATGACTTAGCCGTTTCTGCGGCAAGGACTAACAAAGCGGCGGCATCCCAGGTATTGGGATCGTAAATTTTGGGTTCCCGCTTAAAGTTCGCCTGATACACCGTTCGTAGCGGGTTCAAACCTGGGCCACCTGCACTGGCAGAGGTACCTAAGATCCCGTTGGCGATGTATTGTCCCTGGTCAGTTTTGCCAATGGTTTCAGCAATGTTGGGTTCTTTCATACCGTCGGTGACCAAAATCTGCGTTTTTTTGCCCAACACTCCCTGCTGATAGGCAGTTTTCATAATCAAGCTGCCTGTTTCGGGGTAGGCAATTAGCAAGACTGCATCGGGTTCTGCCTTGAAAGCGGCTCCCACTTCCGAGTCGAATACGGATGCATCGGGCGGGTAGCGAACGGGTTTGGCTTTGTTCACTACCTTGCCATCCAGTGCTTCAAAAGCGGGAATAAACGCGGTGATTAACCCATTGCCGTAGTCATTATTCACTGCCAGGATGGCAACGGATTTGAATCCCTGAGCCTGGGCAAGTTTGGCTAGCGCCTCTCCCTGGAAAGTGTCGGGTGGGGCGGTGCGAAACCAGAACCCTTGAAAGTCGCCTTTGCGCGATCGCTCGGTAAACGTAGGACTAGTGCTGGAAGGCGAAATCATCACCACTTGATTGCGGACTGCAATTTCTACTGCTGCACTGGAAACAGCACTGGATGCAGCTCCTACCACGCCCGCAACCCGATCAACTTCCACCAGTTTCGTCATGGCAGAGGCTCCAGCAGCAGGTTCGGTCTGGTCATCTTCCGTAATTAATTCCACAGGTTGCCCCAGTACGCCGCCACACTGGTTGACTGTATTGATCAGCAGGCGTGCACCGTCTTGCATGGAACTGCCATATTGAGCCAGATCCCCCGTAACAGGCAACAAGGTGCCAATTCTGAGTTGAGTTACAGGCTTTTGAGCCTGGCAAGCACTTAGGGTTAACAAGGCGATCGCAATTGGAATTGCGAATAAGCGCGATCGTTGTAAATGCGGTTCCCTCTGCTTCATCTACACCTCGCTCTGGAACAATCTTGTGGTTAGAGTGGTCAGCTTACTTGAAAACTCCTTGATGTCAAGTTGCATTGATATCCCATTGACAATTGGGGACGTGTTGTCAGAATGTAGAAATCTCTTCACCTGCGCCTGCCCAACTGCAATTCTTTCTTGATCACACCTGCTAAGGATTTTTTAGAGGTTTGATTTTTTGCAGGGGCATCACCCTATAATGTTGCGATGAATTTACAAGAAGCGACCAATGTCGCAGAATGAATAAGCACAAATTCTTAGTCGAGCAATGCCGCCTTATCAGTTTAATGAGCGTCAGGCATAGAGGTACACGTTCGCATCCTTATCTAACCCTTAGTTTTGCCAGGAGCAGTCATGAAGTCATTGATTCGCTGGAGTACGACCATTAGCCTGGTTGGAGCAACCCTGATAGGGTCGGTTCTGGCTGGTTCTTTGGAAGTGCTCGCGCTAACCCAGGATCAAATCCTGCAAAAACTACGCCCAATCCCTGTCTTCACCATTGCCAATTCCGAAGGCGCTCCTCTAGTGGCTTCTCCCCAAAAAGGGCAGCAGGGGAACCCAGTCGCTGGCGTATTTATTAACCAGAAAGATGCTCAAGCATTTTTGGACAACTTGAAAACCCGTAATCCAGACCTGGCAAAAAATGTACGTGTAGTGCCAGTGTCGATGGCCGAAGTTTACCAGTTGAACTTGGCGAATAAAGACAAGAAAGACAAGTTGGATTTCGCCTTTGTGCCCTCTCAGCAACAAGTCACCACGGCTCAAGGGTTGATTAAACAAACTGGACAGAAGGAACAATTTAGCGGCACCCCTTTGTTTGTAGCGCGAGGCGGTCCCGACAAGGGTTATTTGACCATTCAGCAAGGTGAGAAAGCAGTTATTCCCATGTTCTTCAAAAAAGAAGAACTTCAGGCGTTGATGGATCGCTTCAAGCAACAAGATCCTAAGCTCGGTTCCAGCCTGGAAGTGCAAGTACTGAATTTGGAAGGCGTGATCGAAGTAATGCGAACGAAGAACGATCCGCAACTCGATCAGATCATGCTGATTCCCCCCCGCGAATCACTGGAATTTGTGCGCTCTATGAGTGGGAACAAACAGCCCCAAGCTAAGCCACAAGTGGCACCTGCTAAACCTGCCCCAGCTCCTAAGAAGTAGAAAAAAGTTTGAGAGTGGTAACGAATGGGTAAGGTTGACCCATTTGAGCAGTTCTCGTCTCCACAGAGGGGGCGAGAATTTGCTATTACGGGTGAGGCGTTGTGGAATTGGTGGCAATGGGCACGGCAGAAAGCGATCGCTCACCACATTCCCCCCTCCGAAGCCGATTGGTTGCTGCAAGCGATCGCCCATCTCGATCGGTTAGAGCTACGGCTTGGCTCCTTCAAACAGCGAGAACAGGTTTGGCTAAATGTCCCTGCTGCTACCCTGGAATCCCTCTGGCAACAACGGTTAATTCAACGAGTTCCCGTCCAATATTTAGTCGGACAAGTCTCCTGGAGAGAATTTATTCTGCGAGTTTCTCCTGCCGTTCTCATTCCTCGCCCCGAGACGGAATTGATGGTTGACCTAGCGCTGGAGTTATCAGGAGTCAGAAGTCAGAAGTCAGAAGTCAGAGGAGGTGAGGAGGCGTGGGCAGATTTAGGAACGGGCAGTGGCGCGATCGCATTAGGGCTGGCAACAGCGTTTCCCGATGCCACGATTCATGCAGTGGATACGAGTGCCGAGGCATTGGCGATCGCTGAGGCAAATGCAGCCACTTACCACCTGACGGAGCGAATACAGTTTTATCAGGGGAACTGGCTGGAACCCCTGACCCACCTCAAAGGGCAACTCAGTGGGATTGTCTCCAACCCGCCTTACATTCCCAGTCAGCAAGTGCTAGAACTTCAGCCAGAAGTGACTCAACACGAACCTCACCTCGCGCTGGATGGTGGCACTGATGGATTGGACTGCATTCGCCATCTGGTTGCAACGGCTCCGGAGTATTTGCGATCGGGGGGAGTGTGGCTGGTAGAAATGATGGCAGGACAGGCAGACAGCGTAGCAGCACTACTTGAAGCCAATGGGCAATATTGTGACATTCAAATCCATTCAGACTTAGCCGGAATTCAACGGTTTGCCTCAGCTTATCGATGCTAAACCCCTTGAATCAGGTAGTTGTGGGGTGCGATCGCCAAGTACAGAAAGTTTGGTAAACCCCATTAATTTACGGTAATTTCTTCCGGTTAGCCTCAAACAAATCTCGTATTTTCTAGCAAACAGTGGCTAGTCTTCAAAACTCTTGATGTAAGGCAAGTGGATGTTTTGGGATGGAGTAAGAGCAGCGATCGAAAATATGCAGAAACTTTCTGCCGAAGTGGAAATGTGGCATTTTATGCCGAATTGTTCCGTCTATTCAGCCACAACGGGATCTTAGGCAGAAATATTCAGCCTATTAATAGTTCCACAGAACTGGTACAAATGTTAGCTGTTGGGAACACTAGATCTGTATCCAGTTCTTGTAGAACAACCTCGTTGGAACCGACACGCGGAATTTGGTTAGGGAGGTTAACCGCACTGCCAACTAAAGTTAACGTAGCGGTAGATTACTTGGTGCGGTTCAACTCGATCGTTAGGTCGCTTTAACTTGTCTGTGGGACAGTGCATCAATGCTACCTGTGTGGATCGCGCACCATTCTACTTGCCACGTCTTGAGTACAAACGCACCAGTCCTCTTGGGTTGAGTTACATAAAGTAAAATATTGCAGTGAGCGTATCTGATTAAAAATCGTGTTTCTGGAAAATACAACAAATCAACAGCCAGGATTGTTTGGATTAAAACATTCAAATAGAGATTTTACTCAGAGGGATGCCTGGGGAAAGAACTGTTTTAATTCTTCTCTACCTGCTTCTCTTTGTTCATACTTGAGTAATCGCAGTTTGGACAACGTATACATTAAACTCGATTTAAACCTAAGAGTTTAACACTCAAAGATCAGCACAGCTAGTTTTTACGGAATAGACCCAGAATCGGATAATCTCTTCTATGCATTTGAAACTCAATTTACACCATATCAACAGTATTTAATTGGAACACTTCCAGGAGTTGACTTAGTTACACAAGCAAGGGATACAGGGACTTGCTTACAGGCAATTGAAATCAAATTAACAGCCTTGCCCGATAATACAACTTGCGATTTATCAGAAGATTTTTATGGTTGTGAAATTGTTGTAAGACCAGATACTATAGTTTATTTGGCGTGTAGTATCGTAGAAACTTTTAGACAAAGCCCATTTTACATCAGGAGTCTTATAGGTGAAGATTTCTCAGAAATTGCTGATTGGACAGAGCCAGATTGTGTAATACCTTACATTCCCAAGATGATCAATGTTATAGACTCAATCGCGCTTTCAGCTTTGGAGAATCAAAAACCTTTTTTGATGCAGCCTATATGGAAAACTGAAGGAAAATCTCCAAAACTTTCAGAGAATTGTTTGGACGTTTTTGTTTGGAGTGATCTTGCTTTCACAAGATTATTTATAGACCTAGCCAAGCTAGAGGTAAATGCATTTGGTCGAATACGATCTATTGCAAGGCATACTCGAACAATTGTTTGGTTATTTAGAATGTTGTGTGACTTTAGTGTTAACGGCTCATTCAGCCATAGAAGAATTATAGATACACTGTCGTACAATACGAGGAATGATAAAGCCTTTGCAGTCAGTGGTAGAGTGACTCATGCTTACATGAGATCTGATGCACTAAGACAACCAAGAATTCAAAAAGGTGAAATAAAAAGAATTATTTTAGGTGGAGGTCAAAACCTATTGAGTCCAGAGAGAAGATTTGATGCTATAATCTACAACTTTCCTGACTTGTTTGATTAACTAGGTTTCTAGATTGTAATCTTTTACGATGAGAACAGTAGATTTGTTGGCACTGGTCTCTTAAGGGAGGATAGGAGTAAAACCTCTTTGAGTCAGGAG
>JACYLN010000104.1 GCA_015272515.1 Leptolyngbyaceae cyanobacterium C42_A2020_001 | reverse complement strand
TGAACTCCTGACTCAAAGAGGTTTTACTCCTATCCTCCCTTAAGAGACCAGTGCCTATGTTTGCGCCTTTCAAATTTGCGCCTCGCAAATCTGCTTGGGTGAGATCAGCGTCCTTCAACCTGGAATTTTCTAAATTAGCATTTACTAAAACTGACTTAATAAGTCTTATACCAGTTAACCTAGCACCGGTAAGGTTAGCTCCGGTTAAGTTAGCTCCTTCAAAATATCCAGGACCAATCTTAGCCCCACTCAAATTTGCTCGTTTTAAACTTGCATTGTCAAATTTTGCAATACCAATTTCGCTCATTCTCATGTCAGCTTCGTCCAATACTGCTCCCTCAGCATGTGCGCTAGACAACTTAGCGTCTTTTAAGTTAGCTCTACTCAAATTCGCCTTGGTCAATTTAACTCCCCATAGCCCCACGCCACTCAAATTTGCCTCCCGTAAGTCTGCTTTGTGTAAAGAGGCAACATACCTGACATTGCAACCACTCTCTTCACTTCTGCCATCATGCCAATACAGTTCAGCACCCGCGAGGTTAGCACCCCGTAAATTTGCGCCTCTAACAACGCTCCACTCAATTCAGCGCCCTGAAGGTTTGCCCTCGCAAGATTGGCTCCCCGCAGGTTCGCTCCACCTAAGTCACAACCGGGGCATTGTTTAGTTGCCAATAACTGCTTGACGTGTTCCGGGTTGGATTTTTGTTTTGCATTACAGTCAATTGGATCATCACACCCAGCTAACAGAACTAGCAACGTGAGCGTGAGCATTTTGGGGTTCATGATTTAATTTCAGCAATTGTGAATTTGAGCGCGATCGCGTTTTTTGTAGGGTGTGTTGCTTGCTGTCAAGCAAACGCACCATCAGTTTTTATAGCGGCTTGCATCTAGAGTTAATGCGTTATGACTATTACCTCATGCATCCTACAAAATTGTTATTCAATTCTTGTTTCTAAAAACGTTTCTAAACTACTTTTTGATGGGTTGCCAGTTGAATCACAAATTCGGTGCCAAAGCCCGCTTTGGAATTGACGCAAATGCTGCTTTGATGATTTTTCATGATTTGTTGGCAAATCGATAAGCCCAACCCTGTTCCTTTACCGACGGGTTTCGTGGTGAAAAATGGCTCAAACAGTTTCTCCTGAACTTCAACTGGAATGCCCGGTCCGTTATCGCGAATTCTAATTTCGATCTGATCCTCTGCAAGGCAGGCTGTTTGAATCCAAATTTGTTTGTTGGGCAAGCTTTCTTGCTCCATCAAGGCATCGATCGCGTTATTCAGAATATTCATAAACACCTGATTAAGCTGCGCCTGATAACACTCCACCAGCGGCAACTCGCCGTAATTCCTGGTCACTTCAATTCCCTGCTTCAACCGATGCCCCAGAATCAACAAAGTACTATCAATTCCTTCATGAATATTGGAAGGCTTCATTTCCGTATGGTCATGCCGGGAGAAGTTGCGTAATGCCAGAACAATTTGAACCATGCGTTCAACGCCGATGCGAGTCGATTGCAGCGTTTTCAGCAGATCTTCATGCACAAAGTCAAAATCGATCGCTTCCAAATGCTTTTGAATCTTCGATTCAGGTTCAGGATAGGTTTCTTGATAAAGCTGAATCAGGTCTAATAGATCTTGAACGTAATTATCGATATAAGTCAGGTTGCCAAAAATAAAGCTCACTGGATTGTTGATTTCGTGAGCAATCCCTGCCAGCATTTGCCCTAAGCTAGAAAGCTTTTCGGTTTGAATCAATTGAGTTTGAGTGCGGCGTAGTTCTTGTAGCATCGCTTCCAACTCTTTTGCTTGTGCCTGGGCAACCAGCGCTGCCGTATGAGCTTGCCGATTCAGGTATGCCTGAGAATGATACCGAATACGCGCAATGAGTTCGATCTCGTCTGGTAGCTTAACCAGGTAATCATTAATCCCGATCGCAAATGCTTCTGCTTTGGTGTTGGGGTCGTCATTGGTCGAGAGCATGATGATCGGGATATCACACGTCTCTGGGCACTCTCGAAACTGCTGCACCAAAGTCATGCCATCCGTATCTGGCATGATTAAGTCCTGCAAAATCACTGTTGGAGAAACCGCGATCGCCTTTTTCAGCGCCTCATCGGCAGATGAGCAATAGTGGTACGCAATGTCCGCCTCAGATGCCAGCATACATTGCAATGCTTCATTAACCGTTGTTTGGTCATCCACCAGTAACACCCTTACCAGTTGGGTTTGGGAATTATCAACAACAGTTGTTTGAGCCGAAATCATCTTCTCGGAAGCAACATTCATAGCAAGACGGCGAGGCGTTGGTAGATCACTCTTAGTATTCCCTGGCTTTACAAAGAATCTATGAGATCAGAGGAGAATTTTTAAACTTACGTAATGTGCAATCTGCTAGAGGCTCGTTCTAAAGGCTGGGTTTGCCATGAATGATGGGGAAAGCGAAGAACGGGGAAAGGACGTTTCTGCCTCCTGCCTTCTGTCTTCTGCCTCCTTCAATTCCCCACCTTCCTCCGCATCTTTGGGTATTCTATTGATCGAAGTTATCGTTTCATAGAGTTACGCTGTCGCGATCGCATTATGGCAGGACACAGTAAATGGGCGAACATCAAACGCCAAAAAGCCAGAGTAGATGCTGTTAAAGGCAAAATATTCACGAAAATTTCGCGGGAGATTATTGTAGCGGCACGAAGCGGTGTTCCTGACCCTGCTGGCAACTTTCAACTGCGGACGGCGATCGAAAAAGCAAAAGCCGCAGGTATTCCCAACGACAACATCGAACGGGCGATCGCCAAAGGCGCAGGCAAGCTTGGACCTGACAACGCAGCATTAGAAGCAATTCGGTATGAAGGCTACGGTCCCGGTGGTGTTGCCATCTTAATTGAAGCGTTAACCGACAACCGCAATCGCACAGCGGCTGACCTGCGCGTTGCCTTCAGCAAAAATGGCGGCAACCTGGGTGAGACAGGCTGTGTTGGCTGGATGTTTGATCAAAAAGGCATTGTCTCCGTGTTGCTCACCCCGATCAAATTTGCAGGGCGGGGCAAACGTTCAGAAACGTTGAACCCCGTCAGCGAAGAAGATGTGTTAGAAGCCTTCTTGGAAGGGGGAGCAGATACTTACGAGCTAATTGAAACGGAGGAGGGAACGCTGGCAGAGGCTTTCACAGAGATTGCCAACCTGGAAACGTTGAGCCAGACCTTGAAGGAGCGAAATTTCATAGTGGCTCAGGTGGAAACTCGCTGGATTCCTAACAACACGCTGGAGGTCACTGACCCTGAGCAGGCGCGCAGCCTTTTGAAATTAATGGATGCCCTGGATGATTTGGATGATGTGCAGAACGCAACCGCAAATTTTGAGATGACCGATAATTTGATGGCGGCAAGTTTCTCTTAATAAACTTCTCTTAATAAAGAAATAAGGAGCCGAGTTAAACCCCCATCGGCTCCCACAAGTGTCTGTACTCTACACAGTTATTACGATAAACCAGTCCATAAGAGGGGAATTCCCCCAAGTGGATCAACCCGATTGGGTGATTTTTTAAAAAGCAAGGTACATTTTTGGCGTGATCAATCTCTCTCCTGTTGAGGAGGGTAAGAAGGGCAAGTTCCCGGTAAAAGGTTGGGAAGTAGTTTATGATACAAAAATGCTGCATGCAACCCAACTTCACGACCGCTCCTCCACTAAAATGCCTGCGATCGCGACGCTATTAGCGCTCTGCATTGCATTACTTTCAATCGGCTCTGCTGCCATTTTCATTAAATTCAGTGAGCAAGAAATTAACCCTTACGCAACTGCCTTTAATCGCTTTTGGATTACGACGGTAATTTTAGGCGTGTGGAGCAGTGTTTGCAGTTTGCGAGACCAAAGAAAACGCAAACAGGTGCAGGCAGCTTTACCCCAGGCACCCAGTCAACCATTGCCGTTGGGGCAGTTGTTTTTGATTGGGTTGTTTTTGTCGGGCGATTTAATGTTGTGGGCGTGGGCATTGACGCAAACCAGTGTGGCAAATGCAACACTGCTGGCGAATCTAACGCCAGTCTTTTCTTGTTTGGGTGGGTGGATTCTCTATCGAAAGCGGTTTGATCGACAATTTATCGCGGGTATGGCGATCGCGATTGCGGCAGTGTTTGCGATCGGGTTTGGCGATTCCCAAAGTGCAATGGGCAAAGTTCAGGGTGATCTAGCCGCAATCATTGCAGCGATTTCATTCAGTGTGTATTTATTTGTGCTGGAGCGCTTGCAAAGCCGACTCAAGGTTACAACGATTGTACTCTGGAGTTCGGCACTCGCGACTCTGATCACGTTGCCGGTGGCGCTATTTAGCGGTGGGCATCTATTTCCCACATCCTGGCAGGGGTGGCTCACAATTATTTCACTGGCGGGGGTTTGTCAAATTCTGGGGCAGGGAATGCTGGTTTATAGCTTGAATCAAATGTCCTCAGAATTTGTTGCGCTGTTTTTACTGCTTGAACCTGTCTTAGCGGGTATTGGAGCCTGGCTGGTATTTGCTGAAAAGTTAGGCGCTTTGAACCTGGTTGCGTTTGCGATCGCACTTCTGGGAGTGTTTCTATCTCTCTCTAGCCCGTCTGCTATGCGAAACAGCACCTCCGACACCGAAATTACAAGGTCAGAGGCAGAAGCAGATGAAATTTTGCACAACCATCAAGAAGCCATTCAGCTAAACCCCTTACCAGAATTTGCCAGTGTTGCCGAAACAATTCACTACCGCTGAGTCGATGGCGACTGTTCTAGATTCAACGTCTCTTGAATGCGATCGCCCGTTTTTTCAACGAGTGCCTGAGTTTTATCTTTCACATTTTGGGTGGCATTGGGAATAGGTTTGGGACTTTTCGCCAATTCTTTTTTGTACTCCTGGGATTGCTCTTGCAGTTTTTGACCTACTGTTGCTGGGTTTTTAGACCGCTCAAGTTCGTACTTTACGGTGCTGGGAGTCACAGGTTGAGCCAATGTTGGAATTGAAAAACACCACCCTAAAGTTACGCTTAAAGTTAAAGCAACAATGCAGGTTAATTTGTACAAAAATTTCCAGCTAAGAAAACCCATTTTTGGATAAACAGTTAGTCGCATCACAGCTTGCCTCACCATTTCGCTGAATTACTCTTCAAACTACTTTTAATGGAAGGGTGAATCGTCTGCCGGGCGATAGAATCCAATATTTTTGCCCTTACCCCAGATGAGGTTCGACAGCATTTGGCGTTTGATGACGCTTCTGTTATTTGTTTGGGTTCTAAATTTTTAAGTGCAACTCCCGCCGAACTACTGCCTATTCGGTTGGGAGGCTGTTAGAATCCAAGAAACTTTTTGTTTCTGACCTCCATGAGTGACACTGTTCTGCACGTTGAAGACCTGATTGTTCAGTTTAAAAGTGATGAAAATGTTGTCCAAGCGGTGGATGGCGTTTCGTTTGAGGTCAAACGAGGGCAAACGTTGGGAATTGTGGGAGAGTCGGGTTCGGGAAAGTCGGTGACTTCGCTGGCAGTAATGGGGTTGGTTCCCACACCAGGGAAAATAACACAAGGAAAAATTTTATTTTGTGGTCGAGAAGATCAAGCATCACCTGTTGATTTAACAGCGTTGCCCACGCGGCGTTTAGAGGATTATCGAGGCGGCGAAATCTCAATGATTTTTCAGGAGCCAATGACCTCCTTAAACCCGGTTTATACGGTTGGGTTTCAGTTAGTAGAAGCAATTCGCCTGCACAAAAGCATTTCCAAAGAAGCGGCTCAACAGGAGGCGATCGCTCGGTTGCAAGAAGTTCGCCTGCTACCCAATGATGATCAGCTCAATCAGCAGTTCAACCAGGATCGGCGAGAGATTGAACGGTTCAAACAAGCCTTTCTTAACCGCTATCCTCATGAACTATCGGGCGGGCAGATGCAGCGAGTGATGATTGCGATGGCGATTTCCTGCGATCCTGCTTTACTGATTGCCGATGAACCTACAACGGCGCTGGATGTGACCGTGCAGGCAACAATTCTTGATTTGCTGCGCGACCTGCGCGATCGCCGGGGAATGTCCATCATGTTCATTACCCACGATTTGGGTATCATCGCCGAAATTGCTGATCATGTCGCAGTCATGTATCGCGGCAAAATTGTGGAATCGGGTCCTGTTTGGCAAATCTTTTCCGATCCCCAGCATCCCTACACCAAAGGTCTACTCACCTGTCGCCCCCAGCCTGATCGCCGTTTGCGCCGGTTACCGACCGTATCAGATTTCATGCAGGTGAGAACTGATGCAGCGGGCAAATTGGTGATTGAGGAACGGGAGAAGGATGTAAACCGGGCGCTTCAGCTTGCTCAAGAAGTGAGTCCTGAAGAATTAAATCAACGGCTGGTAACCTTGCAGCAAAAACCGCCGCTCTTGAGTGTGAAACGTCTGCGAGTTGGGTTCCCAATTCGCAGCATTTTTGGACGCACAAAGCGCTATTTCATGGCGGTGAACGATATTGACTTTGAAGTGTATCCAGGGGAAACGCTGGGACTGGTGGGAGAGTCAGGCTGTGGCAAATCCACGCTGGCACGAACCATCCTGCAATTGATCAAACCGCTGGATGGGGAAGTCATTTTTGATGGCGAAGATCTAACGAAGTTGCCGCGCGATCGCATGAGGCATTTGCGCCAAGACTTGCAAATTGTTTTCCAAAATCCATTTAGTTCGTTGGATTCTCGCATGACCGTTGGAGCCGCCATTGTGGAGCCGATGCGAATCCATAAGAAGCCTGACAGTCGAGAAAAACAGCGGGAACGCACCGCTTACTTGCTGGAGCGAGTGGGGCTAAGTGCAGATGCAATCAACCGCTATCCCCATGAATTTTCGGGCGGGCAACGGCAACGAATTTGTATTGCGCGGGCGTTAGCATTGCAGCCTAAATTCATCATCTGTGATGAGTCTGTTTCGGCGCTGGATGTATCGGTGCAGGCGCAAGTTTTGAATTTGTTGAAAGAACTGCAATCAGAATTTAATCTGACTTATATCTTCATCTCTCATGATCTCAGTGTGGTGAAGTTCATGAGCGATCGCATTATGGTGATGAACAAAGGGAAAATTGAGGAAATTGGTTCGGCTGAAACGATATACCGTCAGCCCAAGCAAGACTACACCCGGCAGTTAATTTCTGCAATTCCAACAAGTTCTCTGGAGAGAATTCGTGATCTCCAGACACAGCGCGGTCTTTCAGTGGGTTAAGGCTTATTCATCCACCACTTTAATCAAACCCATATCCATCCGTCTCATCAAATCATTCAAGACGGTCATATCCTCAGCCGTCAAAGAAATATCGGTGGATAAAGCACTAAGGAATATCAGTTCATCAGCGCGAGTCAACTTACCAGATGCAATGACTCGTTTCATGATCTGCCCCATCGCAATGGCAGAACGAACGCTTGTGCTGGGTACGCGAACCATTTCAGGAAACCTCTGGGTCAATCTTCACTACTTCTTTATATTTCCCGCATCGAGAAATTTATAACATCCCTTACACGGTTCTGCTGGCTCTGTTGCCGAATGCTTAAACCGCTCGTAAGGAAGGATCGCGGCGAGCTTTACCCTGCTGTTTACGGTTTTAGCACTCACGAAAGAGTTTGTCTCGGTTTTTACGGAAACTTGAACTTTAGATGAATAAAGCTGGAGAAACGTGAAAAAACTCCCCTAGAGATTTCGCTTGTGCCTTGCTAATCTTGCGTTTCCCTCTTACAACCTCTGAAACAACTCCCTTAGAACCCAAAATTTCGATTAAGTCAGCCTGCCGCAAACCTCGTGCTTCCATTAAATGTTGCACCATTTCATGAGGCAGAACGGTTGGCATCGGATAGTGCTCTTCTTCATAATTTTCAATTAGAAGCACTAGAAGCTTCATTAAAGCGGTTTGTTCTGGAGTTCGCTCTTTGTTCGCCATCAATTGTTGAACAATTTCAAGTGCCCGCTCATACTCATTCTCAGTTGTAATAACTCTAGGTTGAAACTCTACTAGGAGTTTAGTGTAACTGTCTTTGTCAAATGTAATACTCATTGCTCAACCCCTTGATTGACTTGGGGGCACACAACTTAGAAGAAAGGATCATTCTTCCAGTTGTCTTTGTCGTACTCAGCATGTGTAAGAAAATACTTGTAATAAACCACCTGATCCTCATACTCTATGCCTACGATTAAGCGATAGGCATTGCCTTTAATATTAAAAACAATAAGGTTTCCGACAGCTTCTGCATCAGGATAAATTTGTTGAATATCAATGAGGTTTTGCCAATTAGCAGATTTGACAACGCGATACCACCTATCAATCTGAGAGCTTACATCAGGATACTTTGCAGAATCTTCGCGCAATCTCCGAGTACTGATCAAGTGCATGCGGGGTCTTATATTGGTGAGCAAGTGCGTGAGAACGCCTGTATTCAAGCCCTTTAGTTTTCATAAGGGTTCTTTGTGGTTGTTTGGTTGGTACTTGCTTTTAAGTTAGCATTGAGTTCCTGTTTTGAGAACTATCAGTTACGTTTGGCGACACATAAGTTTGTTTCTGCTCTGACAAGATTTGACCAAATGCAAGGAATTCGCCTGCTTCTGTTACAGGTCTTCAAAGGGGTTGAAAAATGGGCGGGGTGGAAGTTCTCGTTCCTGGTTTGCCAGTTCGGAAGGGGGGCGATCGCTGCTCCATGCCCACCAGGCTTGCTGACACTCGCACAAGTAAAATTCCTGCCACTTGCGGCGACGATCTTCTGTAAACACGGGCGATCGCCGATTAATCCAGACTCGTGTAGCCGTTTTGCTGTTAGCTCGGCAAACCGGACAGCCAAATTCTGACGCATGAATGGCTTTCTGGGTCCAAGCAGGCGGGTTTGGATCAAACGCTTCCATACAGTCCAACGCTGTGATTACCTATCTATTATCAACGTTCAGCAGCGGAGTGTGCGTAATGCAGGTAGCAGAAGGCAGAACTGTAGGAATAAGGCTTGATGCCTGCTTGAAACGAGGTCAGAAATTGAAAATTAAAAATTAGAGGAGTCGGGGTCAGGTTTGATGCCCGCTCAAAACGAAAACTATCAGGTTATGGATTGAATTGTCGTAGATCTAATTAAGTTTTGAAAATTCTAAGCAGATTCTGTTATGCCAAATCTGCGGTTGTCGAATATTTTGGTTATGTCCAGCCCGTATTTTCAACCCGGTTGCACTGATGGTTCTACCAGCACGAGGAAACGCCCATGACGATTCTTAACTTAATCTCATTTCTTGGCATTTTTGGGCTGTGTTTCATTGCCTGGGTGTTTTCCGAGAATCGCAGAATGCGTTACTTTCCCTGGCGCGTTGTGATTACTGGCATCTTGCTGCAACTTGTTCTGGGAGCCTGCGTCTTCGTGATACCAGGAACTCGTGATGTTCTGGATGCGTTTAGCAAACTACTCAATGTTTTGTTTGATGCAGCGGACTTTGGAGCGCAATTCGTTTTTGGCAGGAATTTAGTTCCTGTTCCACCAGCAAACGCGCCAGAACCGTTTATCTTGTCACCTTTGCTTCCAGGAGCAACCTGTGCCCCAACAAGTGCAGGTCAAGTTATTCCAGGATTTTGTGGAATTAAGCTGGGTTATGTGTTTGCCTTCCGGGCGCTGCCAACGGTGATCTTTTTCTCTGGATTGATGGCGCTGCTCTACAACATTGGGGTGATTCAGGTAATCACCAATGTGTTTGCCAAGATTTTTTATGTAGTAATGCGGCTGAGTGGGGCGGAGGCGTTGAGTGGTGCTGCTAACATTTTTGTGGGGATCGAGGCGGCGATCGTGGTCAAGCCGTTTTTGCCCAAGATGACCCGCAGTGAATTGTGTGCCATTCTTGCCTGTTGCTTTGGCACAGCGGCATCATCAACGCTGGCGATTTATGTGAGTTTCCTCAAACCAGTGTTCCCCAACATCTTGGGACACCTGGTTTCCGCATCGATTATGGCGATTCCGGCGTGTTTTGTCCTGTCCAAGATTTTGGTGCCTGAGACGGAAGTGCCGCTGACGCTGGGTGGATTGCCCAAAGAGCGCAAAGAGTCGCGCCTGCGAACCGCAACCAGTAAGCAGCAATTGTTGGAAGATGCCGATCGCGTGCCTCCGGTGGATTTTCCAACTACGGACGAAGACGAAGAAATTACTCGATTGTTGCGGGGTGAGTCGTCGCTGGCAGGAGACCCTGGGACTCCTAAAAACTACGAGCCAGATCCCATAGAGGTGGACGATCCTCCCGAAACGGTTGCAGGAGAACCGATTGAACGCGTTAGCCCATTGGATGCGGCGATCGTCGGGGCGCTGGATGGGGTGAAGATGGCAGTGTCGATCGCGGCAGTGTTGATTCTAATCCTGGGCTTGGTTTACTTGATCAACCAACTTTTTCTGGGGTTGACGCTCCTTCCGGGAATTGGCGAAGTCTTCAAAGTAGTTACCCTGGCTAACATCCTGGGAGTTCTATTCCTGCCCTTCACCTTCTTGACTGGCGTATCGCTGGATTGGAACGAACTCTGGCAATCTTCCGTAATCATTGGGCGACGCTTACTTGAAACTGCGATTCCGCCCTATCAAGCATTGGCGCAGGCAGGGGCAATTCCGGTGGAGCAGGGTGGTTTGAGCGATCGCGCCGTGGTCATCGTTAGTTATGCCCTCTCCGGCTTTGCTCACCTCGCCTCTGTAGGGATTTTTGTGGGAGGCACGATCGCCCTCATCCCCTCCCGTCGTAAAGACATTTCTGAGTTAGGCTGGAAGGCGCTGTTTGTCGGCACCCTGGCAACCTTAATGATTGCGGCTGTCTCTGGGGTTTTCTTTGTTCCCGGCAATGTCAATATCCTCGGCACTCCAGAAGCCCCTGCCCCCGCTGTTAGCCCATCTCCTGCCGTCAGCCCTGCTCCTCCTGCTGCCAGTCCCAGTCCCTCGCCTGTGGCTCCCGCCTCTCCTGCACCGTCTCCATCTCCAACCTGATGATGGAGTGCTGAGGGAAGGGCATACGCGTGGTATGGTGTCTTGGCATAAGACTTGAATCCCAACTCTGTGTCCATGACCTGGCTAAATAACGTTCTCTCTAATAGCAAGCTCTTATGGGAAAAACACCAGGATGAGCTAAAACCAGTCTTGATCCTGGCATCGGTGTTTTTGGCGATTGTGTTGGCGATCGGATTGCACCGCTACTTCACGTTTTACGCATCCTACGATCAAGGCATTTTTGCTCAACTGTTCTGGAATGGCATTCATGGGCGGTTCTTTCAAAGTTCGTTGTCGTCTGGGCTATCTGGGGCAGTGGTTCATGATGGACAAGTACCAACGGTTTACTATCACCGCTTAGGGCAGCACTTTGATCCCATCCAGCTAATATGGCACCCCTTTTTTGCCCTATTTCCTAACGCGGCAACATTGGTTGTTTTGCAAACAGCGTATGTAACGGCTGCTGGGCTGGTGCTGTATGCTTTAGCTCGTCATTACCTGAAGCCTACTCTGTCCTGGATGATCGTGGCGGCGTTTTATGGGTCGGTTGCGGTTGTCGGTCCCACCTTGTCTAACTATCACGACTTAAGCCAGATCCCGTTGTTTATGTTCACGCTGTTTCTGGCATTTGAAAAGCGCTGGTGGTGGGTGTTTTGGTTGATGGCAGTGTTTACGGTGCTGGCACGACAGGATGCAGGAGTGACACTGTTCGGGGTAGGTCTGTATCTCATCTTCAGTCGGCGGCATCCGTGGGCAGGAGCAGGACTGTGCGGTTTGGGGTTTGGTTATGTGGTGCTTGCCAGCAACGTTTTCATGCCAATGTTCTCCAAAGATGTGTCGCAACGGTTCATGATTGAGCGCTTTGGCCATTTTGCGAACGGCAATGAAGCGTCCAGTTTGGAAATTTTGTGGGGGATTCTGACTAATCCAGGGCGGTTGATTGGGCATCTTTTGGGCGCGCTGGATCAAAAGATTTTTTACCTGTTAGGACAAACGCTGTCGCTGTCGTTTGTGCCATTGATTTCGCCGAGTGCTTGGGTGTTAATCAGTACGCCGCTGTCTCAGTTGTTTTTGCAGGGGGGGCAATCACGATTTTCGATCTATATCCGCTATGCCATCACACTGGCACCGGGCTTGTTTTATGGAGCAATTCTATGGTGGTCAGTGCATCAGAATAGCTTTAGACCCCGGTTTCGCAAAATTTGGACGGGGTTCATTATTCTGTCGTTGCTGGTGATCCTGCTAAAAAATCCCCATCGCGCCTTTTATTTTCTGGTTCCAGATTCGTTTCAGCCCTGGGTACACGTTCCGCTGACGCGTCAGTGGGAGCATGTAGCGCAGGTGCGATCGCTCATTCAACAAGTGCCATCAGATGCCCCCGTCTCAGCCACCACTTATATCATTCCGCATATGGCAACTCGGCGTGCAATTTTACGAGTTCCCTTTTTGCAATACCGCGATGATGACCAACAGGTAAAAGAGGTGGAGTACATTTTGATGGATTTATGGCAATTAAATCAGTATCAGTCGGCGTTTCGTGAAGAACGGGGTTACCTGCGAGATTTACTCACCCAAACAGAGGGTTGGATGACGCAAAAGAACTACGGTATTCAGGCGATCGCTGATGGTGTTGTGCTAATGCAACGCGGCGTACCAACCCCACCAGAACTACTCAAAACCTGGCAAGAGCTGCGTCAGACCTATCAATCAACCTTAAGGAAATAGGGAGCAGGGAATGCGGTTAGGAGTTAGAAGGCAGAAGGCAGAAGGTGAGGAAATGGAATTCTGCCTTTCGCCTTCCCCCTCTTCCCCACCCTCCTCACCTCCCTACCCCCTATCCCCCATTAACCCCTACCCATCTACCAACCCATAAACCTGTGATTTTGGATCAAAAAAATTCGTTAATTTACCTCAAGCGGCTCTCGCTTTTAATTCTTGGGCTAGGAATTTTTATTCGAGTAGCTCAATACATTAGTAATCGATCGCTGTGGGGCGATGAGGTGATGTTAGCCCTGAATTTGATGGAGCGTTCCTATCCAGAATTGCTTCAGCCATTGACGTTAGATCAAGCGGCTCCTCCAGGGTTTTTGTATGTTCAAAAATTTGCTATGCAAACATTGGGAAACAATGAATACGCCCTGCGATTGTTCCCATTAATTACTGGCATTATCTCAATGATTGCGTTTTATCAATTGGGAAAATGGGCGGTGTCTGCGATCGCGTTACCAATTGCATTAGCGCTTTTTGCATTCCTCAAATTTCCACTGTATTACGCCACAGAAGTTAAGCAGTATTCCAGCGATGTCATGATTGCATTGCTGCTCTGTTTGTTGCTGATTCCATTACGAGATCAGGTTTTACCAAGAGGGCGAAGTTTATTGCTGGGATTCGTTGGAGCGATCGCCGTTTGGTTTTCGCATCCTGCCGTTTTTGTCTTAGCGGGAATTGAAGCAGCTAATCTAATTACCCTTCCTAAACAGCGCAGGAAGCCCATTATCATCAATCGACTTCCTGCCTATTTTTTGTGGATTGTTAGTTTTGCAACGCTCTACTTTTTAATCACAGCAAATGTGATGAAAAATCAGTCCCTACAAAGTGCCTGGGGTGGAGAGTATCCTCAGACCGTATTTGATCTAATTTGGCTGCTGGATTCGTTCGGGCGGGTGTTTTATCGTCCATTGGGATTTTCTAGCCCAATGGATGGAGTGGCACTGATCACCTTCATCATCGGTTGTGTGGCATTTTTCAAGAAAGATCGCATCAAGCTGTTGATTTTGATGTCGCCCGTATTCGTCACCCTATTAGCAACCTATCTCCATAAATATCCATTTCGAGGACGGTTAATTCTCTTTTTGGCACCCTTTTTTATATTAGTGATTGCGGAAGGCATTGCTTTTCTATTAATTCAGTTAAAACAGCGAAAAAAAGTAGCGATCGCAGGAATTGTGCTGGCAGGTTTGTTACTGATACCTCCTTTAGTTCGGGCTGGAGGCTTTCTCATTCGTCCAGAAACAAAAGAAGAAATCCGTCCTGTAATTGAGTATGTAAAAACGCATCAACAGCCCGGAGATGCCATTTATGTAGATGCATTTAACCACTTCAAATATTACGCTGCTCGATATGGTTATTCCCCAACAGATTACATTGGTGGTTATCAAGAATTCTTTAACCCTAAACGCAATGCCTACTCGAAAGCAGCCTGGCAAAACCTGATGCGAGCCAATAATATTCAAAATGGACAACGCATGTGGTTTGTGTTTGTGGGAGTTAAGCAATCAGAGGAAGCATTTGTTAAGGCTCGGCTTGATGAACTTGGGCAACAGCTTGATTACTATGAACAGCCCGGTTCATCCACCTACCTCTATCAGTTGAAATGACGCATCAACTGTTGGTGTTACAGCCGTTGCTATCTTTGAGAGAGCAACGGCCATCAGGATTTGAGACATAAATTGTTGAAAACACAATTCGTCGAGTTTCTGTGTTTAATTTCCGGGAACTACATAGATTCTATAAATTGTTGAACGGGGTCTGGAATAAATTGGGTAATGCTGGACTGGATGCTGATAAATTGATCGCGTTTGAGGATAAAACTGAACCGATGGATAAGTGATGATCGGAACTTTAGAACTGCTTGGAACAGGGATAAGGGTTGGACCTGGCAACACCGGCGTTGGGCGGGAGGGTGGTAACTGATACGGTTGCCCAAAGACGGAATACCGAGGGTAGGCAACCGGGAGCCGCCGTGTTGGGTAAGAGTAGATTTGAACAGTGTTGTTGGGTAAATAAATGGGATTTGCGGTGCTTGGTGCTGCAAGGAACAACGTTGCGATCGCGCCAGAGATGCTGGCTATCAGCGTTTTCATAAATTCAATCTCCTGGTGACTGAGCGTAGTGAATTCACCCCGATTGACTGGCTGTTAACTGTAGCTGTTGAACCTCTATATGTCAGACTAGCACAGCTAGTCCAACTCGTCTTGAGACGCGCGATCGCTCCACTTTGATGGAGTTTCCGCTGCTCGTGGAATAGAAGTGGGTGCAATCGAATAAGGTACCAATTCTAGTTGGCGTTGCGGTGATTTCGGTGCTGTTAGCTTACCCCGTCGCCGTCGCGATACATTTTCTTCACTCGTATCTTCGGCAATGACTTCATACAGTTGGGCAAACTTGCTGGGATCGTTGCCCTTCCGCAAAATCCGCCCCAGTCGTTGAATGTATTCACGAGTTGAGCCGGTACCTGAGAGCACGATCGCGACACTCGCATCCGGCACATCTACGCCTTCATTCAATACCCTCGATGCCACCAACACTCGATATTCACCTTGTTTAAACCGGGTGAGAATGTCGTGTCGCTCTTTAATGCCCGTCTGGTGCGTAATTGCCGGAATCAAAAAGTCCTGAGAAATGCGGTAAACGGTGGCGTTGTCATCGGTGAAAATCAGCGTGCGTTCGGGATAGTGATTGGTCAGCAAATCAGCGAGGACGCGTAATTTGCCCTCCGTGCCAAAGGCGATCGCTTTCGCTTCTTGATGAGCCAGCATGGCTTTGCGTCCGGCTTTGGAACGAGCACTTGCCTGAACAAATCGCTGCCAACCTTGCGTGCTGCTGAGGAAAATGTTCGCTTCTTTCAAAAAGGCATTGCGGACTTGAATCAAGCGATCGTAGCGCTCCCGTTCTTGTTTCGATAAATGCACCTTAATTTGTACGGCATTGTGTCGCGCCAACGCGGTTCCCGACAATTCCTCAGCCGTGCGGCGATATACTTCTGCGCCAATTAAGGTTTCCAGATCGGCGTGTTTGCCATCAGTGCGTTCAGGTGTAGCGGTCAACCCCAAACGGTAAGGCGCGATCGCATACTCAGCAATCACCCGGTTAAAATCGCTGGGTAAATGATGACACTCATCAAACACCAGCAGCCCGTATTGGTTCCCCAATGTTTCAGCGTGAATTGCGGCACTGTCGTAAGTTGCCACCAGAATTGGAGTTCTGTCTCGCGAACCGCCTCCCAACACGCCAATCTCGGTGTCAGGAAAGGCTGCGACTAAATGGGCGTACCACTGGTGCATCAAATCCAGGGTCGGCACTATGATCAATGTGCTGCGCTGGGTGGATTGCATTGCCAGTTGCGCCAGATAGGTTTTACCTGCGGCGGTGGGTAAAACGACTACGCCTAGTCGGGATGACTGCTTCCACGCATTCAATGCCTCCTGCTGATGCGGGTAGGGTTCCATTTCCAGGCTGGGGATAAGTTCAACTTCTTGAAAGCCTTTGGCGTTGTCGATAATTTCCGTGTTGCTTGCCCGCAGTGCTAACACTAGATCGCGGTAATGTATCGCTGGAATGCGAAACCGCTCAATGCGATCGTCCCAGGTCGCGAAATCCATCCACTCTTTGCCGCGGGGGGGTGGATGCAAAATCAAAGTGCCGCGATCGTAGGTCAGGGTGGGTGTTCGGGACATGTGCCGTTATGCGTCTGGATCAATGCCCAGCGATCGCAACTGCTCTGCCAGGCGAACCGCCCTTGCTTCTGCCTGCTCGGCTCGTTCCCGTTCTTGCTCGGCTCGTTCCCGTTCTTGCTCGGCTCGTTCCCGTTCTTGCTCGGCTCGTTCCCGTTCTTGTTCTGCTCGTTCTCGTTCTTGTTCTGCTCGCTCAAAGCCAGTCGGGATGACTACTCCATCTTGCGTACACCAGCGCAGCCAGCGGTCTTGCTTACCTTCAAACTCACCATCCCACAGGGTTAAGCCAAGCCCAATCGGGCTGAACCAGGTATCTACCATTTCCTGGTAGCGATTACCCAAGCGTTCAAAGGTGCGTAATAGGGTATTGCCAAGCTGCTGAAGCGGATCGAACACGGCATAGTAGGCAACGCCAATATCCGCGTAGCGGGTGAGTTTGCTACCCAACTCATTGCCTTCTCGATTAGAAACAATCTCAATCACCACATCTGGCGGTTTGCCAAACTCCCAGACGAAGTAGGTGCGATTTTGCTTTTGACTCCAATCCTGCGGAACTTCCACATCCAGGCTCAAAAACACATCCGGGACTAACGGTGGTTGTTTGAGCGCGTAAAATACGCCGACATTGGCAGATACCAGAAACTTTTCGGCTGGTAGCGCTCCCGGATTGCTGTAGAGCGTTTCGGTCAGCAGCCGCATTTGTTTCTCAGAAATTAAGTTATCCACGGGTGCATCGTCTTCAATCACCAACTGGCTGATGTCTGGGGACAAGTCAATGTCTGTCTCTAGATCTTGCAACATAGTACAGATGTCTCCTTCGCCTACCTGCAATGGTACTGTTTTTTGGGCTGAGTGAATGAAGAATGTAGAAGCGTAGGCAGTGAATAATGGATAGTGGATAGTGAAAAGTTACGGGTGTTATTGCAATGGTATCCGCTCAGGCTGAAATTGGGGTGGCGATTGTTGGTACGGGGTTTGGGCAAAAGGTGCATATTCCAGCATTTCAAGCCCACCATCGCACGCGGATCGTAGCCGTATATCATCGCGATCCCGCCAAAGCAGAAGCGATCGCCCAAACCCACGCCATTCCCCATGCCTGCTCATCGGTAGAAGAGATTGTGACATTGCCAGAAGTTCAGGGAGTCAGCATTTCCACTCCGCCCTTCTTGCACTACCCGATGGCAAAAACCGTGTTGCAAGCAGGCAAACACCTGTTGCTAGAGAAGCCCACAACCTTGAATGCGGCAGAAGCAAAAGAGTTGCAATACTTGGCGATCGCGAACAACCTCGTTACCACCATGAACTTTGAGTTTCGCTGCATCCCTGCCTGGTTGCGGTTGGCAGATCTCCTGGCAGAGGGCTATGTGGGACAACCTCGCCTGATCAAAGTTGATTGGCTGGTATCGAGTCGGGCGGATGCCTCCCGTCCCTGGAACTGGTATGCCCAGAAGGAGAAAGGCGGCGGCGCATTGGGCGCGATCGGTTCCCATGCGTTTGATTACATCGCCTGGTTATTCGGTCCAATTCAACGCCTGTCAGCCCGTTTATCTGTCTCCGTGCCGCAACGTCCTGATCCCACCAGCGGCGGACAGTTGAAGCCTGTGGATGCGGATGACACTTGTTTAATCATGGCTGAATTAGCTGATGGCACCCCCTGCCAGATTTCCCTCAGCGCGGCAACCTATCAGGGACGGGGACATTGGGTGGAAGTGTATGGCGATCGCGGCACATTGACTCTCGGCAGCAGTAACCAGAAAGACTATGTACACGGCTTTCAACTCTGGGGCAGCCACAACGCCGAACCCCTGACCGAACTGGAAATTCCGGCTGAACTGGAATTTCCCCGCACCTGGGAGGATGGACGGATTGCCCCCTTCGTTCGCATCATTGATCGCTGGGTGCAGGGCATGGATCAGGGGCGATCGCTGGCTCCCTCCCTGCCAGAAGGCGTGTATTCTCAACAACTCATGGACTTAGCCCACGAATCGAACCTCACCGGAACCTGGGTAGAAGTTCCGTCCATGCCCTAGATACAATGCTGATATTCCATCGCCAGGAGTTGTCGCAATGGTTGTTACGCCCAAACCCTCTACTCCATCTTCAATCCCTTTCACAATCCGGTGGGAGTCCTTACCGGATGATTTCAAACTGGACGACGAGCCTGTGGAAAATACTGGTCAACCGTTGATTGCGGGGGCATTGCGAGAAAGTCTGGAGTTGGCTGGGTACATTCAGCCAGAAATGTTGATTGCGGGTAACTTGGGCATTTGCGCCACGGTGAATAACAACTTGGTGATTAAAGCGCCTGGCTGGCTTTATGTTGCCAGGGTTGAGCCGATTGTGACAGGGCGCGATCGCCGCAGCTACACTCCCTACCTGGAAGGTGGAGTGCCGAAAGTGGTAATGGAATTTTTGTCTGAAACCGATGGCGGCGAATACTCATCGAAACAAACCTTCCCACCCGGAAAATGGTTCTTTTACGAAAAGATTCTGCAAGTCCCGACTTACGTCTTATTCGATCCAGCCAGCGGTGATTTGGAAGTTCACCAGTTAGAGGAGCAAGGCTATAAGGTGAAACCCTCTGATGATGGCGATCGCTACTGGTTGGAGGATATGCGGTTGTTCCTGGGTGTTTGGCAGGGCGAAAAAGAAGGGCGCTCTGGTTATTGGCTGCGTTGGTGGGATGAGTCTGGAAATCTACTACTCTGGGCAGTCGAGCAAGCTGAACAAAATCGCCAGCAGCTTGAAGCGGAACGCCAAAAAGCTGAAGCAGAACGGCAACGGGCAGAACGATTGGCGGAACGACTGCGATCGCTGGGCATTGATCCGGATGATATAGCGGTACTCCTATAGGTTAGGACTATCGAACTGCTGAAAGTCTTGAAGTGACTGGATTGCATTCTCAGCACTCAGTCCTCATTACTCAGCACTTTGCTATACCTAGCCCAGATAGGCTTGCTTCACGCGATCGTCCTCGATTAGCTCAGAGGCATTGCCGGACAGGATGATACGTCCTGCCTCCAACACATAACCGCGATCAGCCGTTTGCAAAGCCAGTATGGCATTTTGCTCAACTAGCAGAATCGTCACTCCGGTGGTTCGCAGATTCTGAATAATGCCAAAAATTTCACGAACGATCGCCGGAGCCAATCCCAAACTGGGTTCATCCAACAACAGCAACTTAGGACGACTCATCAACGCCCGCGCGATCGCTAACATCTGTTGTTCCCCACCGCTCAAGGTTCCCGCTTGTTGAGACTTCCGTTCTGCCAATCGCGGAAAGGTGAGGAACTGCTTTTCAATGTCTGCTTTAACACCGAGGCGATCGCGGCGCGTGTAAGCCCCCAGTTCCAAATTATCCAGCACCGTCATCCGTGCCAAAATCCGCCGCCCTTCAGGACTGTGAGCGATGCCGAGATTCACGACTTCGTGAGCACGTTTGCGGGTAATGTCTCGCCCATCGTAAAGAATCCGTCCCTGTCGTACCGCGACAATGCGCGAAATTGCCCTCAAGGTGGTGGTTTTCCCAGCTCCATTAGCTCCAATCAGCGTCACTACTTCCCCACGATGAATCACCAGATCGATATCTTGCAGCGCTTGAATGCCGCCGTAATTGATGCTGAGTCTTGCAAGTTCAAGGAGGGGAGAGGGTTCCATAGTTGAGCAATCCTATTTCCTCAAATTCTGCCATCAAAAAGGATTTTTCCCCAAACGTTTCTCTGATAAAGTGCAAATGTTCTATAGCGTGCCGAGATTAAAAGGGTATAACCCTGCTCACCGAAGCAATTGCTTGCATTCCGGCAGGAGGTCAATTACTATTCACTCACTCTTTTCACATTCAATTGATAACGCTAGATGTAGCGGTAGATGGTTCCATTGAACACAAATGAGAGCGTTTCCGGGGACGATCGCAGTCGTCCAGAATTAAACCAGATCAGGGATTGCGATCGCCCCGTGCATGACTGGTATCGCTTTGTGCTATCCTTCCCACCCCATCTCGTTCAAGCGTATTTGCACAAATTTGGTGTGGAACCGCAACAGTGCGTGCTTGATCCCTTTTGCGGCACCGGAACAACTGTTGTGGAATGTAAGAAGCAAGGCATTGCCAGCGTGGGTGTGGAAGCTAATCCGATGGCCTGGTTTGCGGGTTCAACCAAAGCTGATTGGCTGCCTGATGCTCAAACATTGATGGAGAGCGCTTATCGAATTGCAGAAGCGAGCGATCGCCTTGTGGAGAAAGAAGCTGGCATTTGGCGAACCTTACCTGAAGATAGCGCCAAGATTTTGCTCAAACATGCCAAAGATCAAACCAGTTCAATCAGTCCTTTGCCGCTACACAAAACGTTGGTGCTGCTCGAACAAATTAGACTGCACAATCAACATACACAGCATTTGGAATTGGCACTGGCAAAAGCGCTAGTTACGTCGATTGGAAATTTGCACTTTAAGCCTGAAGTGGGTGTCACCAAAGCCAAGCCGGATGCGCCCGTGATTGCCGCCTGGTTGCAACAGGTGCAAACCATTGGGAAAGATTTACAAGCCGTGCGATCGCATCGTTTTATCCCTACTCAAGTTCATCGCGCCGATGCCCGTCAAATTCTGCAAGTTCTGGAACCCGCTTCGGTAGATGCTGTATTCACGTCGCCACCTTACCCAAACGAAAAAGACTACACCCGCGCCACTCGCCTGGAATCAGTCGTGTTGGGTTTTATTCAGAACAAAGCTCAATTGCGAAAATTTAAAGAAGGATTGGTGCGATCGAACACTCGCAATGTATTCAAGGCAGACACCGATGATATTTGGGTTGCAACCCATCCAGAGATTCAACGGATTGCCACCGAAATAGAGGCTCGCAGAATCGAACTGGGTAAAACGAGTGGTTTTGAACGACTCTATCATCGTGCTGTTAAGCTCTACTTTGGGGGGATGGCAAAGCATCTGGCTGACCTTCGTCACGTTCTAAGACCAGGAGCCAGTTTAGGGTATGTAGTGGGCGATCAAAAATCCTATCTTCAGGTGATGGTTCGGACTGGAAATTTACTCGCTGAAATTGCTGAGGGTCTAGGTTATGAAGTTGTGCGGGTTGACTTGTTTCGGACTCGATTAGCCACCGCAATTAAAGAACAAATCCGAGAAGAAGTTGTTGTCCTCAAATGGTCTGGAACAATGCCAGCAAAGCCTTATCCTTTTAGCAAAATTGCACTCTGATATGGCTGCTTAAGAAAGGGGATGGGGTATTGGGTGTGGGGTGTAGTACCGATTGAAACACTGATAGTGCGATCGCACCAAGTACAAAGTGTAATAAGTAACACGATCTTGCCGAAGAAAATTCTAAAAACTACCCGTATTTTTTCTCGATAACGTCTGTCACAGAGATATCATGAGAAAAAGATCTGAATAACGTCTGGGATAGAACCATTATCGAGAAGAAATTCTGGATATTGCCTTATTGGCGTATTGCTCAGAGAAAATTCTTTATAATAAGTTGTTGGGCTGCTACTCGTATCTGTTAAGACAGTGGTTTGAAAATTGCCTGTTAGAGTTGATGTTTTATCAAATTGCAAGGTCGTCAGTAAGGGCTGATGAATTGGCTGAGTTTGCAGAAGCGATCGTTCAACTTCACCCAATCGCGGAGGGCGGCAGAAAAGTACCGCTCAAAATTGGTTCATTTATTTACACCCTACATTTTCGAGTCTCTAAAGATTCGGCTTTAAATGCTGTTGAACCTATTGGAGGATCACCAGAAATTAAACCAGGACACAGCGGTTTAATTCAGGTTGTATTTCTCGATCGTGTTCTAGATCCTGCTTTAGAAGTTGGATGCCAGTTCTACCTGCATGAATGTTCAGTGTTGATAGGTAAAGGTGAATTAACCCGAAGATGGCAGGGTGAAGTTGAAAGAAAACCCAATAATCTAAATCCAACACTCGATGAGGTGAGAGCTTGGGCATGTGATGAAGAGGCTTGGTTGATGGATCAGGATGAGGACGTAATCCTGTGCAGACCTCAATACATTTCCATTCTCAAGGAGTTGGTTTTGGATCAAGTTTGTGTTGAAAATAAAAGGAAGGAGATTCTTAAGATGCTTAAGCTGCACGGCATCTCCTAAACATCCTGAACATGCTACACGCAGCCCAACACTGCGTTGGAGCCGAATGAAGAGAGTTGATCGGTTAGAGTTGAAGAATACTGCATCGGCTCAACTCTGCCGTTAGACCGACGATGAAGCCGTCCTACAGGAAGACTCGCCCCTGCTTGCCAACTTCTCCCAAACCTTTCTGATTCCAGATTCAAAAAATGCTGCTTACTCTGCTCCCAAATAGGCTTCGATCACGGCTGGATCATTTTTTACCTGGGTTGGATCACCTAGCGCGATGAGTTGACCAAAGTCGAGCACAGCAATGCGATCGCACAAACCCATCACCAACGGTACATGGTGTTCAATCAGTAATACGGTGAGGTCAAACTGTTGCCGAATATCGCGAATAAAGTCACTCAATTGCCCCTTCTCATTCGGGTTCATTCCTGCCGCAGGTTCATCCAGCAACAATACTTTCGGTTCCAGCGCCAGAGCACGGGCAATTTCCAGTCGTCGCTGATCGCCATAAGCAAAGTTTTTGGCTTGTTCAGAAGCGCGATCGCCCAATCCCACCAATCCCAATAGTTCAAACGCCTTCTCCCGCGTTTTTCTCTCCTCCGTTGGGGCAGGGGGCAAACTCAGCACCCCTTTTACCAACCCACTGCGAGTATGGATATGGTGAGCAATCATCACGTTCTCTAAAGCAGACAGTTCACCAAACAGGCGAATGTTTTGAAACGTTCTGGCAATGCCGCGCTGGGCAATCTGAAATGGGCGCGATCGCCAAATCTCTTCCCCGTTGTGCAACATCTGCCCGCTGCTCGGCTGGATCAATCCTGTCAATAAATTGAAGAACGTTGTTTTTCCCGCCCCATTGGGACCAATCAAGCCAAAAATTTCCCCCGGCTGCACGGCAAATGACACGTTATTCACAGCCACCAACCCCCCAAAGCGCCGCGTCACGCCTCTGGCTTCCAGAATATAGGGAGTCTTGGGATGGGCGATCGCCCCATCTGCTTGTGCTTGCGTCATAGATTAGGACTCAACCGTTGGAACGCTTGAAATCGGCAATCAGCTAATTCAAAAAACTCTCATATTCGTCATGCTCACCGATCCAGAACTAATAATAATCGTCGCCTTCCTTCAAGGCTAGTGCCCGAAATCCACTGCTGACACGAGCAGACCAAAGATTTTTTCCAACTTTCTTAAAGTGTAAAGAAGGATGAAGTGGATCATCCTGCCAAAGTTTGTAAGCTTTCTGTGCTTGCTCTTTCATATCAAGTGATAACTTAGCATACGCTTTCCAAAAATCAGCCGTTGCGAAGGACCTCATCCAAATCCCTCACGTTGTTGGTTGCGATGTCTGCCTCTGCTCTAGCAATTAGATGATCTAGTTTTCCTGATACCAAATCCGCTTCGATTTGCTTATCCCACGTTTCATCAAGATAGTCTTGGAGCCACTTTGCTAAATTGCGAACTTCATCCTCTGGTAGCTGTCTAATTGCCAGTTCAACATCTGAGCGAGTAATCATTTACATCTCCAACGACTTTCAATTTTGACTCACGTTATAACCGTTGCTTCTCTTGCTTCCAAAATATATAGAGTATTGGACTGGGCGATCGCATCCTCCACCTGTGCTTGAGTCATAAATTAAGACTCAACTGTTTGAACACTTTGAATCAACCTGATGTTGCTCCTAAGCCACTCATTGACTAGTGCTTGAACATCAATATGTTTATCAGCAGAAAGTTGAGTCAAAAATTGCTCTACATCCTCATCTAAATAAATGGGAACACGAAATTCTGCATCGCAGTTATAGAACTTACCTCGTTCACCTTTAGAAAAGTCATACTCTGCTTTCATCATTCATCTCCAAGATATGCCGCTTCCTCAATCTTTGTTGCTTTCCGTGCTGAAATTATGCGGATTTTGGTTGCGCTGTCATCCACGCGTTCACCGGTACGAATCACAACACGTAAGATACCTGAGCTATCTATCCCCATCGTAATTCAACGATCTTCCTCCTCACTGTGCTCCTCATCGTAAATTACAAGCTGATTTGGGTCACGAAAGACACTGGTTGCTTGACGAAAGTTGAGGCTATGCTTGCGAATGTTTTCTTGCTCCTTCGCGACGTTCCATTCAAAGTCGTAAACCAAAATAGCCTGCACTCCAACGCTAGAAGCAATATAATCCAGCAACACCTATGTAAAAACCCTTACGGAACATGCCATGCGGGCAAAGATTCGGGATACGGAGATTTATTTTGATGTGGAGGGGGCAGGGTTGGTGCCGGATGGGGCGCGAATGAAGGAGAAGCCTGTGGCGTTTTTAATTCATGGCGGACCGGGGGCGGATCACACCTCGTTTAAGCCCACCTTTTCGCCGCTGAGTAAGCGGATGCAACTGGTGTATTTTGACCATCGGGGGCAGGGGCGATCGCAACGAGGAGACAAATCCACCTATACCCTCGACAACAACGTGGAAGACATGGAAGCGTTGCGTCAGTATTTAGGACTGGGCAAAATTGTTGTAATCGGAGCTTCCTATGGCGGTATGGTGGCATTGACCTATGCCAGCCGCTACCCCGAAAATGTGTCGCACTTGATTGCGATTGTGACCGTCCCTGATTACCGATTTTTAGACCGGGCAAAGCAGATCTTGGCGGAGAAAGGCAGCGAGGAGCAAACAGCGATCGCTCAACACCTGTGGGATGGCACCTTTCGGGATGAGGAACACTTGCGGGAATACTTTCAGGTGATGGGGTCAATGTACTCGCTCACGTTTGACCCTAATTCACCCAAAAACAGTTGGAAACGGGCGATTTTGTCACCCGATGCGATTAACGAAGCGTTTGGTGGGTTTTTGCGAACCTATGATGTGCGCGACCAATTACCCAAAATTACGGCTCCAACCCTGGTGATTGGCGCAAAACATGACTGGATCTGCGCTCCCGAATTTTCGGAAGAGATTGCCGAGTTAATTCCCAATGCCGATCTGCGAATTTTTGAGAACAGTGGGCATGGCGTTCGGGCTGATGAGCCAGAGGCATTATTGGACGCGATCGCGGGTTTTATTGTTTACAAGCGGTAATCAGCAGAGAAGCCAGAAGTTAGGAGTCAGAAGATAGAATAGTAGCTTCCTAATGCTTTCTTTTTTGAAGCAGATGTAGGATTTGCCCAGCTTTTGATGGTATTCCATTGCCTCACGCAATTATGCGCCCATTGCAACTCGCCGCGATCGCCGGTATTGGCTTCGTAGTCCTACCATTTCCAGTTTCTGCTACTCAACTCACGTCTCCAATCGAATGTGGTAACGATTTGGATTGCTTTGTGAACGCGGCGAAAACCTGTACCCCCGCTCGCCTCAATCCCAAGCGCTTCGGTTTTCATCGATCTGAACGCCTGGAAATTCAGGGACTCAGCGATGACAAATGTCGTTACTATGCAGTGCAGTCCTCGATTCAGCATCGGGGCTTCGCCTGTCAGTTCTATAGCAACGAAGGGTTGGTTTTGTGGTTAGAGATGCTCAGTCGGCGACGACAAGTAATCTACGACTCGCGCAAAGCAGAGACAGTGAATCAAAAGGGGCTGGGTCAGCGTACCATCGAAACACTTAATGGAGAAGATGTGGGTGAATGCCTGTGGCGATAAAACAAGTCTTTGCCTTCCTTAGTTGCTTCATTTCTGAAAAACACGTTAAATTTAATTAACAATTCATACACAAACTGGTTGATTTTATTAGGAACGCTTGGGAGTGTAATTTTGAATTGAACTTGCTAGAAGGTCATCAGAAAGCACTGTTGCAGCTTTTTGCGATCGCTGACCATACACGTACTGATATTCATATCGGTTTTGAAACCTGTATCTAGAGGGCGCGGTTTATGAAATTTTCTTGGAGAACAGCACTATTGTGGGTATTGCCTGCATTGGTGATTGGCTTCTTTCTGTGGCAAGGCTCATTTGCATCCACGTCTCCGGCAACCATGGGCAGGAATGCCGCAAACACGAGAATGACCTACGGGCGCTTTTTGGAATATCTGGATGCCGATCGAGTGGTGAGCGTCGATTTGTACGATGGCGGACGGACGGCGATTGTTGAAGCGATCGACTCAGAGTTAGACAATCGCATTCAGCGGTTGCGCGTCGATTTGCCCGGAAATTCTCCAGAACTCGTTTCTCGCCTGAGAACGGAGGGTATTCATTTTGATGTTCACCCTGTTCGGAATGATGGTGCGGTCTGGGGTTTGTTGGGCAATCTCATCTTCCCCGTTCTGCTGATTGGTGGGCTGTTCTTTCTGTTCCGCCGTTCCGGCAATGTTCCTGGTGGTCCTGGACAGGCAATGAGCTTTGGCAAGTCTCGGGCGCGGTTCCAGATGGAAGCGAAGACGGGCGTAATGTTTGATGACGTGGCTGGCATTGAGGAAGCAAAGGAAGAACTGCAAGAGGTAGTCACCTTTTTGAAGAAGCCTGAGCGCTTTACCGCTGTCGGTGCGCGGATTCCCAAAGGGGTATTGCTGGTAGGTCCTCCGGGCACGGGTAAAACCTTGCTGGCAAAGGCGATCGCGGGGGAAGCAGGCGTTCCTTTCTTCAGCATCTCTGGCTCTGAATTTGTGGAGATGTTTGTTGGGGTCGGTGCCTCTCGTGTTCGTGACCTGTTCAAGAAGGCGAAAGAAAACGCACCTTGCATCATCTTCATTGATGAAATTGATGCAGTCGGTCGTCAGCGCGGCGCTGGCATCGGTGGTGGAAACGATGAGCGCGAACAAACCCTGAACCAGTTGTTGACAGAAATGGATGGGTTTGAAGGCAACACGGGCATCATCATCATTGCTGCCACTAACCGCCCCGATGTGCTGGATGCGGCATTGTTGCGTCCCGGACGTTTTGACCGTCAGGTGACAGTGGATGTGCCCGATATCAAGGGTCGTCTGGAAGTATTGAAGGTACACGCTCGCAACAAGAAGCTGGCAACTGAGATTTCCCTAGAAGCGATCGCTCGCCGGACTCCTGGTTTCTCTGGGGCTGACCTGGCTAATCTGCTGAACGAAGCCGCCATTCTCACAGCGCGTCGCCGCAAAGAAGCCATCACCATGCTGGAGATCGATGATGCTGTTGATCGCGTCATCGCAGGTATGGAAGGGACTCCCCTAGTGGATAGCAAGAGCAAGCGTTTAATCGCATACCACGAAATCGGACATGCCATCATCGGCACGCTCGTGCGGGACCACGACCCTGTGCAAAAAGTAACTTTGGTTCCGCGTGGACAAGCTCGTGGTTTGACTTGGTTTGCCCCCAGTGAAGAGCAAATGCTGATTTCTCGCTCTCAAATCCTGGCTCGGATTCAAGGTGCTCTGGGCGGACGGGCGGCTGAAGAAGTGGTGTTTGGGGATGCTGAAGTCACCACTGGTGCAGGCAACGACCTGCAACAGGTGACGGGCATGGCACGTCAGATGGTGACTCGCTTTGGGATGTCTAGTCTGGGCCCGCTGTCTCTTGAAGGGCAGTCTTCGGAGGTATTTCTGGGACGTGACTTGATGGTGCGCTCTGAATACTCAGAAGAAATCGCGTCTCGGATTGATGCTCAGGTGCGTTCCATTGTTGAGCATTGCTACGACGAAGCCCGTCGCATCGTTCGTGAAAACCGAGTGGTGATTGATCGCCTCGTGGATTTGCTGATTGAGAAGGAAACGATTGATGGCGAAGAGTTCCGTCAAATCGTTGCTGAGTATACAGATATACCTGAGAAGGAGCAGTATACTCCACAGTTATAATCTCGAAACTCTCAGTAAGTAGACGAACGGGGATGACGGCACATCATCCCCGTTTTTGTTTGAGGCGGTTTTTCTGCTATTTACAGGTGGCGAGAAGTGGGAAAACACTGAGGCGAGTGCTTTTGATGGCTCACCAGTTTTTTGGGTAGAAAGAGTGGGTCTGGATTGGTTAAATCTTCTTTTCGCAGAAGTTGATTGTCTGGACCTAAAATACGAAGTTCACAAACACTGGCAGCACCTGTCGAGATCAAGGCGAAGGCTTTGCCTTCTCCCTCATCTCGAATCACCTGCCCGTTATCAAACGTGACTTCTACGGCTGAAACTTGCGGTGTGAGAAATTGACCATACAAAATGGTGTAGCGATCGCCATCCTCCTTCGATTTTTCGGCGTTTTTCTCCACTGCCTGACTAATGCCATATTCAATCAGCTTTTCTGAAGATTGTTGCGGATGGCTAATGCTGTAACTATCACTGCTGCTGACTTGCCAGTTCATACCCTGCCGCTTCACTACTTGATGCCCAAACACCCGTTGCATCCGTCCTTTGGTGTCTTTCGTGGTACAAACAGCACTGTAGAGCACAATCATTCCCTTCTCCCAACGATGCCGACTCAACACTTCAACATCTTGAATGTTGGCGGTTCCTGTGATTGGGCAGGATACATTCTGATGAATCACCTGATCCGGAGTTGTCTCCAGCAGCGTATATGAGCCGCCCGTAGCAGCTATACTAACTAATCCAATCAAGAAGGTTAGCGATCGCTTCATCGTTGTTGTTGTGTGGGAGCTACCTTTATTAGCAGTCTGCCCTGCCAGGCTTGACAAATTTGTCTCTCAACCGGAACATTTCACAAATTTTTACCCAGACTCTCTAAGTGGGATCGCAGCGAATCTCAATTAGAAAACCATCAGGGTCATAGAAATAGATACCCCGTCCGGTTGGGCGATCGACTGGTCCATGATCAATCTCAACCTGGTTTTGGCGCAACACCTCCACTGCCTCGTCGAACTGGGCAGGTGCAACATCAAATGCCAGATGATTAGCTCGTGTAAACTGCTGACGAGGATCAGGATGGGCAGGTGAGAGATCTGGCTCTGCGAATAAATCCAACACCGTACCATCAGGGGTCTCAAAATTTGCGACTTTACCTTGCAGCACTAAATCTTGGAGGGTGGACGGAATTTCCTCGCCTGTTAACTCATGTAGCCCCAACAATGTGCCGTAGAAGTGTCGCGAGGCTTGCACATTTTTCACGTTCAGGGCGATGTGATGCACGCGACGCAATGTCCCAGGAGCCAGAACGCAGGGAGACTGAGGAGAGGTAATCATTATGAAATTGGTAGTTAGGGTGTAATCGGGTTATAGCAAATTTCACCGCTTCAGCGCGGCGTTATACACCTTCTCATTGGCTTCAGCAGATTTGAACAAATCCACCACCGGATTTGGGTAGTCTACACCCAGTCGAATGTTAAAACGGTCTTGCTCTACAGGTAACAGTTTCCAGGGTTCGTGAACTTTGCCAACCGGAAGGGATGCAAGCTCCGGCAACCAGTGTTTGACGTAAGCGCCGTCTGGGTCATAGTCCTTCGCCTGTTTGGTAATGTTGAAGAAACGAAAACCACGGGCATCATTGCCTACGCCAGCGGTATAGTTCCAGTTGCCCCAATTGCTGCACACGTCATAGTCGATCAGCAAAGACTCAAACCACTCTGCACCCATCTGCCAGTTGATGCCGAGATTTTTGGTGAGGAAACTGGCAACGTTTTGCCGCCCCCGATTGGACATAAAGCCTGTTGCCGCCAGTTCGCGCATGTTGGCATCAACAAGGGGAAAGCCCGTTTTGCCTTCGCGCCAGAGGCTGAAGCGTTGCCAGTCTTCTTTCCAGGGGATGGATACGCCTTGCAACCCGGAGAGTCGAAAAATGCGATCGCCGTGTTTGGCGCAAATGAATCGAAAGTAATCACGCCAGAGTAACTCGAAGATTAGCCAGTAAGTGGAATCGTTTTTCACGCGCTGCTCTTCGTACTGCTGCACCTGTTCGTAAATTGTGCGGGGAGACAGGCAACCCAGCGCTAGCCAGGGCGAGAACTTGGAAGAGTAATCTGCTCCGATCAGTCCATTGCGCGTTTCTTTGTAATTCTTGAGGCAATTTTGCTTCCAGAAGTAGTGAGCCAGGCGATCGCGCCCTGCGGTCTCTCCCCCTGTAAACTTGAGCACGGCGCGTGAGTCGAACAGGGGAGCTTCCAACTCAAACTCTGCCAGTTGAGGAAGGTCACCCACTTCAACAGCAGGCAAGGCGGGTAATTGCTGAGGTTTAGGGAAAGGGGGATTCACCGTGGCCGATTTTTCCACCTGTTTACGAAAGCTTGTAAATAATTCGGGAATCTCATCGATGTCAAAGGGTAAATCAGCCGGATGATATAGCGTATGCCCCCAAAAAGGCTGCAATTCAACCCCTATGGGTTTTAGGGCACGTTCTAAAGCAGTTTCTACCAGCACTTCTTCGGAAGTGACTTCTGCATGATAGTAGACGGCAGAAATGCCGAGTTGCTGGGCTAATTCAGGAATGATTTTTTCGGGATATCCACGACGAATGATCAGATCACTGCCAAGTTGCTGGAGCGATCGCCGCAGATCTGCCAAACTTTCCAGCAAAAACTGCGATCGAAATGCACCCGTTTTGGGGAAGCCAAAGGCGGTTTGCCCAAATTGCCGCGGGTCCACGCAATACACCGGAATAATATCAGAAGCATTGGCGCGCACCGCTCCATGCAAAGGTTCATGATCAGCCACGCGCAGATCATTGCGATACCAAATCAAGATGGTTGGTTGAGTCACGAGAACAGGTACTTGCTTACCGTCAAAAATTAGTAAAGAAGGAGGTGAATTTCACCTCCTCATGCTGAGAGTTTCTTTTCTAATATTACATTTCTTAATAATTCTGCCCAGGTGGTTTAGAAAAAGCCTTCTGGCAGTTGAGCATTTTTCAAGGTGGCATCTTCCAGGTTTGTGCCCGTCAAGTTCGCACCAATTAAATTTGCCCCCATCAAGTTTGCCCCGCTTAAATTTGCACCAGCTAAGTTGGCATAGCGGAGATCTGCACGACACAGATCTGAATTTCGCAAGGTAGCTCCGGTTAAATTAGCTCCTACAAAACTTGCCTTCCGCAACTTCGCAAAGCGCAGGTCGGCTCTCGCCAGGTTGGCATCTTGAAAATCAGCGCTGTTGAGGTATGCCCCACAGAGATGTACATGGGTAAGATTGGCTCGCTGAAAATTTACCTGATGCAGATGGCTGTTGCTCATTTCAGTTCGGTGTAGTGTAGCGCCGCTCAGGTTAACCTGAGTCAGGTCGGCATTGAGCAAAATGGCTTCACTCAGGTCAGCACGGCGCAAATCTGAGTGACTCAAGTCAGCATGACGCAAGTTTGCCCGGTAGAGTTCTGTGCCAATTAAATTGGTGTGGCTCAAGTCGGCAGATTGCAAGTTGGCGTGTTTCAGGTCGGAGCCAATCAGGTTCGCATGGCTTAAATTCGCTGCTGCCAGATTGGCACCGTTGAGTGTTGCGTTGATCAGTTCAGCCTGGATCAGGGTGGCATTTACCAGGCAAGCATGAGCCAGATTAGCAGTGCTTAAATTCGCTTCAGAAAAGTCAACTCCTTCCAGGTTTTTGTAGCTGAGATCAGCTCCCCGTAGGGCGTGGGATGCTGGCGCGATCGCTGGCTCACTCTCCTGCCCATGATTCACAGCGAGATCGAGCTGGCGAGGTCCATTGGGATGATCGTTCTGGTGCCCAAACCCCTTCGCCCGCGATCGCTGTTTCTGTGCCCGCTGCCGAACCTTTGCCATTCTGACCGGAATGTAAATCTACCTACTTGATTGTCGCATTTGCACCAGACTCACTCCAAGCGCCCAGACGATTGATCCCGCCCAGCAATATTTTCCATCGAGGATAAAACTGCCCCTGCCGCCGCAATGATGTCTCGCTCCTCCCCACCCAGGTAAAGCCGCCCAAAGCTACCCACGGCTGAAATTTGTAGAATATTGATCAATGCTGCCTTTTCGGCTTCATTTGCTGCCAGTGCAGCATAGGCGGCAGGCTCCACCTCAAACACGTATAGCGTTTGCCCTGCCGTAATCATCTGCCCACGACGGTTACGATTAATCAGTTGCGCGTGGTGAGCATCAATGTTACGAATGATCTGGCTAGAAAGCACGCGCGGCTTGAGACAATCCTGACGGCGAACTCCCAATGCGTCTAAGATCGCTCTCCCCGATGCCTGCACTTCTCCCTGATTGGTGGAATGAATTTCCAGCAAGCCATACAACCGCTCTACAACCAACACCCCTGGACGAACAACCGCTGCTTTGAGGGCAACATCGGTAATACGGTTAATCTCAATTCCAGGCGAAACTTCAATCCACAGCGATGCATCACCGGGAAGCGGCAGGAACCCAATTGATACCGTACCCATGTAAGCGGCGTGCTGAGGTTGGAGTCGATCAATATATACGTAGCTGCGAAGGTCAACGCCCAATGTTTTAGTGGAAATCGGCAAACTCAATCAGTATACGGTGTTGTGTCAGTCAGTGACTACGAAAAAAGGAGTTTAGGTTTTACTATAACCTCATGCCTACTTCTCCATCTGGTCCCTATCAAAGCCGAATTGTGCGAGCGGTTGTACGCCAAACCCGCCACCTGTTTGAACGAGGACAGTCAACGGTGCGGCGGGTGCAGGTTGCGGCAAACTGGAGTGCTCAAATTTTGCTTTACCCCGTTTACGCATTGTTTCAGACAGGGCGTTTGGTGGGGCGCGCCCTTGCTAAAACAGTTCAGGGAGAGTCGCTGTTGCTTCTGGAAAAGCCAGAGGAACAGTATGAGATTCCACTGAAAGGAGATACTTCTGAGCTGACAGCGGAAACGCCTGTGCAGAATCTGCTGCGAACAGTACAAAGTTTGGTGCTGGCAAAGGATGTTCCGGTGCTGGTTATGGAGGAGGTGTCGATTCGGGCGATCGCGTCTCTGATGGACTCAAAATCCTTAGTACTGGTGACCAATCACAACCAGATTTTAGATGTACTCACGCCAGAGCAGCAATACTTACTGAACCAGCGGATTGTCTACGAAGTGGCTATCTTAGGTCGCCAAACTCGCACCTGGAAGTTGCCTCTGCAACGAGCACAGCGGTTTTTGCGCGCCGCGGGAGACTGGGTGCAAACCAGGGTGGCAAATGCGCTATCGCTGGAGGATGAGTCCTCCAGCGATAGCCCTCTCCTGGCGCAACCCGATGTGGATGTGCCCGTGAAGCAGTGCTTACTAGCAGTTCGGGAGGTGATGCCAGCAACCAGAACCGCTATTCTGATAGCTTCATCAAAGGTACAGGCTGCTTCCTTGACAGGGCGTTGTTCCCCCTTACCAGATCCTCCGGTGCATATTCGTGGGGTCGCATCTTTATTATCGACTCAAGCTCTGGTGCTCGTTACCAATCAGAACGAGAGCCTCGACATTCTCACATCAGCGCAACAGCAATTATTGCATCAGCGAATTGTTTGGGAAGTGGCACACTATCTGCGTTATCGGCGATCGCGCAACTTCCAAGCAACGGGATTGCCGCCTCTGCGTCCACCCAGCCGCCGCAGTTTAATGCTGCCTCCTGTGCGAGCATTTCAATGGCTCATGGCATGGATGCAGTCTGGTTCCGTCGCAGCCTCCGCCAATTTGTTTCAAGAAGCATCCTGGAATGCCTGCCCACTTCCAACACCAGCAACGCCCCCACTGCCAGTTTCACGCTCCACCCGAAAGCCAGCACCAACCCTTAGCCAGCGGTTCAGTGCGGCTCGTGCTCGCTTATCGGGAAAACCATCGCCATCTGCACTCATACCGTCCCCATCGCCAACGTCTGCATTATCAACCTCTGCCCTAGTGACAACTTCGGTTATTCATCCAGCTCAAGCAAGAAAAGAAATCGCAGTCGCGCCGCTAAACTCCCCCTCTACATCGGTTGTTGCCCAACCCCTAGAGCAGTCTGCTTCAACAACAGGCGATCGCTCTGGGCGATCGCCTGACTATATTGATACCCACGTTACCCTGATGGGGTATGAACAAACCTGGCTCGAACGGATTGTGCATTGGCTAGACAAATGCTTCCTCTGGCTTGAGAAACGCATCGGCGCACTCTGGAAAGCACTGATGCATCGCTGCTAGCCAACTTCAGTCCCAGCGGTGGGCATTGGCACTTCTAGCAATTTCATCGCGAATACTTCTTAGCGATCGCCCATTGTTCCATTGCTGAAGATAGCAAGACACATCTTCTGAGCAAGCAGTTTGCCCCATAGAATCCAGAAAAAACTCCTCGATAGCAGCAACAGCCTGGCTATGGCTAGCAAGTTTGCGGTAAGCATACCCATCAATGTAGCCATCAAACGCTGACGTTTTGCGGTGACCGTTGGTAGGAGGCGAACTGGAGTAGGACGCTTTGCTCGATGCGAATGAGAATAGAGCAGTTACCGGATTTAACCGTTTCATGCCTCCACCTCCAATGGCTAATCATCCTCCTTAGTGTGGCAAGCTCACACTGAGGAGGGCTTCCTCTGGAAGTAGCGGCTTCTATCCGCCATTTGGAGGAAACGAAATTCATCCACCCTATTTCAATCTACGTGTTAGCGGGTTCTGGCTTGTCGTGCCCTAAAGGTTGCATGGTTGCAATTGAACGTGAACAAACCCAATGACTGGGAACCGAAGCGGGCCAACCCATGCGGAGCGCTTCTGGGCAGATAGTGTAAATCGTGAGTTGGCAGTCAATCATTTGGAAGCCAGCCTTATCAACTTGTTTGAGTCCCTGTTTCCAAATCGAGTCATTCTCAAACTCAATTGTGCGGTTGCACTGGACACACACAAGGTGATGATGATGGTGTGGGGAAGCAGAGTTCAATTCGTAGTGTTTGTGCCCCTCTGCTAGCTCCAGTTCTCGCAAGATGCCCATGCGGGTCATTAGTTTGACCGTGCGGTAAACGGTAGAAAGACTCACTCCCTCACCCCGCTGAACTAGCAACTCATGCAATTCCTCGGCGCTCAGGTGGTTCCCTCGCGGTAGATTTTGAAACACTTGTAGGATGATTTCTCTCTGAGGAGTCAAACGCCATCCTTTTGCGTTCAGCTCTGATTTGAGGGAGCCAGCGGTGTAAGAAAACATAACGGCTTCTGCGGTGAGGCTTGAGCTTAATGCTGAAATGATAATTCTAATTTACTCTCAATTGCAAGAAGCTTATTTATTGCAAATAAGGATTATGCTCTGCATTGAGCACGACGCCAGGAAAACAACCTTTTTGAGCGATCGCGATTATTGATTCACTCTAGCTCCCCGATATTTAAGTTCCGGGGTAGGCATCGTTGAGGGAGCGGTGCAATTCACCTCAGAATCCTGATGAACCTGCGTCTCTGGAGCCTGTGTTCCTTTAGAGTAATGAGCACCTCGATAGGTCAAAACAGCAGAATCATCAGAGACTGCGTCTACCTGACTACCATAACAGGCACCCCGGTACGTTAAATTTGCACGTGAAACTTCGCCAATCTCTTGGTTTGCGGCTTGCCCTAAAGGTTCATCTGGTAGTGGAAGGGGATTGAGGGAAACAAAGTGTGTTACCCATGCTTCTCGACCAGGCATCAGTAGCCAGGTAAGAACCAACGTCAACAACAACAATCCAAACAATATGTACCAGGGTGCAGACAATAGCCCAAACATCAGCACTGCAACGAAAACACAAACCGCCATTACCTGCAAGGCTAGATGAAAAAGCGACATCTTCGCATTCGTTGAAGAGGGGCATCCGTATCCTACACCCTCCTTAACGTTCGATTAAACAAGAAATGTAACAACGACAGGCACGATACCAATCTCCTTTTTCCCGATCCGATTTTGCGTTCTGGTTGATGCAGATTGGCTTTCCTTCACGAGGCTGCCGATTCTATGAAAAATTAAGCTATTAGGAAAGATTAT
>JACYLN010000097.1 GCA_015272515.1 Leptolyngbyaceae cyanobacterium C42_A2020_001 | reverse complement strand
TCAATAGCGTTCACTTGTCTCTCATTTCAACTTTTTTTTAGAAATGCGCTCTAAAGGGAATGCATTCAGAGGGAGCTATCTAACTCCTCTTAAGCTTATTTTCCAGCTTCAGGTTTACCCATTGTTCTGAGTTACTGACTTTGTTCAAGAGCATCAGTTCTTCTAAACTTCTGATCTGCCACAATTTTCTCCAATTGACAAATGGTGCGATCTCGGTGGCAGTGACGCTCTCGTCAAAATAGTCTGATCCAAAAAGGCTTCAGCAAAACCAGTCACCTTAAAAAGATTCGCTTTCGTCAAATTGGCTTGACTCAGATTTGCCTCAGTTAAACAACTTTGGTGCAAGTTTGCCAAAATCAGAAATGCCTTTGTCAAATTGGCTTGAGTCAGATTCGTGCGGCTGAGATTAGCGTGAATTAAGAATGACCTGCTTAGATCAGCGCGATGCAAGTTCGCACCCGTGAAATCAACACTCATCAAAGATGCACCACGCAAATCTGCACAGCTTAAATTAACGCCTTGCAACCGGACATCTCTAAGATAAATACCACGCAGATTGACTCCTCGAAAGTCACGCTCTCCCCGCTGATAGTGCCGTAGAAGTTCGTCTGCTCTCATGTGGGATTGTTCAACCAGATTGCTTGTAGTTTTGCACTTCGGCATAATCTAACAGACAACATCCGACTTGACTATCCCAGCAAGGGGCATCTGAGGATTACGAAATGATTAAGAGCATGCATACTCTAGGTTGGGTCGCAATACTGTGTGGGATTTTGGGATTTGATGGAAGTCAGATCGCTACTGCTGCAAATGGCATGCTGCGCAATTCCGCCCAAGACAAATTCACTTTACTAAATGACTATCAACAACTTGCGCTTCAGCAAACTCGTTCGACCGAAACTCCCGATCAGTGGGTAGAACTGGGACGGCGAGTGCATGGTGGTTTTGGCTCCTACATCGCTCTGGGAATTCGCATCGGTTTGGATGCCATGCAACGATTGAACGCAACACCCCGCACCCTGGATGTTACCTACTACAGTGGCGCGATCTCACCCTGTCCCTGCGTTATAGATGGCATCATGATTGCAACCACTTCAACACCCGGACAAAACTTGCTGCGAGTTGCCACGACTTCCAGCCCAGAGGGAACTTTTGGTGTGGCTGAAGTCCGCGATCCTAAAACGGGCAAAATGCTGCGCTACTCGATACCAGCCGCCGCAAAAGCCCAATTAGATGCCTGGAATCAGAACACCACCGGGCAACAACGCTACGATGCGGTCATGAATGCGCCAGACACAACTCTATTTTCTGTAGAAGTGATCCGTTAACACTTCAAAAGAGCCTGTCTGAAGGTTCAGCCAGGACTCTGTCTGCTTGATTCGACTAGACTGCAACAGTCACGCTCGCCTATGCCACACTGTTAAATAATACTGCCCACAGAACTCCAGCAGCACCTACAGCCAGCAGCAGATTTGTCAAGAAGCGACCTGTCTCCGCATTAAAGCCAAACACCTTATCTTCCTGACCTGCGGTGAAAAACAGTGACCATGCCTGGTTTGAACTGATTACTTCAGACTGGGCGTTAAAGTCAGGTCTGAACACAACAGGACCGATCAGATACTTGTTAGGGAAATCGAAGTCAGTTTTCATGGGAGTCATCTCCAAAATAGATTACGTTTACTGATCCAAAACTTACCTGGAGGGAAAAGCCTACAGCCCTGTCAACCAGCCAATCACACCATGTCCGGTAACAGCTTCCAGGACTAAAGCCGAAACAAACCCAATCATTGCCAGCCGTCCATTCAGCTTTTCCGCATATTCGTTGAATCCAAACTTTTGGGTATCATCCACATACATCTTGGGTTCAACCGCATAAACATTGGCGCGTCCGCCTTCTTCGATTACCTGTCCACGAACCATGACGTTGCTTCCTCTTTCTTAATCTTATGTAACAAAGTGTATCCTAGTGTGAACAAATATTGCAATAGTCTTGACATGAAAAACTTTTCGTGTTCTCCGAACCGGAAGGTCGGCTAACCGTAAAAATGCTTCTGAGTATCAATACAGCTAAGGATCTCGAATTAAGAGTAACTGTTGCCCAGCCCAACCAATCCGACCTTCCTGCTCAAACTGACTCAGCAACCGAGTTACTGTGACTCGTGTAGTACCTAAAACATCTGCAATATCCTGATGCGTGAGACGTAGCTGAATCAGTTGACCCTGTTCTGACTCATGACCAAATTTATTAGCCAGCCAGTCTAATAACTGCTGTAATCGCTGGTAAATCTGTCCGCTGCGAAGCCGCAGCAAGGTTTGAGTCTGGTGGAGATGAGACAATAGCACTTGATTCAGTCCACATTGATCAAATTGAAGCGCATGAACCATCACATCGGTTAAGCACTCTATTTCATAAGGCTGAATGCAAGCGAGGGGTTGCCCTACGGTGTCTCCCAGGCTCCAAAATCCGAGAGCGATGACGGTGCCATCTTCAGTTAGCGTGTAAGTACGCACTGCTCCAGCTTCAATTTGCCAGAGGGCATTTTCACGCAGCGGAAGATGCTCTCGACGCTTAAATGTGCGTACCTCTAACTTTGGCGCGATTAGAGCGGAATTAGCCATTGATCAATTGCTTAGGATATCTAAAGATTGGTCATGATGGGTGATAGTGTTTTGCAACGCTTGTATGACTTGGTGCGCGTTCCGTCACGAAGTGTGCCCTTTGAGAGATCGCTCAGCCTGAGCATCGCCCGATCGCCCAAGGCACATGAGTTGACCTACAGTGGCAGTCGCCAGATTTGGCATTTCCTGACGACAATTTGGGCAAAACCAGTAGACACCAGAGCTACGAACATGACGTAACAGGTTTCCAGTACAGCAAATGCAATCATTCATGAGGTCTTCCTACTTTTCTAGCTCAACTGGAGGTGGATGACAGTGTTGACCTCTCATAGAACGCTCGAACAGGCTACCTGAACCTAATGACAAATATTCTCATTAACTTCAAGTGATCATAACATGACACAACAATGTCCCATAGCCAATTTTGTTAATTACAAGCAATACCAGAGTTTTTAGATTAGCAGGGGGGAATCCGTGCCAGAATACTCTTCTTGAGAATATCGGGACGTTCTTGACGGGGAATCAGTCCATCTGCACTAGCATGGTACTGTTCTGCCAGTTGCAGAATAGATGAGGCACTCTGCAAGGGTGATAGATCGCCAAACATCAACGTTGTTTTGTTCGGCGCAGCGTAAGCAACCACCCAGGGACGGTTACAGGCGCTAAGACATTCAACGGGTGCGATCGCGTATTCCTCTGCTAAGTTCCACTGCGGCTGGAGACGTAGCAGATGATTCAGAAGATGGTAACCACCCCGCTGACCCATGTAGTCTCGCTGTGTCGATGAATAGGCACAGGATTTGCAAACAAACAACGTGTGTTTTGTCATTGTGATTGACTTGTTGAAAGCATTTTCGATCACTCAATGGGTTTAATGTCCGCGATCATTAAAACGTGTCACTCATTCCTTAGCTCAAGCCGCAAATGTCTAATTCATCAATATCATTTACCGCTTTATGAATCTTGTATTGCTTGATTGGAGTTGTCATTACTGCAATCACTGTCTCAATCGGTGGACATCCTGGTTCTTTACAGGCAAGCTGACTAATGGAAATCGGAATACTGCTGTCCACTTCTAAAACGCGGTAGACCCAGTTTTTAATCTGCCGTATTTGCTTTGGATCAGCTTTGGGTTTGTTTTGGGAAAATAGATTCATGCAATGGGTTGATGAGAGCGAGTTGTAAATCGAGCAAAAACGAGATGAATCAGAGCCAGAGTGATCGTCCAAATGGTTGTATTGATCAAGATGCTGCGAGCGATCGCCCAGGTCAGCATATGGCTACCTGTCAGCAGCCAGTCAACAGTTAGGATGAGACTTTCAAACACAGCAAAGCCAACCAGGACGATCGCACCAATCCACAGACAGTGTCCTCTCAATGTCTTTTGACTAAAAGTTGGACGGAGTAACGCCAATGCTGTGACGATCAAAGTTCCCAAGCCCAGCATTGATCCCCAGAGCAGAGAATCCGCCGACCAAGGATACTGCCGCATGGTGTAGCCATAAATCTGATTCATCAACCAAATTGATAGAGCAACAGGGATGGCTCGTTTCGGTTTGAGCGTGGTTCCGGCGATTGCTCCAAATGCCACGAACGGTGGATGGGGATAAATCACACTGCTGAAAGCGCCAATCGCAACCAGTAGGAATGTCCAGAGGCGATCGCTGGCAACCCAGTTCCATGTGACTGCCCATTGACTCGACTGAGGAATTGTTGGCGTAACAGACTCTTGCATTTGTTCCTCCTGCCTTAAATTTGTTGTTTGCTCATCATTGTTTGCTGCATTTTTTCCTGAAGTTCTGACAGCGTTAACGATCCGAGTTCTCCTAATTGACGGGTTCGCACGCTCAAGGTTTGCTTTTCCACTTCCCGTTTACCGATGACTGCAACAACAGGAATTTTTGACCGTTCTGCGGTGCGAATCTGTTTACCCAGGCGATCGCCACTGTGATCGACCTCAACTCGATAACCCAGTTGTTTGAGTTGCTGAGCGATCGCGTCTGCATAATTGCGCTGATCATCGCTGACAGGCAACAGCCTTACCTGCACTGGAGCCAGCCACAGGGGAAAGTCCCCCGCATAGTTTTCCACCAAAATGCCGAAAAACCGTTCTAGAGAACCAAAAATTGCCCGGTGAATCATGATGGGTCGCTGCCGAGTTCCGTCTACTGCCACGTATTCCATCTGAAATCGTTCCGGCAAGTTGAAATCGACTTGAATCGTAGAACATTGCCACAAACGCCCGATCGCATCTTTGATTTTAATGTCAATTTTGGGACCATAAAATGCACCACCGCCCTCATCCGTCACATAATTCCAACCCTTTGTGTCTAAGGCTTGCACGAGCGCATCAGTGGCTAATTCCCAGATATTATCCGTACCCACAGATTTGCCAGGGCGAGTGGAAAGGTACACTTCGTATTGGGTGAAGCCAAAATCTGACAGAATCTGCTCGGTCAGATTTAATACGCCCAAAATCTCATTCGCGACCTGTTCGGGCAAACAGAAAATGTGAGCATCATCTTGAGTGAAGCCGCGCACTCGCATCAAACCATGCAACACGCCCGATCGCTCGTAGCGGTAAACCGTACCCAACTCTGCCCAGCGAATTGGCAGTTCCCGATAAGAATGCAAATGACTCTGGTAGGTCAGCACATGAAACGGACAGTTCATCGGCTTTAGTTGATACTGCTGTGTTTCAATTTCCATCTGGTCGAACATATTCTCGCGATAGAAGTCGAAGTGACCCGATGTTTTCCACAGGTCCAGGTTGGCAATGTGCGGAGTGTAGAGCAGTTCATACCCTGCATCTAAATGCGCTTTGCGCCAGTAGTCTTCAATCAATAGCCGCATCCGTGCCCCTTTAGGATGCCAGAAGACCAGTCCCCCGCCTGCATCCTCCTGGATACTGAAGAGATCCAACTCTTGCCCTAACTTACGATGGTCGCGTCGTTTTGCTTCCTTTTTTTTGAGTCAAATATGCCTGAAGCTGTTCGGCTGTTTCCCAAGCTGTTCCATAAATACGTTGCAATTGCGGTTTGGTTTCATCACCGCGCCAGTAGGCTCCAGCCACGCTTTCCAGGACAAAAGCAGCGGGGTTAATTTCGCCCGTGTACTTGAGATGAGGACCCGCACACAAGTCCCACCAACAGTTTTTGCCCATCTTTTTCTGCGCCAGATTGTCAGGAGAGATGTGAAATAAGGAACCCTCTGACACTCCGTGCAGAACATCGACGCAGCCGATGAAGTAGCGAGTAATCGGTTCATCGGCAGGGATGCTGTCGAGAATTTCCAGCTTGTAGGGTTCGTTAAGTTGCTCAATTTCTGCCCGAATTTGCTCTCGGTCTACTTCTTCCTGAATGATCGGTAGATTGGCTTTAATAATCCGCCGCATTTCTGCTTCGATCCGGATCAAGTCATCTGGGGCAAAGGCGACTCTACGATCGAAGTCATAGTAGAAGCCAGTGTCTGTCCAGGGTACGATCGTCACTTTCGTTTCTGGAAACAGCGTCTGTACCGCCATTGCCAGCACATGAGCGCAAGTGTGACGAATTCGCAGCAGCACTTCAGCGCTGGTTTGACTGGAATGGGATTGAAGGACAGAACTGACCATAGCGAGTAAAAATGATAATCATTCTCATGTTATGATAGTTCAGTTTAACGCATGAATTCACTTCCTCGACTATCTGGACTCCAATTTGTGAAATTCTATTACCTACTCTCTGGCTGCTTTGGGTTGATCTATCTGCAAACAGCAGCGGCAATCGCCCAACCCGTCTCCCCGCCGCCAAACCAGGTAGTGGCTCCGGCACAGCAAATATCGCCATTGGAAACAGTAGAGCCTGTAATGCCAGTTGCTCCAGTTCCTTCGCCAAACCCAAGCAACTCTCCTCGTTCTTTACCCGGACAACGCCCAGTCGTTGTGATTGATCCGGGACATGGCGGTCCCGATCCCGGTGCTGTGAGTATCGGCGGCATTTATGAAAAAGATATTGTGCTAGACATTAGTTTGCAGCTCGCAAGTCTGCTAGAGACGCAAGGAATCCAGGCGATTCTGACCCGACAGACCGATGTAGATTTGGGATTACAGCCCCGTGTTGCGATCGCTAACCGTGCCCGTGCCGCCCTCTTTGTCAGCATTCATGCCAACGCCATCAGTATGGATCGACCAGAGGTGAACGGGATCGAAACCTTCCACGTTGCCGGAAGTGTGGAGGGAGAGCAGTTGGCGGCGGGTATTCAGCAGCAACTCGTGAGCATTACGAGAATGGGCGATCGCGGTGTAAAACGTGCCCGCTTCTATGTCTTAGTTCACACTGCTATGCCTGCGGTTTTGGTGGAAGTGGGCTTTGTGACTGGACAAGAGGATGCGCTTCGACTCAGCGATCCAGCGACTCGAACGCAAATGGCACAGGCGATCGGGCAAGGTATTCTCGGCTATCTTCAACGCTCTGACCGCCAGTGAATCAGACGGGCGATTACAGTTCATTTCAGACCACCGCAGACCATCAATTTTAGCCGTTCGATCGACTAATTTCTAAGCAATCGTAACCCACTCAAAATGACCAATACCGTCGAGCCTTCATGTCCTACGACACCGACGGGTAGAGTGATATTGCCTGCAAAATTGACTGCAATCAGCAACACAATAAAGCTGATCGCAAACACAATATTTTGCTGCACCACGCGGTGCGATCGCCGCCCCAATTTGACGGCTGCGGCAATTTTCTCTAACCGATCTGCCACCAATACAATGTCAGCCGTTTCCAGAGCCACATCGCTGCCAGCCACACCCATGGCGATGCCCACAGATGCTTGAGCCAGCGCGGGCGCATCGTTGATGCCATCTCCCACCATTGCCACCGTCTTGTATTGGGTTTGCAGTTTGCGAATGAGGTGCAACTTGTCTTCTGGCAACAGTTCAGCATAAACCTGATCGACTCCGATCGCCTGAGCAATGCTGTGTGCTGTACGCTGATTATCGCCAGTCAGCATGATGATTTGTTCAATGCCCAGCTTTTTAAGTTGAGCGATCGCCCGTGCCGCTTCGGGTCGCACTTGATCAGCGATCGCAATCACCCCGATCGCCCGTTGCGCTTGAGCCACCCAGACAACCGTTTTGCCATCTTGCTCCAGCAAATCCACACACTGCACCAATTCAATCGGCAGATGAGTAACGAATTGATGCACAAAATTAGCCGTGCCCACGAACACCGATCGCTGCTGCCAACTGCCTGCAATGCCTTGACCGGGATATGCCTGTACTTCTGTGGCGCGTGACCAGTCTAGCTCTTGGGCAGCTTGAACGATCGCAGCCCCAATCGGATGCTCTGAACCAGACTCCAAGGCAGCGGCAACTTGCAAGACTGCTGCTGCGTCAAAGCCTGTTGCCGGAATGACTTGGCAAACTTGCAGTTGTCCGGTGGTGAGCGTCCCTGTTTTGTCAAGGGCGATCGCCCGGACTTTACCAATCTGCTCCAACTGGGCACCGTTTTTGAACAAAATTCCCTGTCTTGCACCGTTGGCAATGCCCGATAGCAACGTCGGCATAATTGCCGCCATGAGCGCACAGGGCGACGCGACAACGAGAAAAATCAATGCCCGATAAATCGTCGTTTCCCAACTCCAGTGCAACAGAAAGGGCGGCAACACTGCTAGCAATAGTCCAGCAACGACAATGACGCGAGCATAGCCATGTTCAAAGCGTTCAATGAACTGTTGGGAGGGGGGTGCCGACCTTTGTGCCTGCTCCACTAAGCGAATCACACGCCGCAGCAGGCTACTCTCTGGCGGTTGATGAACCTTGAGTTTTAAAGCGCCATTACCATTGAGCGTTCCAGCAAAGACCTCATCCCCAACGGTCTTTTCAACCGGAATCGATTCCCCGGTAATCGCGGCTTGATTCAACGTACTCAATCCTTCCAAGATCAAGCCATCGGTTGGAACTAACTCTCCTGGCTTCACCACAATTTGATCGCCCAACTCTAATTGGTCAATCGGCACTGATGTTTCTCTGCCCGATCGCAACACTTGTGCCGTATCAGAAGTCAGACTCATCAAGCTGCGAATGCTGCGATCAGTACGCTGCATCGCATAATTTTCCAATGCGCCGCTAATTGCAAAGATCAAAATCAACGCGGCTCCATCAATCAGCAGATAATATTCCTGTCGCCACAAACCCAGTCCTGCGGCTCCCAGGGCGGCAACAATCATCAGCAGATCAACATCTAGTTCTTGTTCTTTGAAGAGGGTAGTCAGACCTTCACGAGCGCTCTCATAGCCACCAGCAACGTAAGCAGCAGGTAGAATTAGCAACGCCAGTCCAATCCAGCCAAGATGTAGCGCGAGCCACCCAAGCAGGAGTAAGCAGCCACAGAGGAGCGCCGCAAAAGCTTCTGAGTGTTTTTCTGTCAGTTGAGGTAGCCGCGATGGGTGGAGCATGAGCCGTGAATGAGGGAACTTCCTAACCCTAAACCTTGACATTAGTGTTAATGTCAAGTAATCGGCTTTTGGGACTTGAGATGATGGGTCAAGGTTTAACTATCAAAGAGCTGACTGATGCAGTTGGCAGTGACATTACCCCCCGCATGGTGCGGCACTATCACCAGTTAGGATTGATGCCGCAGCCAGAGCGATCGCCCGGAAACTACCGCCTCTACCGCGACCAAGATGTACAACGGCTACAACGGATTGTGGCGCTGAAACAGCAGGGCTTTCAGTTGTCTCACATTCACAAGCTATTGGACGCAGAGCCGGAAACGGAACCAGCCACATTGATGGCGCAACTTCAGCAGCAGTACCGCACCATCGTTGGGCAGATGACGCAACTGCGGCAGACGGCAGCGGCATTAGAAGGACTATTGGGGCGCGATCGCCATTGTCAAACAACCCAAGCCGAAGTCCTTGCCCAACTCAAGCTGCTAGAAGTTGAAACGCAGACGGGGTTGGGCGGACTGGAAAAACTCTGGTGTGGATTGGACGCTCAAGTTCATGCTCATCCAGAGGCATTTCAAGAATCGCTTCAGCGGTTGATGCCTGACTTGTCCAATCGCTCAGAAATTGAGGTGGATTTGCTCTCTAAGCTAGTGCTTGCCTGTGGAGATGTGAGTCTAGTTCCCTTCGTGAAGCTGGGCAATCGGGCGATCGCGGCTAGTCGCGCTGCTTTCAGTTCGAGTTGTCAGGTGGTGGTGGATGTGCCGACGGTGAGTGGGGCGATCGATCAAACCCGACTGGCTCACCTGGGTTGCCAAATGCAAACGCTAATTGACAATCCTCATATCACCAGTGCGGCTGAAGCGGAACAAGCCTTCTGGCAAAATCCTGCCTGGAAAGACCGCTTGCAACAACTGCCAACTGGGTGCGTGATTGCGATCGGCTATGCGCCATCCGTGCTACTGGCAGTCTGTGAAGCCATTCACCAGGGTATTCTACAACCTGCGTTAGTGATTGGAATGCCGATCGGCTTCAGCCATGCCCCGGCTGCGAAGCGTCAACTGATGGCATCCAGCATTCCTTTTATCACTGTGGAAGGCACGTTAGGGGGTGGGTTACTCGCTGCTACTGCGCTTAATGCACTATTGGAATCGCTCATCGAGAAGCCAGATTGCCACTGTTACCTAAGCAAGTAATCTACTTCGGCTGAAAGGCAGTGTACTGCCCCCCCAATCCTTCGACGATCGCCTTCGTATTAGCAATCAGCATTTTAGGATAGGTATCGCCCGCAGAACCTGGTTCTCCCAGACCATCAGCAAACAGTTCTTGCTCAGAAATTTTGACGTTTGCCTCTTTCGCAACCGTTTCGAGGAGTTTTGTGCTTTCAGTAATTTCAGCAAAAATGGTGGGCACCCGATCGGCTTTAATCTCCTCCGTCAATTCCTTCACCCTTGCCGCAGTAGGTTTCTCCTCGGTGCTAATGCCCTGCAATGCCCCTTCAACCGGAATGCTGTAAGCCTCAGAGTAATATCCTAGAGCGTCGTGAGTGGTCACGAGCTTGCGTGAGGCAGTTGGAATGGTGGCGATTTGAGCTTTAATCCAGCCATCAACCTGAGTCAGTTCTGCGGTCAGAGCCTGGGCATTTTTAGCATAGAGATCTGCGTTTGCTGGAGCCGCTTTCGTCAGATTGTCTTGAATCACCTTCACCATCTGAATCCCATTTTGGGCATTGTGCCAAACGTGAGGGTCAGGTTCTTCTCCTTCAGCATGGGGTTCTGACTCAGCAGACTTCTCCCCCGCTGCCTGTTCTTCCTCATGTCCATGCTCATGTCCATGCTCATGTTCACCCATCAGCGGCTTAGGCACCGCTACTTCACCGACGGCAACTTTGGTGGCGGGACTAGAGGAAGCTTTGATTAACTTGATCAAGCTCGGTTCAAAGTCGTAGCCAGAGTAAAGCACCAGTTGGGCATCCTCGATCGCCTTGCGGTCTTCTGGAGTTGGCTCATAAACGTGGGGGTCAGTGCCCGCTTTGACCAGGCAAGTCAGATCGATCGTATTAGCAGCAACCGTTTTGGCTAAATCACACAGAACGCTGCTAGTGGCAACGACTTTCAAATTTGGGTTAGTAGCAGCGGTATTAGTAGAAGTCGCTGGGCTAGTTTGGCTAGTTGGCGTGGATGGAGCACAGGCACCGAGGATGCTAACGGTGAGCGCTAGCAGGGTGCTTCTCAAAATGTGATTGCGTTGAAGCGGCATAATGCTGTAATCTCTGAAGTCTACTTGAAAGCTTATAATGATAATCGTTCTCAGTTCAGGTTTTCATGTTAGAGGTTCAGCAGCTTGCTGTCAATTATCGGGGCGTGCGCGGACTTGATCCGGTCAGTTTCCAGGTGAGTCCAGGTCAACTGGTGGGCATCATTGGACCCAACGGGGCGGGCAAAAGTACGCTGCTTAAAGCGTTGCTAGGCTTGGTGCCTGCTTCGGGCGGGGTCGTTCACTATTGCACCTGTCCGCTGCACCAGCAGTTAGAGCGAGTGGCATACATTCCGCAGCGATCGCAGATTGATTGGGATTATCCGATCACGGTTTGGAACGTCGTGATGATGGCGCGAACTCGCCAACTGGGGTGGTTTCGCAGCCCTGGGCGAGCAGCAAAGGAAATCGTTAAAGCGGCATTGGCACGAGTCGAGATGATCGATCTGCGAGATCGCCGCATTGGAGAGCTTTCCGGCGGACAACAGCAGCGGGTGTTTCTCGCCCGTGCTTTGGCGCAACAAGCGGATCTATTCCTGTTTGATGAACCCTTTACAGGGGTCGATAAGAAAGCTGAAGCCATCATGCTGGAAGTGTTTGAGGAGTTGCGATCGCAGGGCAAAATTCTTTTGCTCAGCACTCACGAATGGGGTCAGTCACTCAATCAGCTTGATCGCTTGCTATTACTCAATCAATGTCTGATTGCCGATGGTTCACCGCAACAAGTGATGACTCCTGAAAATTTGCGTCAAGCTTACGGAACCCATTTGGGAAAGCCATTGCATCAGGATTTGGAAACATCATTTTTCTGCTGAATGCTCCACTCTCCATTCTCCATTCCCTATGCTCAACTTGCTCCTGGAACCGCTTGGCTATGAATTCATGCGAAACGCGATCGCGATCGGCGTACTGGTTGGCATTCTTTGTCCAGTGGTCGGCAGTTACCTAATTGTGCAACGCATGGCGTTACTGGGAGATGTGATCGCTCACTGCGTTCTACCAGGGTTATCCATCTCGTTCTTTTTGGGCATCGATATTTTGATCGGTGCCTTTGGCTCTGGCATTCTGGGCGCGTTGCTCATCGCCTGGATTCGTTCTCAAACCCGAGTCAAAGTTGATGCTGCGATGGCGCTGACCTTTTCAACTTTTTTCGCACTGGGAGTCACGCTGATTACCGTATTGAAGAACAAGCTCGATCTGGATAGTTTTCTATTCGGCGATATTCTGGGCGTGACACCCCACGACATTCAGCGCACCTTTGTAATTGCTGCTTTGATTCTGCTAGTAGTCAAACTGTTCTACAAGGAATTATTGTTCTACACCTTTGATAAAACGGGGGCGCAGGCGATCGGCTTACCCATCAACACCCTCTACTTTGGCTTCATGGCAGCCATCACGCTCACCATCATTGCCAGTATGCAGGCAGTAGGAGTGATTCTGGTGATTTCTCTACTGGTGGGTCCGGCGTTGACCGCCTATCTGCTGACAAAAGAACTGCATCAGATGATGATTGTGGGAGCTATTCTGGGGGCGATCGCCAGCATCGCCGGTGTCTACCTCAGCTACTACCAGAACTTGCCTTCGGGGCCAGCGATCGTGCTGGTGTCCTCTAGTTTATTTTTGCTGGCATTGCTCTTCAGCCCGTCTCAGGGGATCTTGACTCGCTCTCCTCAGCTAGAGCCAGCCACCCGCTTCATGAATCGCTTTAAGTTCCTCAAACGCCACGATTAAGCGCGATCGCTTTGGTTGCTTACCGCTTGCATGGAAAGGGGCGATCGCCTAGTCAAAGCAGTTTTCCTAGAATCCAGGTAAACGACCTTGTAGAAGTTGCTCTGCTTTGATGCATCGGGCGCAGCCACAACCTGTTGGAATCAGCGGCTGATCATCCCTGAGACTTGAAACCGCTAAGTCTGAGTCATCAAAAGCCATTTGCACCACATTCACTTTCGGCACCTGCAAAACAGTGGCAGTCTCAACCGCATGAACGGGAGCAGATCCCATCAACATCGACATGAGAACAATGGGGCAGGCAAACAGGACAAGCTTCGCAAGATTCATATGCTAGTTACCGATTATTGACTATGATCAGCCACTCTAACCTGTCTGGATGCTTTCGTCACGATAACGACGAATCCCTCACACACAGTGCCTATCCCTAAAAACCGTATAAAATTCCGACTCGTCTATAACCGAAACGCTGACGGTTGAAAAGGCACAACGCATGTCAGAGTTGCTTGGCTTTCTCGCTGATACCAATCGGTTACGCATCCTTTCCATACTGGCGGACAAGGAGATGTGCGTTGGTGATTTAGCGATCGCCCTAGAGATGAATGAATCAGCCGTGTCGCATCAGCTACGGACACTCCGCGCCATTCGTTTAGTCAGCTTCCGCAAGCAGGGACGGCACGTTTTCTATCGCCTGCACGATCGTCATGTCCTCGATTTCTACCAGGCAGTGATCGAACATTTGGATGAATCAATCGCATAATGAGTGATCCAAGTCTCGAGCTAACGTTGTCCAAAACCCTGTCCACGCCCCACTTTTGACTAAATCAATAGCTCCCGGTTCTGTCCGCCTGCTGCAACGAGGTTTTCAGAGGCGATGTTGCCATCGGGCGATCAGACGATCGCATTCTCAATCGCTCAAAGACAGAGACTCTAACGGATGAACATCAAAACTCAAATGAAACCTTTCCCACCACGGTGAATGGGGCACCGGGAGCGATTCGATCGCGATCGCTTGTTTCTTTGATGTAAGCAACATCAAATAGGTTTTGAACATTGATTGCAATTCGCCAATTGTTCTTCCGATAAAATATGCTGGCATCTGTTCGCAGGTAGCTAGGTAGAACCAAGCCAGGCGCAAACAAATCTCCTTCCCGTTCACCGACATAGAATAAACCTAGTCCGAACCCGAATCCCTCTAAACTACCTGCTTGAATTTGATAGGTCGTCCAAAGACTAGCAGAGTGATAGGGCACGCTATAGAGCCGATTGCCAATGATTGTAGAGTCACTATTACCGGTCACCGTGGCATTGGTGTAGGCGTAGTTCGCAACAATATTCCAACCGGGGAGAATTTCCCCAATGATGTCTAGCTCTACTCCTCGACTGCGCTGTTCTCCAATTGGGAGGCTAAAGTCTGGATTGTTGGGATCGGTCGCTGAAACATTACTTTTTGTGATTTGAAACGCAGCGAGTGTTGCAGCCAATTTGCCGTTCAGAAATTCGCCTTTGACCCCAACTTCATACTGCGTACCGCGCTCTGGTGGCAAGAGTGAACCATTTACCTGTGTACCCGAATTGGGCTGGAAGGACTGACTGAAACTGGCGTAGAGCGAAAGGGGGGGAATCGGTTGATAGACAATGCCAACACGGGGTGTAAATGCCGTATCTTGCTGTTGGGTTTCAGATCCCTCTGATATCGATCGTTGATCGGCAAGATCAAAGCGTCCGCCGATCAACAATTTCCAATTTTCAGCCAAAGTGATTTGATCTTGCAGATAAATTCCCAGGCGATCGGTGGTGGTGACAGAGGCAAATCCTCCACTCAAAATTTGCTCTCGTGCGGGACGCTGAACTTGTCCATAAACGGGGTTAAAAATATTGATGAAGGTGGGGTTATCAAGATCGAATTTGCCGTTAAAATCATCGACATTGCGTGACAGATCGACACCAAACAACAGCGTATGTTTAACCGAACCTGTGTTGAATTTGCCAATTAAATCGGTTTGCAATCCATAAAAATTTTGACTTTCGATATTATCTAACCAAACTCTGCCTAACTCCCCGGTTTGCTGATCAACGCCAATAAATGCTTGATCTGCACCCCGTGCAGAATTGTTGTAATGGAAGAAACTAAAGGCATTACGAAGCGTCCAGTTGTCGCTAAATTGATGCTCTAATCGGTATCCGGTGCGCACACGTTCTCGGCGAGAGACATCATCGGGTTCCCCCAGCACCCGATCAAAAGGAATATCAGCAACCCTGTTGTCGATCGCAACCAGCCCTCGATCATAGGGACGTGTATCTTTGAGGTATTCCAGATCAAACGTGATTGAGGTGCGATCGCTGATCTTCCAAGTTAAAACAGGTGAAATGAAGAAGCGATTAACCCCTTGGGTAAAGTCGCGAAAGTTGCCATCCTTCTCGTAGGCAGCATTGAGGCGATAAAGAACCGTTTTTTCTGCATTTAACGGACCTGTTAGATCAATGGTTGGGCGAATCAACCCAAAGCTGCCTGCCTGGAATCCGATGGAATAGAAGGGCTGATTCAGAGGCAGCTTAGTTACCGTATTGATAGCACCACCCGGATCTAAATTGCCGTAAAGTACGGAAGCGGGTCCTTTGAGAACTTCTACCCTTTCCACATTGGAGGTTTCTTCTATGATGGCTGCCTCCTCTCTAAAGCCATTTCGCAGCTTTGTAAAGGTTGAGAACCCCCGAATCACAAATGATTCTGTGCCACCTGCCGCCGAGAATCCTTGTTGCACACCGCTAACATTTCGCACTGCCTCGCCCACTCGAAAGACCTGTCGATCTTCCAGTACTTGCCGGGGAATCACCTGAATCGATTGGGGAATATCTCGCAAGGGGGTATCTGTTCGAGTTGCAGTGGAGGCATTGGGGACGGCGTAACGACTGCGATCGCCCGTCACCACAATTTCCTCATCCGGTTCATCGGCTTCTGGGTTGAGGCTGTAGGCTAACCCACCCGTTTTCAGCGTCACTTCCTGTTTGGGCAGTGCATTGTTTCCAGTTACGCTCACTCGAATGGTGTTGGCATCCACCTGCGTTATCCGCACATTGGCAATATCCCCGGTTGGATTGTCTGCACTAAACGCTTGAGCATTGGTTAATGCCAGTGCTGCATTGGGAATATCGGCAATCAGGCTATTGCCGACTGACCGAAACTTGGTCGCATCCACTTGCAACGGTTTGCCATCTGCCGTTTCCAGCACAATGTCCAGTCCGGCATCCATGCGGTCAAGCTTTACATTCGTCACTGACACAGGAGAGATTTGTGCAAGAGAGTTTTGTGCAAGAGAGTTTTGTGCAAGAGAGTTTTGTGCAAGAGAGTTTTGAGTTTTGAATTGAATTCCCCAACTCAGAACTCAAAACTGAGAACTCATCACTTTCTCCCTTTGCCGCTTCCATTTGGGCAACCCAGTCCTTCACCGTCGTTGCTGGACGGTGAACCTCTCGCACCCTTAAGATAGCTGGTTCCTGAGACTCTTTGACTTCCGTTGCTTGAACAGTCTGAGCTAATCCAATCGACACAATACCTGCGATCGCCACCATTACCTGCTTCTGCATAATTCCTCACACCCACTATTCCAACAGTGGAAACCCTTCCAGTTTGTTAGGAAATATTTTCAGTAGTGGCATGAGAATAGGATCTTTGGGGCGATCGTGTCCTCTTCGAGCCGGACTTTTCCTCTTCGAGCCGGACTTTTTATATTCAAAAGGGGGACTGTTATAGGATAAAGCTAGGGTTAATTAGTGCAGCAATGCTAAAAACATTTAGGGCTTGGCTGAGAGAAAGCCGTTTAGAGTGGGTTGGTGAAGCACCTGAATTTGGAGAGCAAATGCTCCAGGTTCACGTTACGTTTCTTGATGACAGCCTGGTTTCAGACACAAAGACACGCGGGTGTAGAATGGCTGAAATATTGGAAAATCTTGCTGCTACTCAAACTCTGAGTGATATTGATCCAGTTTTATGGCAACAAGAAACTCGTCAAGACCGTTTATTGCCAGGGCGGTAAAGTGTGCTTCTGGACAGCAACATCATTATTTATTCTGCCCAACCGGAATATTCCCATCTGAGAAAATTAATTGCTGAACATGCACCTGCGGTATCAGCACTCAGTTGTCTTGAGGTGTTGGGCTATCATCTGCTAACTGAGCAGCAACGCCAGTATTTTGAGGAGTTTTTCCAAGTTGCCCAAGTTCTACCAGTAGCGCAAGACGTGCTAAACCAAGCGGTAGCTCTGCGACAACAGAGGCGGATGACTTTAGGTGATGCGATTATTGCTGGAACTGCTTTAGTGTATGGGTTAACGCTGATACCCAGAAACACAAATGATTTTCGTTGGATTGTTGAACTCGAACTTCTAAATCCGTTTGAGGCTACTGATCCTGGCGCGGTCTAACAATTCAAAAGCGAAAGCCCTAGTGCTGCGTTTGAGGTTGCTTGTCGCCGCTGATTTGAGCCGTTAAGTGTCCATACCACTATGAATCCTAGCTGAACTTGCCAGTTACCGTCGGTAAGACTTGGGGCTAGTACCAAATTTTTTGCGAAATGCCGTGCTAAACGAGGTTGGGCTGGCATAGCCAACGCTAGCTGCTACCTCCATCACCGTCATATTGCCACCCAACAGCAACTTGCGGGCGAGTTCCATCCGGTAATGATGCAGACACCCAAACACAGTGGTGCCAAAAACTTGCTGAAACCCTTGCTTGAGTTTGCGATCGTTTAGCCCCACCAGTCGTGCCAACTTCGTCAGCGACGGCGGATGATCTAAGCGCCGCAGTAGAATCTCCTTTGCAGAATAAATTCGGTCAATCTCCGATCGCCGCAGTAATGAATGCTCAAAATTGCCTTGATTGACCTCGACTTCTTGGGCAACCAGCAGCGCCATCAGTTCCAAGACTTTGCTTTCCAGATACATGCGCTTGGTCAAGCCCTGATAAGGGCACTGAAGAATTTGCTGCACCGCGATTTGCATGACTGGTGTCGGTGTACCAAACCGTTGGTAATTGGGATGATCCCTGCGGTGAATTAAGTGTCGCAATTCCCCAGGTAATTCACCTGATTCAGCCGTTGCAAACGAGCGAAACACTTCCGGTTGCATATGCACCGATACCACTCGGCTTGGCTCTGAAGTTTCCCAATTAGAAATTCCTGCGGATGCCATGCCACTACCATGAAAGCCGAATTCCTCTGCCTTAACTGCAATATTCGGTTGATCGCGATCGACCTGAATGAAAAATTCAAATTCCAAGGGATGGTCGCGATCAGGGCTTTCAATCACCACAGACCGGTGCAACTTGCAATCATTAATTTCCAGGTGCAAGCCGTCCCGTAGTTGAATCTGGCGATAGTTTCCCTCTCCCACTAATGCTGGATAGGCTTGGGAAATATCTAAGCGATCGGAGCCGTCCTGGTGAACTGGTTCAGCTTGTTCAATCAAATTCCAGTAGTCTGATTGTGGAAGAATTAAGGTCATTGAAGTGGAGTAACCATACTGTTGATGATATTAATTCTCATTAGAATATCTCAAGGCAGATCAATTCGATCGCATCTCACCAACAATATCCCAACCACATCTCAGCCAAAGATTTCCGCTTACTGAGTCATCGAAACTCAGATGAGATACGATTGCCCTGACCGCACTGGGGTTGTTCGGCTATCGCCCGTGAGTTTTGGAGGATGAAAACCTGCTGGGGGCACCGTAGATACCGCAAAAGGTCGCTCCTGATTCCAGTCTTCTATCGTTGTCCAAAACCCTGTCCGCGTCTCACTTTCGACCAAACCAATACTTCCCCATTCTGTCCGCCTGCGGCAAGCTGTTGTCCTTTGGGCTGCCATGCAAGGCAAGAAAACCCATTGGGGGCACCATTCAGCACTTGGGCTAACTGCTTGGCTTTATGCCACAAACAGACCCAACCGTCTGCTGCCGCCGAAGCCAACAAAAGGACATCTGGCTGGAAGTGAATGGATTGCACCGTACCTTCGTGTCCTTCTAACACACGACCTTCCCAACCCAACGATTCATCTTCCTGTTTTTCCCAAACGATAATCCCTTCAGCACTAGCGGAAGCTAGCAACGATGCACCCGCTTTCGTCAGCACATCTGACCAGGCGAGTTGATGGATTTTGCCAGGAAAGCCGCGTATGACCCAGGGATGAGGATTATCCCACTCCAATACGGTGATGGTGCGATCGAGGTTCCCAGAGGCAATGTATTTTCCATCGGGCGACCAGGCGATCGCCATACTTGCCGAAGAGATCGTCAGCAAATACGGGTCATCATCCCAGTCTGCTGCCGTCCAGATTTTTACCCCCTGATACCCGCTAACGCTCAACCGCTGTCCATCGGGATGCCAGGTAAGATCCAGGACAGAGGATGTGTTGAAATTTAGGGTCGCGGCAACGTCGCCCAAATTGGCATCCCAAACCTGCACATATTTTCCCAGGCTAAATGCCAGGAGATTTTGAGTCGGACTCCACGCCAGGCGATCGACCCAGGTAGAAGAATTGTTGACTGTGGCAATCAATGCAGGCAGGTCTGACTGCATCCGCCAGATGCTGACCTGTCCGGTTTGCCCACCAGCCGCCAACAATTGTCCATCGTGGGAAAAAGCGAGGCAGTCAACCGAGTGCCCATCCACTGCCTGTAAGGGCGTTGTTTGGAACGTTCCCGTCCCTTGATAAAGAACCACTTCACCCGCAGCCGAACTTGCTGCCAAGATCTTGCCATCAGGCGACCAGGCGATCGCCGTCACATAGTCCGATAACGTTCCCTGCCAGTGGCGATCGAATCCAATCTGCTTCTTTGTCTTTAAACTAGACACGCCCGGAAATCCTCTCTCAGTTGGGCTTCGTCCAGGTTGCGACCGATAAACACCAGTTCGTTTTTGCGGCGCTCATCGGGCTTCCAGGGACGGTCGGCTCTGCCATCAAACAACATATGAACGCCTTGAAAGACGAAGCGCTGATCTTCGCCTGCGATCGTCAGAATCCCTTTCATCCGAAAGATATCCGGTCCCTGAGTCTGCAACAACTGACCGAGCCATTCGTTGAGCTTGTTGCCGTCCAATTCGCCTGCTTCGACGATCGCCACCGACCCAACTGTTTCGTCATGCTCATGTGCCGTTTCGTTTAGAAACTCCGGGTCAATCTCCAGCGCCCGATTCAAGTCAAAGGCACCAATGCCCAAAAGCGCATCCATCTCTAGTTCCGCGTTGCGGGTGCGGTAGATCTTGGCGAGTGCGTTCATGCTCCGAATCCGCCGCTCCAATTCGTCTAACTCGGCTGGCGTAACCAAATCAGTCTTGTTGAGCAGCACCACATCAGCAAAGGCGATTTGCTCCTGCGCTTCTTCCGCGTCCCAGTGCTGCCAGATGTGTTTGGCATCTACCACCGTTACCACTGAATCGAGATTGGTTTGCGCCTGTACATCTTCATCCATGAAGAAAGTTTGAATTACAGGAGCCGGATCAGCCAGTCCCGTTGTTTCAATCACTAAATGATCAAACTTGTCGCGCCGCTTCATCAAGTTGCCAATGATGCGAATCAGATCACCCCTCACGGTGCAACAGATGCAGCCGTTATTCATTTCAAAAATTTCTTCATCCGCGTTGATAATGAGCTGGTGATCAATGCCCACGTCGCCAAACTCATTGACGATGACCGCGACCTTTTTGCCGTGTTCGTGGGTGAGGATGCGATTCAGCAGTGTGGTTTTGCCTGCGCCTAAGTAGCCTGTGAGCAGGGTCACAGGAACTGAATCCGCTGTTGCCGTGTTGACCATAATTTAGAGGCTCACTAGATTAGGAACGATAATCATTATCGCCTACAATTCGCTATCTGGCTGAGAAAGCCGATTGCTTTGCAAAACTTAATGCTGTTTCTGGATAGAGTATTTTGATTGGCACAACTGCCAAAATCGCTAAACTATGAAGATAATTTTGTGAGTCCTCCTATCCCCAGGCATTTGTGACGAAGCCTAAGCCCGTTGATGTTTGTCAAGTACGCTGTGTCAACACAGAACTGGTGGCTCAAGTCTCTGAAGCCCTACCAGGAGATAACGTATTGGAAGAGGCTCAGATCCTGTTTGGGGTTCTAGCAGACAAATCTCGACTAAAGATCCTGCACGCGCTGAGTCATAATCAGGAACTTTGCGTTTGTGATGTCGCATCGACACTGGGAGTAACCTCAGCCGTCGCCTCTCATCACCTCCGTAAATTGCGCGATCTTAAAATTCTGAAGCACCGGAATGATGGCAAGCTTGCCTACTACTCTCTAAAAGATCCCCGCATCACCGAGATTCTGAGTTACGCCCTCAAGCAAATTGCTGAGTAGCTTCGGCTTTTTTCTCTGAACATTCTAACGTTGGTTTGAATGTTTTAGCGTTTTATGGTTCAATATTCTAACGTTAATTTGAATGTTTGGATAAATGACGTTCTTGGAGTGGTGGAACAATGGGCGATCGCTGTTGTCAAAACAAAGCGGGTGAACTAGAGAAGCTCAAGAAAGAGCAGAGCAAGGTTCTCTGGATGGTGCTGATGATCAATGCTGTGATGTTTGTGGTGGAATTGGGGGGTGGCATTCGGGCTGCCTCGCTCTCGCTAACTGGCGATTCGCTTGATATGTTAGGCGATGCCCTGGTTTACAGCAGCAGTTTATATGTGATTCATCGCGGTAGAAAAGCCCAAGCAAAAGCGGCTTTATTGAAAGGAATCATTATGTTTGTCATGGCGATCGCTGTCTTTGCTAGAGCCACCTATCAGCTTTTCGTCGGAACAACACTCGAAGTTCAGCTTATGAGCGGTGTCGGCTTGCTTGCACTGGTGGCTAATTTGTTGTGCCTTTTTCTGCTCACTAGACACCGAGATGACAATATCAATATGGCATCCGTTTGGTTATGCTCTCGCAATGACATCATCGCCAACACCTCTGTACTGGCTGCGGCTGGACTAATTGTCTTAACGCACTCTTTCTTGCCAGATCTGATAGTGGGACTATTTCTCACCTTTGTCTTTGCGAAGTCAGCCGGAAAGGTGCTGTCTCAAGCTTGGCGAGAATTACAATTAGCTTGAGTTGCCATCCAGACAAACTCTAGCGCAACATCAACGCGACTTCTTTGGCAAAGTAAGTCAAAATCAAGTCTGCTCCAGCCCGTTTCATGCTGGTCAACGTTTCTAGAATTATTTTCTTTTCGTCAATCCAACCTTGTGCAGCAGCGGCTTTGATCATCGCATACTCTCCGCTGACGTTATAAGCGGCAACAGGTAAATTGGTGCGCTGCTTGATTTGACAGATGATATCCAGGTAAGCCAGGGCAGGTTTCACCATCACAATGTCTGCCCCTTCTGCAATATCCAACTCCACTTCTTTGATCGCTTCTCTAGCGTTTGCCGCATCCATTTGATAGGTCTTCTTGTCACCAAATTTTGGGGCTGAATCGAGGGCATCGCGGAACGGACCATAGTAGGCAGAGGCATATTTGGCAGAGTAGGCAAGAATCCCCACATTGATCCAGCCGACCGCATCCAGAGCTTTACGAATAGCTCCGATGCGACCATCCATCATGTCAGACGGTGCAACGAAATCGGTTCCGGCTTCTGCCTGAACGAGTGCCTGTTTCACCAGAACCGCAACGGTTTCATCATTGAGGATCTTGCCATCCTGCACAATGCCATCATGTCCCTCGCTGCTATAGGGATCGAGCGCAACATCGGTGATGATGAGCATGTCAGGAACGGCTTGTTTAAGCGCTCGGACGACACGGGGAATTAAACCGTCTGGGTTATAACTTTCGGTTCCGGCGTTGTCTTTTTGATCGGAGGGAATGAGCGGAAAAAGGGCGATCGCCCCAATCCCTAATGCACCTGCCTCTCGCACCTCCTGAAGCAGCAAATCCAGGGTGTAGCGGTAGTAACCTGGCATCGAGGGGATGGCTTCTCGCTGCCCCTCGCCTTCCATAACAAACAGCGGATAAATTAAATAGTCTACGCGTAGAGTATTTTCTCGCACCAGCCGCCGCAGGGTTTCAGTCCGGCGCAAGCGTCGGGGACGTTGGGTTACAGGAATGACACTCTGTGATATTTCACTCTGGGGCGTTGAGGGGCTTACAACATCGGTCATGGTTATAGGCTAAAATGGGAATGATTATCATTATCTTATAGCATGATGGTACGACTGTGATGCTCGATCATTCTTTCCATTCACCGCTCCCACCCACCCGCCTGACAACGAAGCAGCAAGCGGTGCTCACACAGCTCGAACGATTGCAGGAAGCGGTTTCGGCTCAACGACTATACGCAGAACTGCGACAGCACGGAGAATCGTTAGGACTCGCCACCGTTTACCGATCGCTGGATCTCCTGAAGCTAAAAGGATTGGTGCAAAGTCGCACTACAACTGATGGGGAAGCGCTTTACAGTCCCATCCAACAAGACCAGCACTATTTGACCTGTTTGCAATGTGGCAGTTCAGTGCCGCTGGATTTTTGTCCGCTACAAGCAATGGAAAACCAGTTACGCCGATCGCAGGCGTTCACGATCTACTATCACACGCTGGAATTTTTTGGCGTGTGTGAACCCTGTACTCATCAAGCACAGTAAGCTTATTTGTCCTTAGCTGGCTGAAAGCCTTTCCCTGAGGCATACCGAACCGTTCTAAATTCTATTTGATTCGTGTTCGGACTGTAGAGTGTATAGGTTGCCTGTCCAGGAATGCGCCCGACGTTACCCACGCCAATCGCCTGCCGAGGTTTAACGAGGGTAGCTTGCGGTGAGGTTGCCTGATCTAAGGTTGTGAGGCTGGAATTAACACTGCCCTGCTGAATCTCATATGGAAACGTTAATCCCGATCGCCCACAGAAGAGCGTGTTTGCATCCATTCGCATCAGGCGCTCGAGCATTTGAATCGCAGGTGTATCTGGAGTTAACTCATCACTCACGCTGACACTACTGCCGTGAATCAGTAAGCAATCGAGTTCAAAGAAACCAAAGTCGAGCGATCGCACCCATTCCACCGTTTCTCGCGGCATCGCATCCCACAAGGTTTTCACCATCTCGATTCCATAGCGCTCAATCAGTTCAGTCGGTTCACCCGTGCGTCCCAGCCCGTGCAAAATCAGTAGCTGTTCTTCCCACCAACCCTGACAGATTTGGGGAACAGGTTCATTAGAACGGGGCGATCTAACTCGTTCGATCACTTTTTCAGTTTCAGGTGTCGGTGCAATCACATCACCCAAGATATAGAGTTCTTCGACTGGCGATCGCTGCCGTTTGATGTCTGCTAACACCGCTTCATATGCAGCTAAGTTACCTTCAATTCCACTCAAAATCGCCCAACAGGTCATTGTTTCTACACCAAAATTTTCTTGAGCAACTTACAACTACTTCAAAAACGCCAACCAACCTGTGAAAACAAACCCAGTATAAAAACGAGTTACTTCTCTAAAACCAGCTTGCTCTAACAGATCTAACGTTCGCGATTCTGGAATACAGAGAAGATGTTGATGTGTTTTATGCCGCAATTCAGCAAGCCGTTCTGCTTCCATCCCTGCCATTTTTGCTCTTGTCTGCCATCCATCCACTAATCGCTCAAATTCTTCAGACTGTTTATCGCCTTGCATATCCACCAGTACGAACGAGCTACCCGATCGCAGACGAACCGCGATCGCCTGCAATCGGGTAGCTTCGTGCCATCATCCGGTAAAAAATGCATCACCAGTAGGCTGGTTGCTGCGTTGAATGGAAACTGCGGCAGGTCTTGCACAATGCCCTGATGTAAAGTGACGCGATTCTCAATTCCTAGAGACTCAACCTTTGACTGCGCCACCGCGAGCATCTTTTCGGAAGGATCAACACCTGTAAATCGCCAGCTTGGATGGGTTTGACTCAAGGTACTGATCTCATTACCGCCGCCTGCTCCAACCACAAGAATGTGAGCATCGTCCAGTAAATAGAGTTGGAATAAAGCCGTCAGCATTATGAGCATCGCATCATAGCCCGGAATACTTTGCCGTACTGCAATGTCATAATCAGTCGTTGGCAAATTAGGATTCTGATCAAAATCAAACGGGTTTTTGCTCATGGCTATCGCTCACACACATGAGTTGGGTCATCGGCTCGTTCGGCAAACTCCATTCCCCTGGCTAAACGCCAGGCAAAGATAGGAGGCAGACCGTTTTCAAGGATGGCAGCACAAGTTTTTTGATAGTCGTATTCCACTTCTCGTAACGTGATTTGATCCGTATCATTGTCATAGATCACGTAGGTGGCATTGGGTCTACCATGACGCGGTTCACCGACCGATCCAGCATTCACAATGCGCTTAAGTGGTGCAGAAAAACTCGTATCTTGGGGTTCTGATTTACCTGTCAATTTAACCTGGATTTGCAAGTGACCCGCATCAAGCGAGCGCACATAAGGCACATGAGTATGACCACAAAACAAAACATCAGCACCCGTTGCCAACACTCTTTCCATCGCTACAAACGCATCGACTTCAGGCATCAAATATTCGTGCTGATTATGCGGACTACCATGCACAAAACATAGGTTGTCATCACGCAAGCTCAACGGTAATTGGGCTAAAAACTCTCGTACTTCTGGGTGAATGACTTGATTTGTCCAGTCATGTGCCAACTTGCCACGCCTCTCTGCCAGCACGGATGGATAACTGCATTCACAAGAATTCAACCCTTCCACAATGTCTTCATCCCAGCAGCCCTGACAGGTAGGAATATTGAGCGCACGAATCATTTCCACCACAGCATTGGGATGGGGACCATATCCCACTAAATCACCTAGACAATAGATCTTGTCTGCATTTTGGTCATCAATGTCAGACAATACCGCATTCAATGCTTCATAGTTTCCATGAATGCAAGACATCACTGCAAGCTTCATACTGCTTCATCTCCAGGTTCCAATGAGTCTCTAATTTGTTGCTGATAGTAAGCGATCGCTTGCTCCTCTAAACAGCAATCTTTCAACGTTTGAGCAAGCGTTTCCTGATCGAATGCTTCACCGACAACTTCAATGCCGCTGAATCTATCGGGTCTACCATTCAGCCAGCGGGGTAGGTCGAGTTCCAGATAAGTGGGTTCGGCAAGTCCAGCCACAAAGTCGAAATAAAGCGATCGCCCATCGGCAACATCAAAAATGCCTTTGGCGCGTTGAACCGTGCCATACGCCCCCTGCGTCAGTTCATACCAAACGGTGTTCAGACTAGCGGAGTCAAGCACCTGTCCCGGCAGAGCCGAACGCCAAAGATGGGGTTGGGATAACCCTGCACCAATCTCAGCACCCGTCACGACCAGATCTGCCCAACCATGCCATTCCGTCTGTCGAGTTCCCGGCGGTAATACGGCAACACGACGGCAGTCCGCCATTTTGTCAGGCAAAATCAGGGAGGCTAGATCAATATGAAACCCTAGCTCAAGATAAACGGCACATCCAGCGATTGGGTGTGCTAAAAAATCAGTCAACTGCTCGCCCGCTAACACTATGAGTCCGGGAATCTCGGCTGCCAAGTACGTTGCATCAATGGGGGTATTTCCCGATCCCAGACTCAGATAAACGGAGGATTCAGCAGCGGAATTGATTTGTTGCCGTATCCAGGTCGTCTTTCCCGCACCAGGTGGACCCGCTACCAGTGTGATGTTTAGCAGTTGCATCAGAAGTTCTAACAGTCTTGAAGCTCAGGGGTTTGGTTGAGAATCTGATTGCGGATGGACGTGAAGTTGCGGTACGCATCAGAATCTAAACAATCGCGCCGAAAGACTGCCAGCTTATGACAGTTCTGAAACGCTAGCTTCACATCAAAGTGACGCTCTACCGCACCTCGAATTGCGTCTCCACCCACCATGCGGAGCAATTGCGCTCGTGCCTGTTCACTAGGGGGAGCCACCGCATGATTTGCCCATTCTTCACCCTCCTGATGAATGCTGTGCGCTAGCTTCTCAACGATGCCCCAGGCATAGGGCAGGGATTGCCGGATGGTTTCGACAAAAGCTGGCTCATCCACTTCCCCTGCTGCTGCTTGTTGAACCAGGGTTTCACTGACGTTTAGAGACATTTTTTCTCCTGATGCTTCATTCACTGCAAAACATCGCCCTATGATACAACTAAAATGATAATCATTCTCACAATTTAGCCATTGATTCATGCCTGATGCCTCGTCTCCCCTACCAGATTCCATTGACCTAGCGATCGTTGGGGCTGGACCCCATGCGCTAACCCTGGTGACACACTTATTGCAGAAAAAGAAATCGCTACGAGGACGGTTTCTCGTCCTCGACCCCAGCGGCACCTGGATGAGTCGTTGGAATCACCAGTTTGCAGCGTTGGAAATTCCCCATCTCAGATCTCCTGCGGTGCATCACCCCGATCCCGACTCGTTTGCCCTGCGCCGCTTTGCTGAATCGCGGGCAGATGAGTTGCATCCGCCTTACGATTTACCAGGAACTCGACTGTTTCAAGAATTTTGTCAGGACGTGATCCGGCGCTGGCAGTTGGAGAATTGCGTGTATTCGGCTCAAGTTGTGCAGATCAAACCCTTGAACCATCAGCGTCAGTCCCGGTTTTGTCTGGGATTATCCACCGGTCAAACCGTGACCGCCCGCAGAGTAGTGATTGCCAATGGGGGTGGCATCCCTCATACGCCACAGTGGGTCAGTCAAATTCCCATGGGTTATCCACCCGATCGCCTCCTGCATTCCTATCAAATCGATCTACGAGGATTGCAACTCCGAGGTGAACGAATTCTGATCATCGGCGGTGGATTAACCAGTGGACACCTGGCTGTTGGGGCAATTCAACGAGGTGCACAGGTTTTACTGATGTCACGACGCACCCTGTACGAGAAATTGTTCGATGCCGATCCCGGTTGGCTGGGTCCGAAATATCTCAAAGACTTTTGGGCGGAACCGAATTGGTATACTCGCTGGCAAATGATTCAACAAGCTAGAAACGGTGGCTCAATGACCCCGGCGATGCTGACCCAGTTGGGTCGTTTGCAGCGAGAGGGGCGGATTGTATTTTATGAGCAGTGTCAGGTCTCTCAAGCCCGCTGGAGTGGAGAACACTGGCAGGTGGTTTGCGATAATTCAGTGGTGCATGAGTATATTCAGCATCAAACGATCAATCGCATCTGGTGTGCTACAGGTAGCCAGTTAGATGCGGCAAAGCACCCGTTGTTGCAGGATGTTTTAGACGCTTATCCAACCGATATTGTGAATGGGTTGCCGATCGTGGATGAAGGCTTATGCTGGCGAGACTGTGAGCTATTTATCATGGGTGGGTTAGCCGCATTACGCACGGGTCCAACGGCGCGCAATTTATCCGGTGCAAGGGCAGTGAGCGATCGCATTGTTCCAGCGTTAACAAAAGCTAGCTTAGCGTTTCCAGCCCATTAGAACCCGTAGACAAATTTAGTCAACAAATTTATCCATACTCCCGCAAAACCCATAACAAAGCACCTTGCACCTCTACTCGACATTCTTCTGCATCAACTGTGATGGGTGGATAGTTAGGATTAGATGCGATCAATGAAATGTGCTTGCCTTCACGATAAAAGTGCTTCAACGTTGTACCTCTACCTTCTACCCACGCTGCCACAATCCCTCCATCCTTTAATGCAGCAAGATCAGAGACAGGACGCATAATCACAAATGAACCATCCGGAATGTGATCGCCAATCATACTGTCTCCAGCCACTTGGAGTGCAAAATCCCCAGGTTTTAGCTTCGGACTGGAAATTGACAGCACATCCTGGCTATCGGTGAATACTTCGCTGAGATAGCCTGCGGCGATCGTCCCCCAAATTGGAATACCACCTCGGTTTGATTTAAGAATTCGGATAGCACGGGCTTTTCCATAGCGCCGTTCAATATAGCCCTCTCGTTCCAAATATTTGAGACTGTTTTGGATTGCACCGCGCGGCTTCCCCATTGCCGCCATCATTTCATCAATCACCGGAGAGTAGCCGTGAAGTTGAATGTAATCTTCCAGATATGCAAGAAGTTTTAGATGCGGGGACGAACGCTGCATTTGATAAGAGTTGCTATGTTGATTTAATAGTACAATTGTTCTAAATTTTAGGCAAGTCGGTATAAAAATAGGCTAAGACCAACAGGTCGTCGATGCCATCCTGACAGAGGTGACTGATAAGCACCTTGAGGATGCCAAAACGCTTTGGGAGCCGATCTTGGAAGGAAGCGGTCAAGACGATGAGTATTGGAACTGGGTAGGCAAGAGCCGCCGATCGAAGTTGCTCCCAGGGGATGAGCTGTACGCGATCGAGTGCGAGGGGATCACTCAGGGACTGATGATGCTCGATGTCTTGAAGAAACGTTGCCAGATTGAATCTCAGTTGCGACGACGGTTGGTATACATTAGTGCTTTGGCAACCGCCCCCTGGAATCGACCTGTCATCACGAACCCTCCAACTTACAAAGGTGTTGGGGGCAACCTGGTGGATTTTGCGATCGCCCGCAGCCACGAACTGGGTTATCAAGGGAGAATCGGGTTACATGCTCTTCCAGGTGCGCTAGGATTCTATAGAAAGCTGAGAATTGGGCTGCTCAATTGCGGTCCTGATCCTGAAGAACCCGATAACCTCGTTTACTTCGAGACGCTGAGGATAGACGACCCATGACTCAATCGATCCCTGCCCAGTCAAAAGTTACCTATGACAAAGCGGCTCGTCATCAGCGTCTGATGGAACTGGTTGAAGCCGAGGACGCTGCTAATGGCGAAGTAGGTTGTGGACGGGATTTAGGAAAGGGGCTTTCAGAGCATTTCAGTACTCGCGGGGTTGCTCTTGACGATGAGCAATTGAAGAGCCTGTTGCGAGAGCACTTAGGGCACATTCTGATGGAGCCGGACTTTGATTCCATTACAACCCAGATTCAACGTCAGCTTGAATCTTTAGTTGTGCAATCCCTAGATAGTTCTTCGAGTCCTGCACCATTGTTGGATTCAACAAATGTCACAAAGCATATTCCAACAGCAGAACTCAGAGAACTATTTCAATCCCAGATTGCTGATTTTTGCTCTGAAGATACTTTAGAACAACTGATTCAGTTGAGCCATCAGATTATTCACAAAGCAGTACTCCAACCTCGACACACATGGTCTAAACCTATATGGGTACTGCGAGGTGAAACACAGATTTACATCGTTCAGGAAACAGGAATCGAAGCGGCGATCGCCAAAGTCAAGACTCAGCATCCTCAAGAAACAGAAAAATTGGAAGTCATCACAGTCGGAGGCGTTTTGGCACCCGATCAGGTGATCTCTCTAGACATAACTTTGTTATAACGTTCTCAGTTTAAGAGAATTATTTAGGATAAGCCTAACAACGAGTGTTTCTAGCGACAGATTCCAGTGAAACAAACTTAAAGATTACCTGTTCACTCAGTGCATAATGCACGTACGGGCTAGCTTGTGCTCGCTTAAGTAGCAGAAGTAACTGAACAAAAGGTTGTTGGTTTTCCTTGGTCAACCCAACCTAAGCGATTAGTGATCACACTGACTATAAAGCCGATCAAGCCACACCAATCTAAAAAGCATTGAGAGGACGCTATCTCGACCTAAACATCTAGGCATTCAGGTTACAAGCTATGACGCTTATTCCATAGCCACGAAAATACCTTAAAATCTTCTTGTTGGGAAGCCGTACATATTTGAGCTAGTTTTCTCAGAAATGTAGTTTAAGCTACAAAAACTAATGAGAAAGGCTGATGTTACGAAAATCCGACATTTGGAGAGTATAACACAAATCGCTGTCATAGGAGCTTCACAAGAATGCTTTTAAGTACGAGACTCGCAGATCTGGAAAAGAATTTGGAGTTGCTGTACCAGAAACTAGGAGCCATGGAACGAAGTCGTATCATGGCTTATGATGCAGAAGCAAAAATTTCTATTGAGCAACGAATTCGAGAGGAAATCAGACCACAAATTCAGCAAAATGAAGTAGAATACTGGCAACTTTTAGCTCAAGAAGTAGATTCGCTTTTAATCGATGAAGTTGATGCTAGTAGTGCAATTACTGAAGTTATTCAAACGGTTGAGATAATTGAGCAAAATAATGCCAATCAATATCCTGATCAGGTGATTCAACTACTGACTGAAATCCGAAATAAGTTGAACGAGCCAGGAAAATCTTCTAGTGCCAAGCTAAAAACAGCACTTCCACTGTTACCACCTTTCATTTCCTACGAAGTGGAGCTTGAAACGGAAGGTGTCCTGCGGCGTATGTTTCCGACCTTTAGCCGACTTCTTAAGAAAGTTGAAAAAAAGTAGTTGACCCCGATGTAGATTGTCCGTATCGGGGGTTGTTACCTTTCCTTGAACAGGATGCAGACCTCTTCTTTGGGCGAGATCGATTCCTTTTTGGTGATGAACAATCCAAAACTGGGCTGGTTAAAGCAGTTCAAACACAACCATTGGTAGCTGTAATTGGTCCATCTGGTAGTGGCAAATCTTCCGTCGTCTTTGCTGGATTGATTCCTCAGCTACGAGCAGAGGGAAATTGGCTAATTGATAGCTTCCGCCCTCAAAATCAACCGTTTTATGGACTTGCCTCTGCTCTAGTTCGACTGCTTAAGCCTGGGTTAGACGAAATTCAACAGATCAAGCGATCGGCGGAACTAGGGACAGACTTGATGCAAGGAAAGTTAACTCTGCTACAGGTTACATCAAATATTCTAGAACGCAACTTCGGAAAACGGATGCTGCTAGTAGTTGACCAATTTGAGGAAATCTATACTCTTTGTTCAGATGAGGAGCAATATCAGTTCATTGGCATATTACTAGATGCTATTAACCAAGATAACTTGACGCTTGTACTGACCTTACGAGCAGATTTTTACGGTTACGTTCTTTCTAATCGTCGGCTACGGGATGCATTACAGCAGTTTACACCACAACTTCTTAGTTCAATGAATCGAGAAGAACTACAATTTGTTATAGAAAAGCCTCTTGAAAGGTTGAGTGTGTCACTAGAGGCAAAACTAATTCAGAGAATTTTAGACGATGTAGGTAGAGAACCTGGGAACTTACCTTTACTGGAGTTTGCCTTAACTCGCTTATGGAAAAAGAAACAGAATAGAAAGCTAACTCATAGTACTTATGACGAAATTGGTGGTGTCAAACAAGCCCTAGCGAATCATGCAGAAGAAATCTACAGTCAACTCAGTGAGACACAACAGAAGTAGGCGCAACATATCTTTGTCCAGTTGGTGCGCCCAGGGGAAGGCACAGAAGATACCCGCAGATTAGCAACCCAAGCGGAAGTAGGAGATAAAAATTGGGATTTGGTTACTTATTTAGCCAGCTACAAAGCAAGGCTGGTTGTAACAGGGTGGAACAAGGTAACAAATGAAAATACAGTTGAGGTCGTTCATGAAGCATTGATCCGAGAATGGAAAGATCTTCAGGCTTGGGTATCTGCTGATCGTCATTTCCGTACCTGGCAAGAGTCTCTAAGAGCTTCGATCAGCACTTGGGAAAAAAGCAACCGAGATAGAGAAGTCTTGTTAAGAGGAAATCTCTTAGTAGAAGCTAAGGGCTGGCTAGAGAAAAGATCTAGTGCCATCACCCTTCCAGAAAAAAGGTTTATTCAGAAAAGTAAGCAGAGGGAAAGACTTAATCAATACGGATTAACCACCTTGGGAATTATCTTTGCCACTTTATCAATATTTGCTCTACAGCAATTTTCAGAGCGTCAGTTCCAAGATAAACTCATGTCTGTTCTTATTGGAGGTTCAGCAAAGCCAGAACTGCTACCTATTTTACCTAAAGCACTAGAGATAGCAAATCGACAAGTTTACAGCAATCATATTGACGAAGGAATTGAATCTTATAAAGCTGTTATTACAGCAACTCAAAACTTTGTAAATGCTGCATTAAAAGAAACAGAAAAGTTTCAAGAAAAGGATATAAAACAAGTTCTTGAAATTCAAGATAATGCCGAAAATTTTCTGTCAAAGATTATTAGAGATAAATATTTTTCACAGTTACAAAAGCAATTAGATAATCATCAATTTGGTTCCTTAAGAAAAAATGTCAAGGTGACTGATTTCGAGGATCAGTACACGGATGGTGCTTTAAAGACTACATATAGAATTCTCATGCGAAAACCTGGTTTAGAAGCAGACTTAAACAAGAATGGATTTCTAGATTCGACCGAGAAAATTTACCTACCTTGTAAAACACTGCAAGAAATTGAGTTGTTGTGGCGTCGTGCTACCGGTTGGCGTTGTGGCTTTTACGACCAACACAATAAAGATAAATCAGGAGAAAAGTACTATATAGCGCAAAACTGTAGAGAGCTTTCACACATGACGCTTACAGACCAAATATTTCCACGTCCTATTGATGATGCTATTGGTCGGCTTAAAAACTGCAAGATTGAGGAGGTAACTAATGAGACCCACTAACCTTTTGAAGGTTGTTATACTGTCTTGCAAGCATTGCGCTGAACAATTTTGTTTCTCTTATTTTTGGAAATTGAGTACTGCTACATTCCTTGTAGCAGTACTGCTAGTCCTAGCGAATGTTCAAAGTCTGGCTGATATACCCTCAGCAGCCCACGTTATTAATTTTAACGGTAGTGGAAGTGATTTTTGGATACGCCAAGTAGCAAGAGCCAGGGACACAAGTGCTGTGAAAAAAGGTGTAGAGATGAGGACTGGGGGTTCTCTAGCTGTTCCATCTGAAAATTACTGGGCATCTTTTGGTTTTGTAACACAAGATCAAAAATATGATGGACTTATAGTTAAAACCTACAATAAAGGTATCTATACTTTTCCTTGCCAAGTTGAAGGACATTTCATAATTGCTTGGAGTGGAAAGGGTGGCGGAAGCAGAGCCTGTGGTGCGGGTAAAGACGGGATTAATATACAGCGTTCCCCAAACAAAATTATCTCACAGCTACCAAAACCTGTTGAGAAAGTAGCCAGTATCATTGGGCTTGGCAATAAGCAGAACTCTGACAAGCAAGAGGATAATTTGATAATCAATCCTGCAAAAGGACAAACAGTGATCCGAACTTCTAGTAATATATCTAACGATTATCCCGATTCTAGTTATTATCGCGATTTCCAACCTGATAATTATGATTTTGGATGCACCACCGAAAACTCTTCTAAACCTATACAAACATGTAGATGGCGGTGTACAACTAAGAACACTCCATCTGGAAATGTACGCGAATGCGTATGGAATTCAAATTTCAGCGTCAGTGAAAATATAGATGACAGTTACGTTCGTAAATACAGATGTACTTTAAGAGATGAGCCACCTGGATCAAAGTATCCGTGGATAGCAACGTGTAAATGGGATCAGGTCGTAGTCGAAAATGTAAGTGTCGAAGCCTTTGAAGGCGACATTTTAGTGAAGTCAAAAGAGAACCCAAAAGGAGCACAAGTTAAGGAGGGGCAGAAATTTTCTTACCCAGGCGGAAAAGTAGAACCCATAAACGTTGGGAAAGAGGCTAACTCTTGCGAAATGCTGAAATTTTTAAATGCCGCATACTGGTCATCTCCTGAAACTCCAAAATCGATTTCTGACAGCATAGCTGAACAATTGAAACAACATCGACAAGCTTTAGGAGTATCAGGTCGCCCTCCTACTAATCTCTCAACCTTGGAGAAAGGTGTTATTAAGGAAATAAATATTATGCGTACTAATCCTAGTGCTTACGCCGATTATCTTGATGCACAAAAGCAATATTTTTATAGGAACTGGTTAAGGCTTCGAGGTGAAACGCTCGATCCTAATAAAAGAGTTCGTGCTGTAGATGAAGCCATAGCTTTCGTTCGTTCAAAACAGCCGTTACCTCCCCTTAGTGTCTCTGTAGGTATGTCTAACGCTAGTCGAGATCACGTAAATGATCAAGGAAAAAGTGGTAAAAATTTTGGACATACTGGTAACAGTGGTAACGGTTATTGGGACAGACTGCGTAAGCATGGATCTGTTGGTTGTAATGAGGGTGAAAGTATTTCTTATTTTGATTCTTCTAAAGCTGAAGGATCAGTTTCTCCAGCAAGGGTTGCAGTTATGGAAGCACTTATTATTGATGATGGTCTTCGTAAAGCAGGAGATCGAGATAACTTTTTTAATCCAGATTTTCAAGTTACGGGTGTAGCTTGTGGTCAGCACGGATATCTTCGTTCGATGTGTGTTATCACCTACGCTGGAGGGTTTCTAGAGAAAAATTGAAGGATCGACTCAAGTAGTGATCAACCCTGCCCAAAGAACCCAATAACCTCGTTTACTTCGGAACCTTAAGGACATAAAAACTCATGACCGAATCAAATCCAACTAAGCCAAAAGCCATATCTGGTAAATTTGACCGTCATCAGCATCTGCTGGGCTTAGTTGGTTGAAGCAGGGTATATTCTGAGTAGCCAAGAAAGTTACTCATTCTGAGAAGATCCCCAGAATGAGCATAATCGATACAACAGCTTACTCCGGCTGCTTATAAACGGGAAAGAGAAAGTGACGCATTTCCATCTCTAATTCTGGATTGTTAAAATCCCTAGCAGGAACCAACATGGCTGGATAGTCCGGTTGCTTCAAATGCATCTTGATCCCAGAACTAGGAATCGCTTTAACCGCTTCTCCCAGATATTTAAGGTTGAATTGGATATCTAATGTCATATCTGTAGGGATATGAGCACTGATTGTTTCATCACCCTTGCCAAACTCTCGCTCGATCGAAAGGTGAATTTGTTGGGTCGTTCCATCAAAGCGAAACTGAATCCCTCTCTCTTTCTTGTCAGTCAACACCGATAACCGTTCCAACGCTTTGAGTAGTCCTGATTTCTCCAGCACCACTTCTTGGTCAAAACTGTAGCGTGCCAACAGTTGCTCACAGTCTGGATATTGCCCTTCAAGGCACTGGCAGCTCAAAATAACGTCTTGCCATGCAAAACTAGCGCGGGTTGCCTCCGCGTCGTACAGCAGTTGAATCGAGTCAACCGAATCAGCCAGGTTACGAGTCAGTTCCTTCAGCGCTTTGCCGGAAATCGGAAACTGGGTATGTTCATCGGCTCCCGATCGCTTACGCTGTTTTCTACCAATACCCTCGGTTGATATTTCTGCAATTGCCACTCGATGACCATCTGTTGCAATGAATTTCAGGGCATTTTGCCCAATCTGAATATAAACACCTGTCAAAATGCGCTTAGTTTCATCCGTGCTAATCGCATACAGCACACCCTTCAGCCCTTCCCTGAGAATGTTAGTCGGTAGGGAA
>JACYLN010000095.1 GCA_015272515.1 Leptolyngbyaceae cyanobacterium C42_A2020_001 | reverse complement strand
TGCATCTACGCGGAATATTCCTCATAGCGATCGTGTTCAGCGATGGCAGGTAACCTTTGCATTAAAACCGATGATGTTATGCCGTTCCGGTGCAGCACGATTGTTATGAGGCGTGGCTGAAAGGACTTCAATCACCCAACTGACGGACTTACCAACTTGCTTTTACGGCTCATACGCTTCACTGCGATGGGCGATCGCCACAACAAACACCTGAACCAATTCATCGTCTACGGAATAGATCACCCTGTAGTCCCCAATCCGGTAGCGATAGTAGCCTGCATAATCTCCCTTAAGGGCTTTGATGTTAGGGTGTGACCGAGGAGTTTGCTCCAACTGCTGCAAACATCGAGCAATCTTCTTGGCTAGCGCTTTATCAGCATCGACATAAATTTTCTGAGCATCGGGGTGGAGAAGAACTTCATACATCAGCGCGGAGCGTTCTCCAGCTAGTGTACTGGGCTTTAGAGGTCGTCTGATTCTGTTTAACTCGCTCTAGTAATCCAGGAATCGCCAAAAGTTCTTGAGTTGCAGCTTCGCTTTCAGCACTTGCTAAATAAGCCGCAAAATCCGCAACCACCTTTAATCGTTCTGGTGATAACTGTTTCAATGACTCCTCAAGTTGACGTTGCAATTCTGCCACAGAGACTAAAACTGCCGACTCCGTATCTTCTAATGGAGAATTTCCTGTGGTCATTGCCTACCACCCAATCTCAAAGCTTCGCTTCTATTGTAAGGTAACCAATCGCAAGACAGCGTTTGGGGCTGTTTGTAATTCATGATCAAGTGCCAAAACGCGATCGCGTCACGGTGCAGGGCAATGCAGGCAAACTGGAAAACGTTGAAATTATCTATGGTGACATTCGACCCGGATCAGCCTTGATGTTCTACCCAGAAGTCAACCAGATCTTCGCCGCCCCATCGATCCACAGTGTGGCACCCCCGCCTACAAGCGCGTCCCGGTTTGCATCTACGCGGAATATTCCCCATAGCGATCGTGTTCACCCGCCGCTAGTAACCTCTCGAATTCAACGAAGAGGCTTTATACGGTCGGTGTGCAACGGAAGTTAGACCGTGCGATTCACCAACTACAAAGCACTACTGACCTCGCCCTGGTTTGCAATCTGCAAAACCCAACGCCTCTGTGTCTAGAAAACTTGCGATCGCCATCTCAACCACAGCTTCAATGGGATACTCAATCTCGGCAGCACGCGCAATGAGAGCAGCACGAATTCGCTCAGGCAACCGCCCTAAAATAACTTCAGCATCAGCAGGAGTAAGTTGCTCTTGAAGTTTGGCTTGCATGGCATCACCTTTCGGTTGGGATCTGGGCGTTGTAAGGAGGCTCTTTTGAAGCTATTTCTGACTCCCAAAGTATTTCTTTCCTAATCATAAAGTCTCTTCTCTGTTCTCTCGTAAAGTCTTTTTCAAAAAATTTACTGTTAGCACTTCCAAAATAATTAATACTATCTGTCAAATCTTGACCCACATAAATTTTTCCATTGGGATAAGTTATTTTATAAATCACTTTCATGATTTGAATTGAAACTACGAGGGGAGTTGAAAATAGCTGCTTAACACACAGACAAATTTCAAGTTGCATCCCAACCGAGATTCAGCGGTCTAACTCGTTATTATATGGAAACGCATCAATCCAGTATCCGTTATTGCTCTTGGCATCGCGACGCACAATCGAAAGCACCCGGTTCCAGGAAACATCACCTGCCCTTTCCAATATCCTGATCGCCCTTTCGACCATAGTGCAGGGTGTTGCGAGACTGCGATCGCTGGTTTCAGGAAAGGCGTGAGCATAGTGCGTTCCCAAACACGCGATCGATGAATTCAGAGAAATTGCAATAGGAACGCACCCTACAAGAGCAACGATCTGACTACTGCCTATAAGCGTGTCCCTGTTTGCATCTACGCGGAATATTCCTCATAACGTTTGCAATCACCGGACATAAACAACCTTTGCACCTGACCAACCAAAACTCGCTTATTCCGGTGCATTGCAGTTGTTAGCTGTCCTGTTGAGGTAACAATTTGTCTCTTCGAGGCTCGCTGCCTACAGCACCATCGTTGAAAAGATACTTGGATGTGTTTTCGAGAACATCTTGGATTAACGTTTTAGCAACATCTTCACCACCGCCAATTGTAATCTTATTCTCAACCATCTCTTCCTGTCGCTCAAAGCTAATTGAATTGAGTTTTATCAATCCATGCGATGTTTCTAGATATTCATTTTCAAGATCGACAACAATCTGACCAACTTCACCTATAGGTTGTGATAACACTGCCGCCAAATTACGTGTTTTATTTCCATTTGCATCATATAGATAAATATCTTTAGCTAAAGCGTTTAACTCCAACAAAATACTTGTGGTATCAACTCCTGCTGCTTCTAAAACAGACTTTGCATGAGAAGAATCAAACAAAAATCCTATGTTACTTATCTGTGGGATAACCATATGTACATTCATGTCTATTCTTTGAAGCACGGGATTGATAAAAAGTAGTCGAATTCCGTGATGTTCGGCATAGGTTAAAGCTCCTTCTTGAAAACCGACCCTAGTTACAATAATTCCGTTCGCGTTACCTATGTCGTCTAAAATACCTTTGAATTCCACAACTCTACTTTTTTTGATGTTTGACGTATAATTCCTGCACTCAATACATGTTCGATAGATGGTATCAGCTATCCTGAATTCCCAATAGACATCAATTTGATGAGAAGCACCACTTTTGCCAGTCAACTTGACATCATGCTGCACAACTAGGTTCTTGATGTGTGATTCTTGGTCGAGAAGGGCTTGATAGGTTTCCTGTACCAGCTTTTCATACCATTTGGACATCTCAGTAGCCTTCCTCTTCAAAATCCACGTACTAAGTGTTGCTACCCCCTCACAGTTCTTTGTCTGCATCATTTAGGAAACCAGACAGCTAACTCTTTCTTAGACAGATTCTGTTCCTTTTATTCTGGCTAACTCCCCGGTAAAGAGCAATTAGCTAGACCTGGATCTACATAATCTACGTGAAAAGGTATTTAGCCTGAAATCTGTCTGTAATAACCCTCTACTTCGGGGTGTTATACAGACCCTGATCTGCATAATCATCCTGGTTGGGAGATTATATGGAAACGCATCAATCCAATATCTGTTATTTCTCTTTGCCTCGCGATCGCTTCTGCGCGGAATCACAGAGCTTCAACTTTAACAAGACCACCCTCAACCGTATTAACGTGACGCAAATTTACGACTCCGCAAATCATGAATTCTTTTTCAGACTCCATGCTCCAAAATGATAAACGGCGCGATGTCCAATCCGAACTCCCCACGGTTGAGCATTTGGATGGCGTTTAAACAGTCGGTTAGTTGCCGCCATAACAGTATCATCGACCTCAAAATCTCCGGTTTCGATGTCGATCGCCACAATCTTTCCCTCGTTGCCTGCTTCAACTTGCTGTCGAATACCAGACTCATAAAGTTCTTGCCCACGTTGAGCCAACTCTTCTTTGCTATAGCGCCGTTGGCGAATTGTCATAGACTTGCCCCCATTTCAACCTGTCCCTCCCATTTTAGATTGGAGAGCTAGTTGGTAAATTGCTGACTGAGGATTGACTGCGACTTTTGCTAAAGTCTGTGAAGACGTTTGCATAGACTGATGCCCCAACCGATTCTCTACCTCGCCATTACCAATCATGGGTTTGGACACGCGACTCGTGCTGCTTCAGTAGCGGCTGAAATTCAGCGTCGTTGTCCTGATGTGCTGCTGATCCTGGTGACAACGGCACCGCGCTGGCTGCTAGAAGGCTACATCGAAGGGGATTTTATTGTGCGTCCCCGCGCCTTTGATATTGGCGTAGTCCAAAGTGACAGCATTCAGATGGATAAAGCCGCCACCCTCGCCAAACTTAACGAGATTCGTGCCAAGCAGCGCTCCATCATTGCCGGAGAAGTCAACTTCATCCAACAAAATCGCGTGGGACTAGTTCTGGCAGACCTTCCACCAATGGCATCACTGATTGCCAAAGCCGCAGGCATTCCCTGCTACATGATGAGCAACTTTGGGTGGGATTTCATTTATCGCGATTGGGGCGAGGAGTTTGCCAGCATTGCCGATTGGATTGCGGACTGTTTTAGCCAGTGCGATCGCCTGTTTCGCCTGCCCCTGCACGAACCGATGAGCGCCTTTCCTCACATTACCGACGTGGGTTTCACAGGTGGCACACCCCGCTACAGCGTTGAACAATTGCGCCAATATTTGAACTTACAAGCGGCACCCGACAAAACAGTATTGCTCACCTTTGGCGGCTTAGGGTTAGAACAAATTCCTTATCAGAACCTGGCACACTTCCCCGATTGGCAATTTCTCACCTTTGATCGCAACGCGCCCGATCTGCCGAATTTAATCAAACTCAGCAGCCCCCAATATCGCCCCGTGGATGTGATGCCCGTTTGCAAATGCGTCATTTCCAAACCAGGATTCAGCACCTTTGCAGAAGCGTGTCGATTAAAGTTGCCGATTGTCTCCATCACCCGCGATGACTTTGCCGAAGCAGCAGTGTTGCTCCGCGCTATGCAAGATTATGTGCCCCATCGCATCTTGCCCCCTGCGGACTTTTTTGAAAGCCAATGGGAATTTCTGCATGAATCGTTTCAGGCTCCTTACCGTTCCGATCTACCCGTGACCGATGGCAATGTCGAGATTGCTGAAGCAGTTCTTGATTATCTGCAAACCACGTAAATCCAGGTGGATGAGTTGCAACGAGTACAATAAAGTATTCACGCGATCGCAGGAGGCAACCAACGATGAACGCATCCACCGCACGCAACTTTCATCGAGAAAAACAGCGCGTCAAAATCTACACGACCGACGGCTGGGAAATTCAGGGAGACGTTTCCATTCCCGCAGGGGGTTACAATGCCCACCTATCGGATTTTTAAATGGTGAGCATTCGTTTATCGCCCTCACCAATGCAATGGTCTATGGTTCAGACGGCAAACTTTTGGCACAGGAGAGCTTCATTTCGGTGAATAAGCTAGCCGTTAAGCTAGTGATTGAAGATAAAGATGCCGTACCCGAACCGGAAATTGCAAATTTAGCCGTATAACTTTAGACCGTTACGCACTATGCGACTTTCCTAAAATGCCGATGAGCCTTGCACTGCCCTCATCCTCACCCCTTCTGCCAACGTTGGGAAAAGGGAGCAAGAACTGGGTTAAACTCCCTCCTCTCCCAGATTTGGGAGAGGAGGGTTGGGGAGGAGAGGGCAAGATAGTTGCACATCGCGTCCTGTTAGAAGGACGATCGCCCTTGACCGCACCCTAAAGAGCCCCAGCGAGATCGTCCTTTCCCACTCTCCTATCAACTCATGTCTCACTATCAAAAAATCATCAGCATTCCCACCACGGGCAAATCATTGTGCAAAGTGACTTCTAAAGTGCAAGCGATCGTCGCGGAATCTGGCATTCGCACCGGGCTTTGCACCCTCTTTCTACGCCACACCTCCGCCAGCCTGGTGATTCAAGAAAATGCCGACCCAGACGTGCTCACCGATCTCAGCAACTTTCTGGCAAAACTGGTGCCCGAAGGCAATCACTACATCCACAGCACTGAAGGTCCTGACGATATGCCCGCCCATATCCGCACTGCCCTCACCAGCACCTCTGAACAAATTCCCATTACCAATGGTCGCCTGTCCCTCGGCATCTGGCAGGGAATTTACATCTGGGAGCATCGCCAACGCGGTTCCCATCGCGAACTCGTCGTTCACTTAATGGGGGATTCCTAGCTACACTCTCTCACTAGAGGTTGAGACAGCGGAGTTTTGGCACAATCTGAAGCGATCGCTGGACAGGCAAGCTCTATGCCACAATTCAAGCAGGACTAGCTGGAGGCGAACCCGATGCCCTCACTGCTCAATCAAACAACCGATCAACGCATCATTCATCACGGCTCCTGGGAGCAATTCAAGCTCATCCAACAAGGCTTTGATGGCTCTCCTGGAGTGCGGCTGTTTTACTATGAAGGTGTGATCGAGGTACTGATGCCAGGACGTGAACACGAGCTTTTTTCGCGACTCATTGGTTATCTAGTCACAACCTTTTTGGCTGAAAAGGGAATTTTCTTCCAACCAACAGGGGCAATGACCCAGGAAAAAGAGGGAGTCGTTTCAGCTCAAGCCGATGAGTCTTATTGCATTGGAAGCGTCAAACCAATCCCCGATTTGGCAATTGAGGTAATCTTTACTAGCGGCAGCATCAATAAGTTAGAGCGCTACAAGGCTTTGGGTGTGCCTGAAGTTTGGTTTTGGGAGGATGGAGTACTGACCCTGTATCATCTCTACGATGGCGACTATCAACAGCGCGATCGCAGCCAGCTACCTGGACTGACTGATCTCGACCTCGATTTATTAAAATGCTGCATTTTGATGGCTGAAACTGATGCTGGAGAAGCAATTAGAACCTTTCGACGCACGCTTTGACCCCAGTGCGCTTGCATGGATTACGGCTTTGGTTATATAGCAAAGTGCTGAGTAATGAGGACTGAGTGCTGAGAATGCAATCCACTCACTTCAAGATTTTCATCAGTTCGATAGTCCTAACCTATAGCAGTACCGCCATAAAGACGCAAGAAGCCTAGATCTGAAAAAGTTCACTGGTCAATCGCCGATCTTGATCTCTTGCAGGCGGATGAATGGATTTGACTTGGTGCGATCGCATCTCAAACGGGAACTCTAAACCTATCCCTCGATTCAACTGCCCCCTTATGAGCCACGGACTTTATCTTTACGGCATTTTTCCGGATAGCAACCTGGATACTTCCGGCTTGGAAGGCTTAGACAAGCAACCCGTCCAGACTTACTCACTGGATGGTTTCACCTTTCTCTATTCCGAAGCCCAACAAGAACGCTACCTGGCAAGCCGCAAAAATTTGCTGGGGCATGAGCGCGTGTTGGAACAGGCAATGCACGCTGGGCACCGCACTCTGTTACCGTTGCAGTTTGGGCTAATTATTAACGATTGGAACACAGTCACAACTCAGTTAACCCAACCTTACGGAACTGGATTGCATCGCCTGTTTGAAAAACTCAACGGCAAACGGGAAGTGGGTGTCAAAGTATTTTGGGAACAAGACAGCGAACTGCAAGCCTTGCTAGAAGAAAACCCCACCCTCAAGGCACAGAGAGACAGTCTGGAAGGAAAAACCCTCGGCATGGATGAGGTTGTATCGATTGGGCAGGCAATTGAGCGATCGCTCGAAGCGCGCAAACAATACATCATCACGCTATTCCGCACCGTTCTCAATCCTCTGGCAAGTGAGATTGTTGAGAACGACTCACTCACAGAATCCATGATCTACAACGCCGCCTACCTGATCAACTGGGATGCCGAATCCCACTTTGGGCAACAGGTTGAAGACCTCGACCAAAAATTCGACGGACGCTTGAAGATCCGCTATAACAACTTCACCGCGCCATTTAACTTTGCTCAGATGGAACAGCTATAACCATGTTTAACCTTCTCCTCGCCCCGCTCACTGCTCCCATCACGGGTATCGCCTGGATTGCCGAACAACTTCAGGAACGAGTGGATGCGGAACTGGATGTGAAAGAAAACTTGCAAAAACAGCTTTTAGCTCTGCAACTCGCGTTTGACATGGGCGAGATTGAAGAGGAACTGTTTGAAGAACAAGAAGAAGCCTTGTTGCTGGCAATTCAAGAACTCGATGATTTAGAGCGGCAGGCTGCTCAAGAATGAGAAGAAATCCTGCATAAAGTTGGCGAACTCAGCGGATAGATGAACAGCACACTTCATCCCCTGTTGGACGGCACTATGCAACTTTCTTCTGCTCTGTTGGTAAATGTTTCTCCCAAGCTGAATGCTCAAAACACTGCAATCTTGCATCGGCTGCAACGTGGTCAGTTGTTGGCGATCGCGCCCGATTCGCCCGGTGGTTTGTTGATCGTCAAATCGTTTTACGTGGATTTTGCAGGTCCGGGGGCAGCCGTAGGCGGGGAATTTGATCGCCATTGCACTGCCGTTTACATTGTGGGCACGGTGCGCTTGCAAACGATCGCCCATCAAAGCGATCGCGAAGATGCCATTCAAACCCGCCTCGCCTACGTGGAACAACTGTCGCACATTGTGGATAACCCAAATGCTCAACAACGGGGGCGGGCGATCGTTCATCAACTTGCCGAGTGGCTACCAGGAAACCTGTCCTTAACCATTCCTGCCGAACTGACAGCGGGTTTAGCAGGAGTGTTGCCTACAACTGTGCAAATGGCTTGGCAATCTCATAAAGAGCTAGCAGGCGATATTCCAACGTTCAACCCGCGCTCTGCAAGAATGCCGGTGGCTCAGTTTGCCTAAGGACAATGAATCATTAAAATGGGGCGTTGCTGAATTCAACTATGATTCGCCCCCTAGCCCCCAACTTTGGGGGAACACAGTCTTCAAAGTCTCCCAGAATTGGGGGATTTAGGGGGCAATGCAAAAACTCACTTTGTAATTTCATACTTCTATTCAGCAACACCTAAAATGGCTTCCAGCAAAGCTATGCCATCTTTAATTTGTAATTTTTCATTTTTAATTAGTTCTCACTCCTACTCTGCGATCGCCAGGATGTGACGCAAATCTCAGAGACCAGTGACAGGAGCAACACATTTCGCAGTCTCTCCTCACAGGCGTAGTGTGCTGATATTCACTTTTGTTAGAGGATTTCAGTCACTCCTTGACTGGGGTATTCCTGGGATTATGAATGCATGAGGGAAAAACACCTCACCACTCAATTACCTGTAAGGATTAGCCCCATGACACTCACATTTCTTGGACAAAAGTACGAAGCCGCAATGACCGCTGAAATCGCACCCGTTGAAGCTGAATTATCTGGCAAATATCGCGGTAATACAGTGACGTTTTCCAGCCCTCGGACTACCGCTCCTGCCAATGTCGCTCTCACCTATCGCGGGATTCGCTACAACCGCTAACGTCGCGATCGCATCCCCCATAAAAACTAACCAACACGCCCCCACAAGGAAAAGCCTTTCAATGACCAGCCTTTATCCCCCTTCCAATCGCACTCAGCAGTTACTAGAATCAGCCCGGCAAAAGCTGCTTGCTCCCCAGGTTCCCCCACTCTTACGAATGACAGCTTTTCTAAGAATCTCTTGCGCCGCCCTGGAAAAACCTGGAGCATACTCTCACCTGATGCAGGCGTTGTTCCAGCACGATCGCGAGTGGTGGCAAACCTGCGAAGTCACGCCGGAAGGAATGCTGTCCTCCTCCGACCCGGAAATTCAGTGGCTTTTAGAGAAGGTTCTAAAGCTACATTCCAGTTCGCCATTGCTGTCTGTGGCTTCTAACCGATCTCTCAGCCCATTGCGATCGCCCGTTCAGGTTTAGGCAACCTACTGTCCTTCTCTAGTTGCCCAAGCTAGAAAGCGTTCTGTATGGTAAAGCGCCAGTTGGTTACTGACTCCGTTAAAAATCGCGTCAAACGCGTGTTCTGCCCAGGGAATTTCGATGTAGACCGCCGTATTGCCAAGCGATCGCAACTGGTCAGCCAACTGTCGCCCAAACGTCGCCTTCATGATGTGATCGCGCCCCGCATAGATTAACAACGTCGGCGGCAGATTGCGTCTCAAAAAGCTGGCGGGAGAGGCTTGCTGGTACTGGGCTGGAACGGTATCTGGTGTACCTGCCAAAAAGGCTTCTAACACAGCACGCACGTTGATTGGGTCAGGAACGGGCAGGTCGTAGTAGCCTTTGGTCAAATCAATCGGTCCGTAATAGCTCACTACTGCTTTGAATGGGTAGGCATTGGGTTGATAGGCAACCAGTTTTGCCAGATGCCCACCTGCCGATCGCCCCATGATTACCATCCGGTTTAGATCCAGTTCATACTGAGTGGCATGTTGCTGGATGAAGGCGATCGCGGCTTGCACATCTTCGAGCTGAGCCGGAAAGGGATGTTGCGGCGCTAGTCGGTAAGAAATCGCAATCACCGTGTAGCCCTGCGCTGCCAGATAGCGATTGAACTCTGCGTTATCTTTGGGGCTGCCCGATCGCCATGCACCACCATGAATCATCACCACCCCTGGATAAGTACCAACCTGCGCCGGACGGTACACATCCAGGCTGAGTGGGATGCCATCCGGTGCAGCAAATTGAACATCGGTCGTCACCCGCACTGAGTCTAAGGCAATGCCCTTAAATGCATCAGTGAGGACAAACGATTGAGCACGGAGTTTTGTCTGCAAGGGTTTAGGAATATTGCTCAGATAATCCTTCCTCAGATTGCGCTCCATTTCGGTAACCGCTTGCTGATGGGTCGCTGGCAATTGCACCAACGGCAGACAACTCAGCAGTAACCCCAAGCAACCACACCCCAACGCACCCCACTTTACCCAACCCGATCGCAGCCAGAAGCTAGAGAACACGGCGATCGCATTCAGCCCAAACAACCAGGGACTCACCTCTGCCGCACCTACCGACAGCGGGTAAAGCGAGAGGACAGGCGCAGTTAATACAATCCAACTGCTGAGAAACAATCCAGCGATGCCGATCAGCAGAGGGATAAATCCAAGTCCAATTTGAAGCAATTTGAGCATTGACGTTTATGAAAAAAGTTCCGTTTTCATCCAGTTTGACCACCGCACTGTTAACTGCCACTTTAACGCTTTTAACCATCCAGGCAGCGATCGCCGAAACTCTGCAAACCCGCAACTTTCGAGTCACCGTGACGCGCAACTGTGCCGAAGGTTCTGTGACGTGCAATGACGTGACCTATGTTGGCAGAAACCGTCGAACAGGTGAATCCATCCGCCTACGCGGCAAAACCCTGCATACGCTGTGCCAGGATGGCGTGACTCCCTGCCGCTTTCTAGGCTATGAATTTCGCAATGGAGTGTATCGCTATCTGGTAACGGAGGATGGAACTCTGCGCGTGTATCAAGGGCAAAAACTCATCCTCAACGAACGTGGCACGTGGCAGACCTGATTCTCTTCCAACTCCTGGGCAGGGATAAAACCCTGCCCCTACATGTTTGACTTCTATTGACTGACTTCCTTTGCCCGCTGCCGCAGGATGAACTCAGCGATCGCCAGATCTACGGGTGTGGTCACTTTCAGATTCGTTTCCTCCCCTGCCACAATTTTGACCGGGAAGCCACAGCGCTCAAACAACATGGCATCATCCGTCGCTTCCCATTTGTTCTCGACCCCTTGCCCATGGCAGCGCGTCAAAATATCCACTTCAAACCCTTGTGGTGTTTGGGCTGCCCACAGGTTGCGGCGATCGGGCGTACTGGTGATGATTTTGGTCGTCGGCTCCACCACTTTGATCGTGTCTTTCACAGGAATTGCTGCAATTAAGCCGGAACAGGTCGCTAATTCCTGGGTACAGCGCTCAAACAGAGCAGGCGTGGCTAAACATCGCGCCCCATCATGAATCAGAACCCGGCTCGCCACGGCTGGTAAGCCTTGCAGCCCGTTGAAGACCGATTCCTGACGGGTCGTCCCGCCGGGGATGAGGTGAACCATTTTAGTCATGCCCACACTCTGAATGATTTCTTTGAAATCCTGAAAATCATCCGGCTGACCAATCACCCCAACCCAGCGAATCGATGGTGATGATTTCGCTGCTAACAGCGTCCAGGCAAGCAGCGGTCTGCCCAATAACGGCAACAACAGTTTGTTGCGACTGCTGCCCATGCGTCGCCCAGATCCCGCAGCCGGAATGAGTAGGTACACAATGTTCCTCGATAGACAAATTCTTTCTATTATTGCAAGTCGAGCGTCATCCTGATTTAGTTTCCGCTGCAACCTCTAACCCTGTTTTGAGACGGTAAGCAAACCAGGCAGTCAGGATGGTAAGGACTCCCGTAATCCAGAAGGGCGCTTTGTAGCCAAATTCAACCAGCATCCCAGCCGTCGCCGGACCAAAGGCATTGGACATGCTCAAGTAAGAAGCGTTGATACCAAACACTTCGCCCTGTTCGCGATCGCTGCTATTGAGCGACAGGAGGGAATTAATTAGCGGTAAGGGATAGGCGTTCGCAATGCCAAAGAAAACACCAATTGCTAAAAATGCAGGCAGGGTGGGAAAAGTGGGAAGCAGCAGAAACAGAATGCCCCGCACCAGAATCGCGATCGCCAGAATATCCACCAGCTTGAATCGGTTCGTCAACGGCTCCAGCCAGAAAACCTGCGCCACAAAACCCAACATGCCAAACATCGCAAACACAATCGCCAGCGTTTTAGGAGTTTGCTGGAGCACATTCAGAAAAAAGGGCTGGAAGGCAAAGGTGAAAATGGTAAACGTAAAGCCACTGAAGAAGGTGAGCAAAAATAATGGTCCTAGCGTTGGGCGAGTTGCAGATTGAAACACCCTCACTAAGCCAAAATCCCGCCAACTGAGATGAAAATCTTGTTTGGTTGTCAGCGTTTCTGGTAAAAAGAACAGCGTCAGTATGGTAGCAATCAACGCCATCCCCGCCGCGACCAAAAAGCCCATGCCCAGGCGCGACACCCCCGGAAAAGGCGGAATCGTCTGTGCCAAATAGCTGAGACTGGGACCCGCCACGAAGCCCAACCGAAACATCGCATCAAAAATTCCAAAAGCTCTGGGGCGTTTGTCTGGCGGAGTCATATCACTAATCACGGCTCTGGCAATGGAAATATTGCCGCCGGTCACGCCATCCAGCACTCGCGAGGCATAGAGCAGCCAGGCATAGGGTGTGAGGCTGGCGATTAACCCCGCAACGGTGGTTCCCAGCAAGCTCACCAGCAGCAGCGGTTTACGTCCCAGAAAGTCGGAGAGTCTGCCCAGAATGGGAGTACCAATGAACTGCGAAACAGCGTAGGCAGTAGTGAGCAAACTAGCTTGAAAATCGCTCAACCCAAACAGTTTGGCGTAGGGATAGAGGAGGGGAATGATAGCTGTGAAGCTTACCGAGTTGATAAAGGCGATTAGTGCCAGAATCCAGAACTGGAACGGAAGAGAGGGTTTCTGCACTAAGTATCTCCATCAGCATCATTGAGATCATCGCTGTTTTCTTTGGTTGAACGATCGCACAGTACCAACACATCAGCGACTTTTTCATCCTTCTCCAATTTCAGAATGCGATCGCCCGTGGTATCTCGCCCTTCCATTGGGATGGTGCTGAGGGTGGGGCGCATGAGGCGATCGTGATTCGTCACTAACACCACCTCCTGCTCTGGACGTAACCCCACAAGTCCCACCAGAGCATCCGTCTTGGTAGCAAACTGAATTCCATTGGCACCCAGATCTCCCAGGTTAGACTGGCGCATTGTGGCAACTGGCATTCGCTTGGCATAACCCTTTTCCGTCACAATCAGCAGCACCCCACCCAGGGAAATGGCAGTACAGCCTACCAGTTGCTCTTTCTTACCCAGCCGCATCACCAGTTGCCCCTGGGCTGTGCGGCTCTGGATTGGCAATTGCTCATCGTTCACTTCCACCCGCAGCATCCGCCCGCTAGAGGTAGCAACCACCAGTTGATCACCCACTTCAGCCAATGTCATTTGAATAATTTGGTCGTCTTCTTTGAGTTTGAGAGCAGTCAGTCCACGTCCGGTCAGATCCACAAAATCCTCTAATGGCAAGCGCTTCACCCGTCCTTGCTGGGTCAGGATCAGCAGAAATTGATCGGTGGGATCATCCGGCATCACCAGGCTACCGACAATCCCATCCGGATCGCTCTGGGCGGCTGGGGGCAAGAGCGCAATCAGCGGTGCACCTTTCGATCGCGCCGACCCCTGTGGCACTTCTGCCACCCGCACTGAATAGGCTTTGCCACTCCGGGTGAGAACAACGATCGCTTTGCCGGTAGTGGTGCGATGAGTTTGAATCGGAAAATCTTCTACGACCGCTGGAACCGCCGTCACTTCCTCGCGAGTCTTCACTTGGCGTTGAAACGATTTAAGCGTCAGGCGGCGAGCATATCCGCGTTGAGTCAGCTCCAGCACCGTTTCCTCTTCTGGCTCTGGTTCCTCTTCAAACAGCACCGGATACGCAACCGCTTCCCCGTTCCCTCCTGTCTCCTCGCTCCTGCCTCCTGCCTCCTGCCCATTGCTTATATGCTGGTTAGCGTTTGCCAAAATCTTCGTGCGCCGTTGATCACCAAACTGCTTTTTCAGCGATCGCAAATCTTTCTTGAGTGCTTTCAGTAATTCGCGGCGATCGTTCAGCAGCTTTTGCAATTCCCCCATCCGCGTTGTCAGTTCATCAAACTCAGTTTGCAGATTTTCTCGCTCTACCCCTGTAAGGCGGCGCATTGGCATGGCAAGAATTGCATCCGACTGACGATCGCTGAGTTCAAACTCCTCCTGAAATTGCATCTTTGCCGTGCTGCCATCCGGCGCATTTCGCAAAATGTCGATGATGTCGTCCAGGTTTTCCAGCGCAATCAGCAAGCCTTCTACGATGTGACGGCGGTTTTCTGCCTGATTAAACTCATGGCGATAGCGCCGAGTCAGGGTTTCTTCCCGAAAATCTAAAAACCGCTGGAGCAAATCACGCAACGGCATCTGACGTGGCAACCCGTTATCCAGCGCCAGCATAATCACGCCAAAATTGTTTTGCAGGGCGGTTTGCTTATACAGGAAACTCAGCACCTTTTGCGGATTCGCTTCTCGCTTAAGCTCAATCACAACTCGAATGCCGTCGCGATCGCTCTCATCCCGCAGATCGGAAATGCCATCAATCCGCCCCAGCGACACCAACTCCGCCACTTTCTCAATCCAGCCAGCTTTGTTCACTTGAAAGGGCAGTTCCGTCACCACAATCGCTGTGCGTCGATGCCGCCCCCGTCCAGTCTGAATTTCTTCAATCTGGGCGACACCCCGCACCGGAATGCTGCCCCTACCTGTGGTGTATGCTTCCCAAATGCCGCGCGTGTCAATAATCTCACCGCCCGTGGGAAAGTCTGGTCCCGGAATCAACTCAATCAACTTTTCATCCGGCAAAGTGGGATGGTCGATCAGGGCAATCAACCCATCTACGACCTCATTCAGGTTATGGGGCGGAATGTTAGTTGCCATGCCCACGGCAATGCCCGAACTACCGTTTAGCAGCAGGGTTGGCAATTGGGCAGGTAAAACCGTTGGTTCTTGCTGAGAATTATCAAAGTTCCCGACAAAATCAACCGTGGCATCACCAATTTCACTGAGGAGTGCCTCGTTGCCAACTGCAGCGAGCCGCGTTTCGGTGTATCGCATGGCGGCAGGCGGATCGTCATCCACTGAACCAAAGTTGCCATGCCCGGCCAGCAGTGGATAGCGGCTAGAAAAATCCTGCACCATTCGCACCAGCGCGTCGTACACTGCTTGGTCGCCGTGAGGGTGGTATTTCCCCAACACATCCCCTACCACACGAGCGCATTTGCGGAACGGGCGATCGGGGGTTAACCCTAACTCGTGCATGGCGTACAAAATGCGGCGATGCACTGGTTTGAGTCCATCTCGCACATCGGGCAGGGCACGCCCAACGATGACGCTCATGGCATATTCGAGGTAAGACTGCTGCATTTCGGTGTGCAGCGCAGTGGCGATGACTTGTCCACCAGAGAACACATTTAGCTGTCTAGCCATGAGTCTTGTTTCCTAATTTCTGACTTCTCGCGGAGGTTGGGTAATCTAGAATGACACCAATAGCATAATGTCAGTCTGTTGCTGTCCATTGTGGATTTTCAAGAACCCTCAATCAGTGGAAGATAAAACTTAGCATCACCAACGAAGGAATTCAGCATTATTAATCTCTCAGGAAAGCGTCTAATTGCACAAACACTTAGATTTTTATTGGATCGCAGGACAAGGAAATCTTTATGAAAACCGTTCTGATTGTGGAAGATGACTTGATCAATGCGCGTGTGTTTTCCAAGATACTGACTAAACGCGGCGGGTTGGAGGTGAAGCACACCGAGAATGTGGAAGAGGTGATTCAGATTGCCCAATCTGGAGAGGTGGACATTATTCTCATGGATGTGTCGCTTTCGCGCAGTGTGTATCAAGGAAAATCGGTGGATGGGATCAAGATTACGCAAATGTTGAAGAGTGATGCTGTTACTGCACATTTGCCGATTGTGTTGGTGACGGCCCATGCGATGGAGGGCGATCGCGAAAACTTTCTGCGCCAAAGTGGAGCCGATGGTTACATCAGCAAGCCAATTGTGGATCACCAAGCATTTATCGACCAAATCCTGAAATTGTTGCCCCAAGACTAGCGATCGCCACCTACTTTCTGACCAAATCACCCTTCACCCGAACCCCAAACCCAACGACTTCAGGTTTATTCTATCGTACAAAAGTACTATTCACTCAATTCTCCAAATTGTTTGCGATAGCGGGCGAGAAGTGCTTCTGCTTTAACCGCTCGTTGTTGTTCTGCGATCGCCACTTCTTCAGGTGTGGGAATCAGTTGACCTTCTGGGCTAAAAAACCGCAAACGCCCCTCCAGCACTCCCAAATACAGGTTTAATTGCTGGCTCCACAGCCATCCCTGCTCATTCGGTGGAATGTCTTGATAGTGACCGTTCACCAGTTGAAAGCCGCGAAATTCCGCGCCGGTTTGCGGATCAAACCAGAAGTATTCAGGGGTGCGGAAGGTGTTTTGAAACAGGTCTTTCTTTTCGCCCCGATCCACTCGCGCGGTGGTAGAGGACAGCAACTCAATAATCACATTGGGATACTTACCGCCCTCATCCCACACGACCCAGCTCTTGCGCGGTTTCCGAACTGTGTCCAGAACCACGAAAAAATCTGGTCCGCGAAAATCTCGAACTTTAAGCTGACTTTCGTTGTAGTAAACCGTGAGATTGCCAGCGCAGTAGAAGTCCTGGCGATCTCGCCACAACCACTCCAAACAAGCAACCAGTAACAGGATTTGCCGTAGATGCCATTCTGATTCCAATGGAGGTTCATCGCTGTAGAGGTCAGTCGGTGGGCAGGTTATTGCTTCCCATTCATCCCCTCGCCAGCCTTCGTTGACCGATTCCAGATCTTTTGCAAGCGACATGGTTCATCATCCTCAGCAGCGAAGGGACTTGATCGCCTAATCAAATTATTGCAGATGGCTTAGTCTTGCTGGTGCGAAAACTGGTAAGCGCCAGCGGCAGAAAGGGCGATCGCAACGATGAGCAAAATCGGAATCGAATACCAGGGAAACTGCGACAACGGCAAATAGGCAGCGGCTCGCAGGGCAATGCTGGTATAGGTGAGTGGCAATAGATAAACAATCACTTTTAGACCAAACGGGAGCGTCATTGGGTCAAAGAAGGTTGCCCCTAAAAACGACATCGGCACAATCACAAAGTTGTTGTAGATGCCGACACTTTCTAACGATTTGACGTTTAGCCCCACGATTACACCTAGCCCAGCAAACACCGCACAGTTCAGCAACAACACCAGCAAGAACAGCGGATTCAAAAAGCTCCAGATTTTGCCCGTAAACAAAATCGCCACGAGAATCACAGAACCAGCCGTCAACATCCCACGCACCACCCCCGCTAGCATTTTGCCAATGTGTAGCGACAGCGGATGGATCGGCATCAGCATCAACTCTTCAAAGGTTTTGGTAAACAGGCGATCGCCACAAATGGAAAACGTGGTACCGCCAAAGCTAATCACCATCGAAGACAGTGCCACCATACCCGGCAAAATGAACTGTAAGTAGTTGTCTCCGGCGGCGGGCTTCATGGCAGAGTCGAGCGCACTCCCCAATCCCAGCCCAAACCCAACAATGTAGATCAAAGGGGAAATCAACCCCGATGCGGCAACTTGCACCAACCGTACCTTGAGATCTAACCAATCTCCCCAAAATACCGTGAGCGTGTCTGCCCACAAAGTTCTGAGTGGAGAACCTGAACCTTTTCTGTTTACCGCGATCGCATTCTGCCCGCTCACAACCAACTCCTACTGCAACAGTTCTCATTGTGACATTAAGCTTAGTGGCATCAATATTGCTCGACTCGCTGAATGTGCCGCGATCGAATCTCGCTCCCAGGCAGTGAAAGCATTTCGAGCATAAGGATGCGATCGCCCAACCATGTTGCTCTATTTCAAGGCTTCGACCGTCACAATGCCACCCTCAATGGTCTGAATCCGCAAATCGTAGCCTCGTAACAATCGCATCCCAAGCAGAGGAACCGTCTCTGACTCATTGATGTAAACCTCACGATATTGCCCATCCCAGATCACAAGCCCAAGATAGACCTCAAACGTGCAGGAAGTTCCATCCCTTAACGTTGCAATATCTCGACCTTGCCATCTGAGTTCCAGTGTTGAGATAGCGTCAGATGGCAAGGTCAGAAACCCAGAAAACCCCGTATCAATCACAGCATCTATCATCTGTGTTGTTGCATTATTTCTAACCGCGATCGACAACATCGCCTTACAACTCTGATTCACCCACCCTTGCATCATTGCTTTGTTTTTAGACTACGCGCACCAAAGTGATCAACGGCTGGATGCCCAATGCGAACAAACCAGGTCTGAGCATCTGGCAATCGTGCTAAGAGATGTTTTGATGCTGCCAGCAAATCATCTGCGACCTCAAAGGCTCCGGTTTCAATATCGATCGCCACAATTTTACCGTGATTGCCCTCTTCGACCTGTGAACGCACCTGAGTTTCATAAATCTCATCGCCACGTCGAGCAAATTCCTCTTTGCTATATCGGGGTTGTCGCACAGCCATAGGCTTATCCTCACTTCAAACCTACCTCTGCATCTTAACTTGAGAAAACACCTATCCTTGGTAAAGGCGCTTTGCTGCAAGGAATGCAAGTGTAGTGTGTTCCCACAAATCTGCCTATAGGATAGGAGGAGTCGTAGTAGTGAACACACCATACAAGATCGGAGATCCAACAGTTGTCTAGATAGAGATGCTAAACAACTGTTGTTCAGACCAAAATTGCGATTACTAGTAGTCAGTCAAGACTTTTTTGAGGAGTTGCAAAACTCAAAACATCCTACAAATGGGTTTTGTCGCTCTGAGCTAACCCTCAAATCTATCCTGACTGACCACTAAAGTAAGGAAATAAAGTCTTCGACAATATCTTCTGAATATCTGACACAAGCAGCAGCGTCATACTGTTCGACAGTTTGGATACCGCATCGCTTGAATAAAAGATCGCGCTTATGGTCATCAACCGTTCTACTTGGAGGATGGTAATCTTCTCCATCGACCTCCAAAATTCCCGATTTGTTTTTCCAAAAGATAAGGAAGTCAGGTTCGCGGTTAACTCTTCTTCCATGTCGGTCAGAAAGTCGCGCCATACAATTAGGTAAAAACAAGACACCTGCTTTATCTAAGGCTTTAGCAATACACACTTCAGGCTGAGATCGATACCTCAATCCTTCATGTAGCCAATAATTTCGAGCCTCAAAAGCCTGATTATGTACTTTTTGAGCAGGTACATTTGGAAGTTGAATTTCTTTTCTAAGAAAAGAGGACATTCGCTCCTCAGTATCGTGTCCTAGAGCCTCACCTAAACAATCAATCTGATTATGCTTCACCGTTTTATTCTCCTTGTGAGGATTGAGTAACGTTGCAAAAGAACCCAAACCATCAAGAGAACCCAAAAACTTTATCCGACTGATTGAAATTATGGTAGCCTAGCCGTTGCAATTATGTTGATAAGTCGGCATTTCGGGGTTCTGCTTAATCTCTGAGATGTCGATTTTTTCTCCCAAGACTACAAGTTTTTATTTAGACATTGAACACTGAACTTTTTGTTCACCTTACCAACCCCGTTAAGCACACTAGGGGTAGCCTGATTAAGGCATGTTAATTTTGACCTAGCGCTACGGGTATACAAGTGTCATTGGTTATCCACAAATTTTATCCCTTGTTATATCATAGAAATTTTATAGAACCCATGTATCAGTTCAAACTCACGAGCGCACCTGGACTGGCATCACGAGGTAAGTCAGTTTCAATCCACCGAGGGGGGTAAAGATAGCGGGACTGGTGGAGGTGTTGAACTGCATTTGAATTTCAGACGTGTTGAGGGTTTTCAGTCCATCAAGTAGGTATTTGACGTTGAAGGCAATGATCAAATCTTCTCCGGTGATTTGGGCGGGAATGGTTTCTTCACCACTGCCAACATCTGGCGCATCGACGGATAATGCCAGAGTTTCTTTGGAGTTGCTGAGGGTCAGTTTGGCGATGTTGTTTTTTTGGTCGGCGAGTACGGCAATTCGCTCTAGAGCGCTGAGGAATTGACGGCGATCGACGGTGGCTTGGTGGGCAAATTGTTTGGGAACAAGCTGGCGATAGTTGGGATATTGCCCTTCTAGCAGGCGAGTGGTGAGTCGTTGATCAGTCCATTCAAACACTGCCTGCCCGCGATCGAAGCGAACGATGACGGAGCTATCCGCCTGGCGATCGAGCATTTTGATCAGCTCTTGCAAGGCTTTTGCTGGAATTGTGACATCCAGTTCATTGGGTTCATCAGTGGCTTTCTTTTTAGCAGATTTCGCAGGCTTCTCATCGGTTTCAGCGTTCAGCGTTTCCACTACGGCTAACCGATGCCCATCAGTTGCGGCAAACTCCAAGCCAGTGTCGTTCATGGTTAAGTGCACACCCGTCAGCATTTGCTTGGCTTCATCGGGGCTGGCGGAAAATAGGGAACTCCGCAGTCCTTCAATCAGGGCGATCGCAGGCAATTGCACCACTTCGCCATCCTCCACAACGGGCAGTTCGGGAAAGTCTTCTGCACTCATGCCGCGCACCTGGTAGTGTCCGTTGGCGCAGGTGATGGTGGTGACGTAGGTGGGTTCATCCTCCGAGCCTGAGCTGGCATCCAGCGTGAGGTCGCTTTCCGGTAAGCGAGATACGATATCGGTCAACAGGCGAGCCGGGAGGGTGAGTTTTCCACCGACTTCTACGGCAGCCGGAAAGCTGGTTTGAATCCCCAAACTCAGATCGAAGGCGCTGAGCTTGATTTGCTGAGTTTCCTCATCAGCCACGAGTAGCACATTGGCGAGAACGGGGTGTGATGGGCGACTGGCAACGGCGCGGCTAACAAGTGAGAGGTTGGTGCTGAGCTGACTTTGGGCGCAAACCAGTTTCATTGGAGGGCTTCCGAATTCATTGCTCGGAGATCCTACCACTGTTGTCTGAAACGATCCACCTGACCTTGTTTTGGCGGTTTTTGCTGGTTGAGATCGATCCGGACTTAAGAAAAACTTATTTAAAACCGTAGTAGTAGAGCGTGTGGAAACTGTGGAAAAGATCGCACGATCAACCAAAATGGGGTTTTGAATGCGATCTTGCCCTGTGGATAACGTGTGGAAAAGTAGGGAATCTTTTCACAGGGTATTTATACTCACTCACTCTTTCCACGATCGCTTGATCGTTATGAACTGATTTTCCCCTTGTTTTCCACAAGAAAAAGTGGGGTTTTCCACAGGCAAAATGGCAGTTTAAATCGCTTAACGGTCTTTAAACGCAAAAATTGACAGACTTATCCATTTCAATTTAACTGAGGATCCTAGATACAGGATTTTTAACAACTATGAGTGACCTTGTTCGCTGCACGATCATCTGGGGAATCAGGTGTAAAACTTTGGGGAAAACGTTGAAGCAATGGGAATAAGCAAACCTGATCAAACATTCTCTACCCTTGCCATAAAAGAACGTATGTACTAAATTTGATCATTGCCTTATGCTACAAGGCTTTCAATTTTGTGTCGGGATCGCTTAGGATAACCACCATTATTGATTGAACTGTGTTTCAGTTCCGCAGATTTCCACTATTCAGGAGGCGCTATGAGCGTCGAACAAACCACCCAACTCATCCAACTCATCCTCAACTCGGTGTTGATGAGTGTGGCGTGTGCGTTGGTGTTGGGCGGGTTAACGGCGCGGCACAGCGCGATCGCCGAGCAAATCCAAACCATGCGTCACAATGAGGATTACACCACTCTTGACCTCACGCGCAGTCGTCGCGGGCAGAGCCGTAGCCAGCTTCGACGCTTGCAATACCGCTACACCATTAGCCGCTACAGCGTTTTAGCTGCCTACTACGCGCTGCTGTTCTCCATCTTTAGCTGTTTCACGCTCACGGTGCGCGGCATGATCAACTGGAACGGGCTGATTCCTGTTGCACTGGTGCTGTTTGTGGTGGGCGTGGCGACGTTGCTGGTATCGGTGGGGTTAACCCTGGTAGACTGGCACCTGAGCGATCGCCCCATGCTAGACGAAGCCCGCCGCTTGCTGAGTTTAGGAAATGATGAACGGCTTGCGCGACTGCGGCAAAAGTTCCATCACTCTGGAAGTTCACCTCAATCTACGCTCAACCGCAATCGCCAAAAGATGCGGGTTGGATAGGTGTTACTTAAGCAACGGCAGCCAGTCAAATTCCTGGCGAATATCCAGCCGCGATCGCGGCATTAGTGGCTCATAGTTCAAAAACGGATAGTAGTTGCGGGGTTCGCGAGACTTCAACCAGATATTAATTAACTCCAGCAATAGGCGCGGCAAAACGAACAGAATTGAGCTACATAACCAGATCACTCCATGTGGCTTGATCAAATCCTGGTACGTAATCTCAATCGCCGGACGCATTGCATCGAGAATGCGGCTGAGATTAGCCTCAGCCCTCTGAGGCGACAAACAAATGTATTTCAGCGCAGGGTTAGATCAACTTCGTCAAAATGGTTGCGAGCTTATTTCCCAGATTGTGGATGTCAGCTTGCTGCTTTTCATCTTTGAGGTTGCCATCCTCGTTAAACACCTGGTAAGCACTGGAAATTGCTTTTTGATCTGGCAATACCAGCACGCCAATGCTTTCCAAAATCGATCGCACATGCCCCAAGCCCCGCAGACCACCCAATCCTCCTGGAGAAGCACTCATCAGCGCTGCAACTTTGTCGCGGAAGCAGGTTAAAGCCATTGGGGGTTCTCCGGGTTCTGGACGCGATGCCCAATCGATCGCGTTTTTCAACAACGGCGTAATTGAACTGTTGTACTCTGGGCAGGCAATCAAAAATCCCTGATGCGTCTTCATCAGCCCTTTCAGCTTCAGCACGTTTTCCGACAACCCTTCCGCTGCTTCCAAATCCTGGTCATACAGGGGCAAAGGCAGTTCGCGAAAATCCAAATAAGTGACTTCAGCCCCTGCTGCTGTTGCCCCGACTGCCGCAATCTTGACCAACTTCTTGTTAAACGAATCAGTTCGGGCGCTTCCAGCAAAGGCGAGAATTTTAGGTGCAGTCATGCTTCTACCAGTGAAAGAATCGTGGTTGTTGATCAGGGAAGCCGTTGATTGGCTTCATTCCTGTTAATACTCGACAGTGAAATTGTACGGTTCTGACTCCGACCTGGCTATCACTCTATGGTAAAAAATCTGCGCTAGTGTAGGGCTATAGCTTTGATTGAATGGGAAGTTACGGTGAACGTTTTTAGTCGCTCAACTGCATCACTGGTTGCTCTGTCGCTGTTGCTGCTGCCGTTGGCAAGTTGCTCCAACAGTGGCTTTGGGCAGGCATTACAAGATTCGCTAGCGGCTGACCCAAAGCTGACAGAAGCCGCGCCTAAGGAAAATTCGCCGTCCCCAATTGATTCTCCCTCTCCTACCCAGGCAGAGCTGCCAGCCGATTTTCCCGATTTTGTTCCTCGCTACCCCAATGCCACTCTGCAAGAAGTGATTCCTGGAGAGGAGGGGCAGGCTGCGCCGGAAGTTTCTACCATTTGGCAAACAGCAGATAGTAGCGATCGCGTCTTTGCCTTTTATCGCGAACAGCTTCAAACCAACGGTTGGCAGATTCTAGAAGCGCCACTGGATAATCAACAAGGCACGTTGGTTGCCCAGCGAGATAATTTGCAACTCTCAGTTGCGATCTCGCCCAATTCACCTCAACCATCGCCCAGCCCCTCGCCCGCTGCTTCTCCCTCGCCCAATGCCACCTCAGAGTCCACCTCAACCGGAACGCAGTTTACCTTACGGTACCCATTCCAATCTGCCCAGATTGGGCAAAACTCTCCCAGCCCCAGCCCTGAAGCCAGCCCGCCAGAGATAGAAGCGTTCTTGGGGGCAGACGGAGACTCTGATGGTGCCGCCCGCCCTACTGAGAATGCTCCACCCGTTGCTACCCTACCGCCCAATCCTTACACCGACCTGGATAAAGCACCCCAAGACTTGCGGCAACCGCTGGCTGACCTGGCGCAGCTTGGAGTACTAAGTCTATCAACACCTGGTAAAGAAAAATCAACCACTGCCACTGCCTTCCAGCCTAATAAGCCCGTTTCCCGTCGAGAATATGCCCGCTGGCTGTTTGCGGCAAATAATCAACTCTTTCGCGATCGCCCCGCCAATCAAATTCGCCCTGCCAACAGCGAATCTCAACCAGTTTTTAAGGATGTACCCCGAACCGATCCAGACTTTGCCGCGATTCAGGGTTTGGCAGAAGCGGGTATCATTCCTAGCCCACTTTCCGGCGATCTTACGGCCGTCACCTTTCGCCCCGATGCCCAACTCAGTCGCGAAACCATGCTGCTCTGGAAGGTGCCGATCGATACTCGCCAACCATTACCCAATGCCAGTTTGGATGCAGTCAAACAAACCTGGGGATTTCAAGACAGCAACCGCATTGACCCTAAAGCTCAACGTGCCGTGTTAGCCGACCATCAAAATGCTGATGTGTCCAACATTCGTCGGGTGTTTGGCTATACCACCTTGTTTCAGCCTAAGAAACCCGTAACCCGTGCAGAAGCGGCAGTTACCCTATGGCACATTGGGTTTCAGAGTGATGCCGTGTCGGCAAAAGAGGCTCTCAAGGGAGGGGCAGTGAACAGCTCCGTGTAACAACCTATTGAGTCTGGCAAGTCGATCCCCAGGATTCCCTACAATAATCTGAGATGTTACGTGGGAAAAGTGGATCAACTATGCCCAAAACAGTTGCGGATGTGATGACACGTGACCCAATCACCGCCCGACCAGACACGTCGCTGAGTGAGGTAATCAAAACCCTGGCTGAAAAGCGAATCAGTGGTTTGCCTGTGATCAACGAAGCTGGCAAGCTGGTAGGTGTGATCTCCGAAACCGACTTGATGTGGCGGGAAAGTGGGGTGACACCTCCGCCCTATATCATGCTGCTCGATAGTGTGATTTACCTGGAAAACCCTGCCCGATATGAGCGGGAATTACACAAAGCGCTGGGAGCAACTGTGAAAGACGTGATGACCGATCGCCATGTGGTCACTATTGCGCCGCACAAATCGCTTCGAGAGGCTGCCCAGCTCATGCATGAACGCGGCGTTCATCGCTTGCCTGTGCTGGATTCTGAAGAACGGGTAATCGGCATCTTAACGCGCGGCGATATTGTGCGAGTGATGGCGGCAGAGCAAAGTGAATGACCCATGCGAGGCTTTATGGATTCTGACTCCTGATTCTTACAGTAGTTGCGACACACGGTCGTGACGACGACTCAATTTTTGTTCTTAATCAATTTCGTTTAACAACTTACTGAGCTATGAGCATTACTCCTGAATCAGTTGGAGCACTTCTAAATTCGGCAGATATGGGCGATCGCCTGCGGGCAGTCAACCAAATGCGAACTTTGGACCGCTCGGCTGCATTTGACCTGATTCAACAAGCTTTGGAAGACTCAAACCCGCGTGTGCGCTATGCCGCTGTGAGTCAATTGTCCTCATTGGGGAATCAAAACCGTGAGAAGTCACTGACCTTGCTGCGCGATCGCCTCAAAGATTCGGAGCCAGATGTGCAGGCCGCCGCCGCCGACTCGATTGGTGCTCTGCAATTAACAGAAGCCTTTGATGAACTGCAAGCGCTCTATCATTCCACTCCAGAATGGCTGGTGAAATTTAGCATTGTGGCGGCACTGGGTGAGCTGGGTGATAATCGCAGCTTCGAGATTTTGCAAGATGCCATTCAATCGCCCAACGAGTTGATGCAAATGGCGGCGATCGGTTCTTTGGGTGAATTGGGCGATCCTCGTGCTGTGCAACTGCTGGCACCCCATGCTCAAAACTTAGATTGGCAGGTGCGGTATCGGGTTGCCCAGGCACTTGCCCACCTAAAAACTCCAGAGGCGAAAACCCTGCTTGAAACGCTGGCTCAAGATCAGGTGGAACAGGTGGTGCAGGAAGCAAAATCAGGCTTGGCTTGAAGACTTTAAAGCGTCTCCCTCAAATAGGACATTTTCATACAACAGGTCAATCGGAAAGCTGAAGTCAAGACTTTCTAACGTAACGATGTCTCCAGTCGTGTAGGGGTAGTATCGCCATAACCTGCCCTCTCCTCGGCGATAGCATTCCACGCCAACCTTTGCCGATTCAATCAAAACATACTCCTGTAAGGCTGGGCTGGAGCGGTAGTGGGCAAATTTGTGAGATAAAACGAGCAGTGAGTCCGCCATAGGCGTTATAGCCGTAGCCATCTGTAACGTGGCTATGGCGAGTCAGAACGCCTACCCAGCATTGGCTTTGCCACTTTTTCCTGTCCTAAGCGTTCTGACCAAAGCTATATTTGAGTTCGCCAGTCTTCTACCTGGCGAGCAATCGGTCAAATTTAATGTCCGATTTTCAATGTCGCCAACGATGCTTGGCGGCAGCATGATTCCTCTCCAGTCATCAACGCATTTCTGGGCTTAGCACGGAAGACGGCGCAAGGGGGAGCCAAGTCGTGATGATGTTTGAGCAATTAGGGAGCGATCGCTGCACTTGCTTCTTTGATACTGCTAAAGTCTTGAATACTCATTCAGCATCTAACCAATGAATTCTATGGACACACTGGAAGCGTTACAGTCTGGGCAACTAAAAGGAATCAAAAGACTGGATTTAGCGGCTGGGCTAACTGAGTTTCCATCCCAAATTTTAGACCTTGCAGATTCATTGGAAATTTTGAATCTTACTAATAACCAACTCAAGTCTTTGCCAGATGAGTTTGGTTGCTTGCAGAATCTTAGAATTGCTTTCTTTAGTAATAACTGCTTTGAAGAGTTGCCAACTGTTTTATCTCACTGTCTAAATCTTTCAATGGTTGGGTTTAAGTCTAATCAAATTACCACGATCGCAGACCATGCCTTACCATCATCCGTGCGCTGGCTAATTCTCACAGATAACCAAATTGAGCGAGTGCCTGCATCGTTTGGACAGTTAAAGCACTTGCAAAAGTTAATGCTGGCAGGAAATCAGTTGTGATCGCTGCCGGATGAAATGGCACAGTGTCAGAATCTAGAACTGATCCGCCTTGCTGCCAATCAACTAAACACATTACCGACCTGGTTATTTACCCTGCCACGCTTATCCTGGTTGGCATATGCAGGCAATCCGTTTTGTGTATCCTCATCCGCGCCGTCATCTCTGGCAGAAATCAACTGGGCGGATTTGACGATCCAAGACACATTGGGAGAAGGTGCTTCTGGCGTGATCTACAAAGGATTTTGGACAACCTCACCCACGCAAACAGTAGAGGTTGCGATTAAGGTATTTAAGGGAAACGTCACCAGTGATGGACTGCCAGCGGATGAGATGCGATCGTGTATGGCGGCTGGCACGCACCCCCATCTGGTCAAATTGTTGGGCAAAATCAGTCACCATCCAGACCAGAAAGCGGGACTGGTGTTTGCCTTTGTTCCATCCAGTTATCAAACTCTGGGTTATCCGCCCAGTTTTGAGACCTGCACCAGAGATACCTATCCCCCCGACACCCAGTTTGCATTATCGGTTGTGCTGCGAATTGCTCAAGGTATTGCCGCTGCTGCCGCTCATCTGCATAGCAACGGCATTTTGCATGGCGACCTGTATGCTCACAATATTTTGACCAACGCGGAGGGCGAAAGCTTGCTGGGAGATTTTGGTGGAGCTTCTTTCTATCCAGATCACAATCCGGCTATTGCTGCATCACTGGAACAGTTGGAAGTTCGGGCTTTTGGCTGCTTACTGGAAGATTTATTAGACCGTTGTGTTCTTGATAATGTTGAGGCTCAAACCAAACTCCGCGATCGCTTGCGTTGTTTGCAGCAAGATTGCCTGAAGCCTGAGCCATCAATGCGTCCCCCGTTTGCCGCAATCTGTAATGTCCTGACCGCTTTAACTCGTTCTCATGCCTAAGAAGGGTAATGGGGAAAGATTTCCTGCTCAAACAGGGTTTGAATGTCTTGATTCTTAGAACTCAGCAGGGATTGGTAATCTTGACGAACGGGGATGTTGTAGGCAGCAGTGCGGGGTTGCAGGCTGGGTAACCAGGCCGTGTGCAGGCTGAAGCCAAAGTTCAAAGAGGGATGCCCCAACTTGCAGAGCGGACCCTGGCTAAGATGGCTGGCATCAAAGATCCAGATCTGGCAGCGATCGCCCACAAATACGTGACAGACTAAATAGCCTGCTGTTGCGTCATCGTCTGGACTGTTGGCTTTGGGGACGAACTGGGGGGAATTGATCAGGTAGCCCGCTGCATCGGCACTGGTTGAGCAGGGGAACTGGTAAGAATCTGCGATCGCCATCGATTCAGTATCCAACCGAAACAGGCAGGCGGGTTTTCCCTGGTGGTTGGCTGCGATTTGCAGCAATTCGGGGATGGAAACCAAACGGTAGCGATAATCCTCAAACATCTGGACGACAAACTCTGTCAGCAGTTCGGGAAACATGCCGCCGGAATACCAATACATTTGAGCGATCGTCGAGGGCTGATACCCTGTCGGCAATGCATCCCGAAAGGTGTAGAGCGCTACTCCCCAAGTCTCCGGATCTTGAGACAGGGTTTGCGATTCCAGAATTTGCCCGGTGTTAGTTGCAATCACGTAGCGCCCTAAGACGCTGATGTCAGTTTCGTACACCACCATTCCGTTCAATCGAGCGGGGGGCGACACGCTGGGATCAGAGGCTAACTGGTCGTAGTCGTGCAACCATTCCGCCGCATCCGAAGCACAAACATGTCCCATGTGCAGCGTGATTCGTTCCCCATTCGCATCGTTGTAGTCTGCGGCAAAATGCAAGACTTCACGCGGGATGGTTAGGGGTTGGGCTGTCACTTTCACTTCTAATTCAGCCTTTGCCGGAAATTGCCCATGATGCAAATGCTCGCGTCGCACCAGATACACCACAGAATCGGGAGAGGGTGGACCCGTCATCAAATGGTGAATTTCTCGCTCCAGAGGACGGTTGGCAGGAATGGGATTGTTCATCACTTCTGCTAAGCCAGAACTGAAGGACGTTTCCACCAGAATGATGTAATGCTCTGTCATGCCGATCTGGTGCAGGCTTTGCCGAATCCGCAGGGGTGAGCCATCGGGTAGCACGAGCCGCCAGCGTTCCAGCGCTCCGGTGCCGTTCCAGCGCACCAAATGCACAAAGTCTTGAATCTCAACTTGCGTCAGAGTTTCAACTTGATGCAGCAGGAATTGCCAGACATCCGTTGAAACGGTTGCCAGGGTAGTAAGCAAAAACTTGAGGGGCAGTTCCATGCGAAACAGACGGGCGATCGCTTCCAGCCACTCTGCCAGCACGCCGGGAACCTGGCTTGCTGCCTCAATCGAGGGAATATTTTCCAGGAAATTGCCCAGCGATCGCCCATAGTTGACGGTGAATAGTTCGTGGGTTGCAGTGTCAAAGCAGGGATGAGCCGTGCTGAGGACGGGTAAAAAGGGAGTTAGCAAAGAGGATTCGGGTCGCCACTCCTGGTTAGAGCCTACGGGAGTGGCGACTTCTAGCGTTACGGGATCAATCTCGTATGGTCGCCCGGCATCATAGGTAAGCAACAGGCGATCGCGATCGTCTTGCTGACTCCGGAAGGGCAACAATGCCGTATTCAGTTGATTTCGCATTCCCAACGCTAACGAAAAGCGGGAGAGTCCATGATTTTGAAAGCGGTAGGGAGCGTATTGGGCGTTGGTGTGGGTGGCGCGATCGGCGTAGAAACAGGGCGTTTTTGCTAGACGAGAGGTGACGCGGACGGTATTGGAACCATCGAAATCGAACCGATACACCATCCCATCGCCATTGAAGATCGGGCTACCATCCGCATAGGGCAAACCTCCAGACTCTACAGAGCCAACTGGACCCACCACAAAGCAATGCCCAAAAATTTTCGACGGGATGCTACCCTCCACAACGGTGAGAGGCAGATCGGTTAACTCCGCCCGACTGGCAGTAAGCACTGCTTGGGGAACCGATTGATAGCAGGGAGATTCAGTTGCCATTAGTGATTAAACCGTTGATAAATCTGCTCAAATAACGCCTGCAATTGCTCGGCTACCTGGTGATGTTCGGGTAGCCAGGAGTGCTGATACTGCTGCACAAGTTTGTTGACCAGCGGTTCAAAATCTTGCCGCACACTGTAGGAACTGGGGGGCGCGGGGGCAACTTCAGGCAACCAGGTGGTGTGGATGGTGAATCCACAGTTCAACTGTGGGCTACACAGGCGATATTTGGGCCCCTGGCTCAAATGGGAGGCATCAAAAATCCACAGTTCTTTGGGATGACTGCCATCTTCTGGAGACAAGAACACCAAACAGGTAATGTAGCCATCAGTGAAACTGCCATCCCCTCCCTGGCGGGGAATAAACTGAGGTGAGTTAGCAAAACAACTGGGTGGAAAGGTGTAGGAATCTGGTGTGGTGAGCCGCAATTCTAGCTCCTGCTTGGCATTCAGCGATCGCTCAATATGCACATGGCAGAGAGTGGCAGCCCGTCCTTCGCGGTTAGCGTTCAAAGCATCTTCAACGCAGACGGTGCGGTATTTGTAAGACTTGTATAAGTCAGCAACATACTCGGAAAGCAGTTCTTCCCAGCCACCAAAGAAGATCCAGTACACATCCTCGATCTGATTCGACGGCTCTAGCGTCATGTTGCGGTAGGCGTAAACGGGGTCACCCCAGCAGTAATCTCGTTTGATTAAACAGGGGGTCAAAGCCTCTTCCGGTTTGGCATTGGGGTTGATCACATAACTGCCGATCCAATTAATATCCATGCCGTCGCACAACATCCCTGCCAGGAGGGGCGTGTTGGGATCGTTGAAGGCAGAGCGATCGAAATGGCGGATGGTTTCGGCGGCATCGGTAGCACAGCTATGAACAGTGTGCAGCACAATGCCATCCCGGTCTTCGTATTCCACAACGTAGTGGGCAATTTCGCGGGGAATGGTCAGCGAACGAGCTTCTACCGTGCGGGGTTGGGAGGTGTCCTGCCACGGCTCCTCTAAGTTATCTCGCCGAATGATGTAGACGGGGGTATCTGCCAGTTGGGGATCGTTCGCCAGATCGCGAAATAGCGCTTCAACTTCGCCAATCATTTCGTTGTGTTCAAATGGCAGCAGTTCTTCTAGCGAAATTTTGAATGCCGTATCGACTAAAACAATGAAGTGTTTGGTGACCCAGAGTTGATGCAGGGTTTGCTGAATTTTGAGGGGAGTGCCATCTTCCAGCACGATTTGCCAGCGATCGAAGCGATCGCCCCCCCGCCAGCGCAACAGTTCTACGTAATCATCGTCATTCAGAGCCGCGATCGCCTGCACAAGCGATTGCCATGCGTCTTCCACCGATTGCGACTGGGAATAGCCAGAGCGAATTAAACTATCGATGCCATCGCTGAACCAGTGCCAGAGTTGATGCACAAATTGTTTGGGCACCTGCAATGGGTCCGTTGATGAACTAGCGCTGACAGGGGTTTTCAACACTGGTTGCAGGGCTGGAAAGTGCTTCAACACCTGGCGCAGGGTGGGTAAGAAGCGGGAAATCGATCGCCCCAGGTTAATCGTGTAAAGTTCTTTCCGTTCAAAATCAAAGCTGGGATGGGCGCAACTCATCGCCAGTGGAAACGGAAAATTGGCAAATAGTGGATTGACGGCTTTCCATTCCTGGTTTGAGCCAATCGGCTGCACGATCTCTAGTGTGACTGGATCGATTTCGTGGGGGCGACCCATATCCACTGTCAGCAGCAGGCGATAAGGATCTTCTGCCTGAAACCGAATGGGTGTTAGGGTTACGCTGAGTTGGGTGGATGCACCGAGATAAATAGAGTTGCGGGCAATTCCAAAATTTTCAAAATTCAGATTGGGATAGCAGGGATTGTCATGAACAATTTCGTCGGCAATATAGCTAACCGATTGGGCAAGTTTGGTTTTGAGGTAGGCTTGCCCTTGCTCAAACTGGATGCGGTAGATCATGCCATCCCCGTTGTAGAGGGGAGTGTAGCCGTCTCGTGTGGGGTTAAGTAAACAGGGATGGCGCGGATCCCAGGGAGAATCCAAACTACCAGCCGGACCAACAATAAACAAATACCCAGACAATCCAGAATCTAAACTGGTTTCTTGATCGGTTAGCCCGTGTTTGATGGTGAAGGGAATTTGATCAACTTCCGTGCGGCTGACGGAAAAGATGGAGCGGGGAAAGCGAGGAGATGACGTGGAACCCTGATTGGAGTTGGGAGCCGTAAAAGTCATAAGGGCAGAGTTTGAGCGATCGCTCATGACATCCAAACCAGCCTATGGCACAAATCCGGTTAATTTGTCATTTCTAAAAAAAATTCAAGATTCGGATGGAGCACTTTGTAGCATCAATTGCAGTGCGCGGGCATCTCGCAAATCGCTGGGGTTAAACTCAGGATCACTCAAGTCAAGTTGCTCCAGGAGCGATCGCGCGGCTTCAACGTCTCCCTGGCGAGTTTTGAACTGGCTGAAATTGATCAACGTTCGGCGTTCTAGGGATTTTGCCGATTGCTGCTGAGCTACTGCGATCGCCTGCTCGAAGCACGCTTCCACATGGGCTGGATCGGCATGAGTTTTCCCCAGAAAATCCGCCAGAATTCGGTAGAGTTCTGCAAGCCACAGGTGATCGCCCGTGCGTTGGGCGTGCTCAATGCCAATTTGCAAAAGCGGTTGCCCACCTTCAACTTGCCCTGCCTGTTCATACAGACTGGCAACGGTTGCCAACAAATCTGGTTGATTCAGTTTACTACCTATGCTGAGCGATCGCAGCAGTCCTGTTTGAACTTGCGCCAACCCTGTTGCGATGTCTCCCTGCTTAAACTTGCTCCATCCCTTCAAGAAGACTGCAAGGGGAGTCCAAAAAATAAATCCCATTTTTTCTGATAGTACAATGACCTGTTCTGCCAGTGCCAGGGTTTCATCTGCCTCCTCCCGGTAGCGATGCAGACTACCTTTGTAAACCATCGTCATGGTGAGGGTAAAGGGATGGGCGATCGCCTCTGCCATTGTGAGTGCCTGCTCACTCACCTGAATCGCTCGATTGCATTCTCCCCGTACCCACAAAACCGTTGCCAGCAGGTTTAAGCAGCTAACACCTACATTCTGTCCATAGATGAGGCTGTCGCCAGCGTGCCGTTCGTGATCGTACAGTGCAAACCCTTGTTCTAAATGCATTTGAGCCGCTGGCAGTTCTCCCTTGTAGAGATACGCCGCTCCTAAAGCGTGATGGGCGTGCAGCAGAAAATTGTCCTCGCCGATGCTCTCTGCTAGCTCCATCATTTCCTGTGCTAACGTCTGCGCGGTTTCCAGGTCTACCTGCCCAATGTGAGCTGCATACAAGCCCCACAGTACCGGAAAAAATTCGGCGGTATTGCCCAACATTTGAGACAGTTCTCTGGCACGCACAAAGGTTTGTACTAACTCTGGAGCACCGTAGCCTTTCGCTGCTGTTAAGGGTGCCCCCAGGGCGAGGCGCAGGCGTAGCTCGTGGGCATTGCGATCGCGGGTTTCCGGCAAACTTTCTAACCAGCGGATTGCGGTTGAGTAGAAGTCGATCGCTTCAACGTTGGCATCGTTTGTGACAGCCTGCTGTCCGGCAAGTTCAAAATATTCAATCGCCTTCAATGCATTCTCAGCCAGATGCCAGTGATGGGCTAGTAGCGCGTAGAACGGCGATAAATCTTCCTGGTAAGTTTGCTCGTACCACTCGGCAACCATGCGATGCAGTTTGCGGCGCTGTGAGAATAGCATCAGGTTGTAGGCAACTTCCTGCACAATTCGGTGCTTAAAGGAATGCGCCAGTTCCGGTTCCTGACTATGCAAGAACGTCATATCAAACGTTTCCAGGTTTTTGAGATGCTTGGAGAGATAATGGCGATCAGATTCGATCGGGTATACTTCGCGTAGAATTCGGTAAGAAAACACCTGCCCGATGACGCTAGCAACCTTGATGGTGAGCTGTTGTTCGGGAGCCAGGCGATCGATGCGACTGGTGATGACTCCTTGAATGGTGTCCGGCATGGGGATCTCGCTAAAATCCTTCACGCCAGGGGCGAGGTGGCAAGCGCCGTCTCGCACAAAGATTAATCCGCGCTCCTGCAATGAGCAGACTAATTCTTCGCTGAAAAAGGGGTTGCCCTGTGCTTTGGTTTGCAGCAGGTGAGCCAATTCCGGCGGCAAGACAGCAACTCCCAGGCGTTGTCGTACCAGTTCCAGGCTATCGTCGGGGGGAAGAGGTTCTAACTTCAAGCGTTCCAGGCTCGGCAATTGCATGAATTGCACGGCATCAATGAGGGGATCGGTCAGGGGACGGGTTGCTACAACCAGCAGGAGCGAGGGGACCTGTTCCGCTATGGCTAGTGTTAGTGCCCAGGATGCTGAATCGAGCCAGTGAGCATCATCGATTACTAGAACGGTTGGCAGCGACGCGGTTACTTTCTGGAGCAGTTGAACACATAGTTCACGGGTCTTCTGTGCCTTTTCTTTACCAGACAGAGCCTGAGTGATCTCATTTTCGGGTAGATCCAGTGGCAGCAGTGGATTGAGTAGGGGGGCGAGTTGCTGGACTGTCTCAGGGTAGGCAGGCAGTTGATCTAATACCCACTGGCGCTGTTGTGGCGGTGTGGCTGCTTGGTTGAGATGCAGGATGGCAGCGAGTACCGATTGCCAGGCGTGATAGGGTTTAGACCGTTCAATCGCGGTTCCTGTACCGATTAACCAACCCAGTTGGAAGCGATCGCGCTGGCTCATCAAATCTTCTAGTAAACGCGATTTGCCAATTCCTGGCACTCCTTCTATTAGAACCACTGCCCCTTTCCCCTGCTGCAATTGTTCTAACTTATGAACAAAAAACTGTCGCTGGCTATCGCGTCCCACCAGGGCGTTACGGGTGAGGGCAACTGCGGAGGGATTGGCATCGGTCTGTGAGTCTTTAGCTACAGAAGTTTGCGGCCGAAAAACGGCGATCGCGTTGGCTTTGCCCTTTACCTGGATCGCTGGTAAGGGCAGGAAGGAAAGACTGTCGGCAGCTTCGTAGGTGGCGCGATCGCAGAGAATCTTGCCATCAGCGGCTTGCATCAGGCGGGCTGCCAGGTTTACAGCATCACCTAACACGGTATATTCGCGACGAACATGACTACCGACCACACCACAATAAACTCGTCCTGTGGTGATCCCAATGCTGGTTCTCACCTCCAGGGCCGCAAATCGGTTTTGCAAAGCCATGGCTGCCTGCACTGCTCGAACAGCATCATCCTCATGGGTTGCAGGTGGAATGCCAAACCCAATGATAATGGTACTACCCTTATCATCGACCAAAAACTTGTTAAAAGTCCCTTCGTACTCGTTGACAATCTGCTGCATCTCCGTCATTACTCTTTGCAGCAGGTTGAAGTCTTGTTGCGACTGGTAATTGAAGTTGGGCAAATTAACGAATAGAACGGTGATCCGGCGCAGTTCTGAAACCCACTGTTCGTGATCACTATGAAATTGAGTTTGCAGAACTTTGGGAATGTAGGGGAGCAAGCGTTCAACCGCATCAATTGTGGTGTTAAACGACAACTTGCAACAGGTAATGGGAGGCGTAGCCAAAGTTTCCAGTCGCACAAATCCCGTTTCTAACACAGTGCCATTCCCCTGCGATTGCAGCAGGGTCCACATCTGAGGGGAAACGACGATTTCATGTGGTTTTGCCTGCCGCTCTGCCGCCCCCATTTGCACTAGGGGATCACCTGCAAATACCAGTTCTTTCCATTCTCGTGGATGCCCCACCAGGGCAATCTGCACATTGCCTACTCCCAGCCCAATCCGCAATGCTAGCGCTTCTTCTCCTGCCACGGGGGACTGATCCAGGTACTTTTGCATGGCGATCGCACATTGGGCAGCCCAGTGCGTCACCGTTTCTAGGGACTCGGCGTGAGCAGAAGCTGACCAGAAGCTAAGCAGCGCATCCCCAGCAAACTTGATCACGTCCCCACCATGATCTGTAATTAGGGTAATCAGTTCGCCCAGAAAAGCATTCAACCGCTCCGTTAATGCCTCAACCCCTGTGAGTCCCTGTTGCATCAACTGCTCAGTCAGTGCTGTAAACCCTGAAATATCAGCCAGCATAACTGTGCCACACTGCTGTTCAAATTCCCCCAATTCTTCTTGATTAAGCGTTTTCGCAATTTGGCTAACAAGTAGAGTAGGGATGTAGCTTTTCAGGATGCTAAAAGTGTTGGGAGAAGTCATGGGATCCAGCTAATTCACTTTCGCTGTAAAAATTCTAAACCCCTTCCAGGCTGAAAACTGGAGATTTCACAGAAGAGACTACAGGTCTCTAGATCGATGAGGTTTAAACTCTAAATACCATGTATCAAGTGAAAAAGTTGTACTTCCACACAAGACCCTCGAAAGCTTTACTGGTTAAGTGCTGCGACAAATGGAATCTTTGCAGAATTAATTAGGGCTATATCAAAGTGCTGAGTGCTGAATTCAAAACCCAGCGATACTTGCTTTAACAAAGGGCAGTTTCTTCGCACGTTCGTGCTGCCATAAACAAAATCGCCTTTTAAGTATCGTGGATTTAATAAATCCGCAAACTGTACGGCCAGGTTTAGCAGACCAATCTACATCCTGCAATGGATTTGACGACAGAACCCGCCCCTACCAACCATCGAACTTATTGAATTCTCATCCCTTAATCTTGCTTAAATCGCTGCTGTATTCAGGACTGTTTAGAACTCATCAGGTATACAAGGCTAAAACCATTAACTAGAATTCTTTAAGATAAAGAATTTAGAGATTGAATTTGCATGAATTAAACGCGCCCTGGAGGACTCGAACCCCCGACATCAGGTTTTGGAGACCTGCGTT
>JACYLN010000125.1 GCA_015272515.1 Leptolyngbyaceae cyanobacterium C42_A2020_001 | reverse complement strand
TTAGGGGAACAGCAGGAAGTGATTTAATCATTTATTTAGAAATACGCTCTAAAGGTTAGCGATCGCCAAGTTTTCAGCGCGTCCCTGAGTCGTTATAAATCGGAGAAAAAGCTGAGGGATTATTATGAAACACGTTCATGAAACCCAGACTCAGTCGAACGATACTGAACTCAAGAGGACTCAAAGGCTGTCCGTCATCATAAGCAATGCTCCCATGATTCGTCTCACCCATTTAGGTAGACCCTAGTTTTACACTGCTTTCCTACTAAAGTCAGAATTTTGTCAGATTGTACTAACAATCCTGATCGCTCTGACAGGCACGCAGAGCCATAAAAATTCTGTTACTCGTAGTACTCCGCCTTGAAAGTGCCTTTCAGCAACCGCAGAAACGAATTTCCATAATTCGCTGAGCATGACACAGACTCAACAGGCAAAGCCCATTATTTTATGCAAGAAATTGAATAAGAATGGGGGCAGAGGGACTTGAACCCTCACGACCTTGCGGTCAACGGATTTTCATTCTCTCGCAGTTTTCACTGCTGCCTTTCAACGGTGGGCTTTGAGAATTGGACTCTCCCTTTACCCGCGCCCTGCTGCTTGCTGGAGCATTCTGGGCGGTAGGGTAGCTCCCGTCGAGTCTCTGCACCTTCCAGACTTTCGGAATGGAACCAAAGATTTCAGACCTCAATCAAAAATCTTCAATCCACAATCTTCAATGTTTCTGGCTTGGCTCAGGATTGCCGTATCGGAACGATTCCGACTTAGGTTTCCCTGAATTTGAGAGCTTCCACTTAGTAAATTTCTCTACTAAGGCTCAGTTTGCTAAGTCCGTAGCGTCTACCATTCCGCCATGCCCCCATGAACAGCTTGGTATTAGCTAGAAGTTACATCGTACCATTCCATCATCAATTGGGAGATTTATGCAAGTTTATGGAGATCGGAAGGAATTGCTATTATCAACAACATGGGATGAAGCGGGCACAGGATAGAATAATCTCTATTCCCTTCTAGTGATGGGAAACCTCAGTCAAGCTAGCGTTTTTGAGAAACTATGCTTATTGCCCTTCTGTATTTGGTCTTGGCAGGAGCCTTTTTGGTCGTAATACCAGCCGGTTTATATTTTTATTTGAATCAGCGCTGGTACGTTGCGAGTTCGTTTGAGCGCGGCTTTATGTACTTCTTGGTATTTTTCTTTTTTCCGGGATTACTCTTACTGTCGCCGTTCCTGAATTTCCGTCCCAAACGTCGCGAGATTGCTGGGTAAATGCGTCGAGTTGATGTTGTTGGTATTGGTATTGGCATTTTTGCGGCAAGCGGTTTAGTCTTTGCTTTGCTTCAGGTTGCGGGTTTAGACAGTGTTGATGCGGGCATTTGGACTCAAGCTCTTTTAGTCGGGGGGCTGGTGGGTTGGCTTGTCACTTACGTTTTTCGAGCAGTCACCGGGTCGATGACCTATCATCAACAACGTCGAGATTATGAGGAAGCCGTTCTACAAAAACGTTTTGAAGAACTAACTCCAGAAGAGTTGGTGGCGCTTCAAGCGGAAATTGAAGCGGAAAATCCAACCTCTAAGCCAACTCAATAGATTTATTAAGCAGTTGATAGAGAAATATGACTTCAGTTTCCCAATGCTTTGAGCATCTGCGGAGCCACGCCCGTTGTGCGCTGATTCCATTTATCACAGCGGGTGATCCTGATCTGGCAACTACTGAACAGGCGTTGAAAGTCTTAGATGAAAATGGCGCTGATTTAATCGAATTAGGGGTTCCCTATTCTGACCCGCTGGCAGATGGTCCAGTAATTCAAGCGGCTGCGACACGGGCACTTCAGCGAGGAACGCGACTAGAAGCGGTGTTGGAAATGGTGCAACGAGTTAGTCCAGAGTTGCGATCGCCCATCATTCTTTTCACTTACTACAACCCGATCCTAAATCGAGGGGTTGAGCCATTTTTGCAAGCGGTGGCGGCGGCAGGGGCGAAAGGGCTAGTGGTTCCTGATTTACCCCTAGAAGAAGCTGAGGTTTTGCTTCAACCAGCACAAAAATATGGTATCGAAGTTATTTTGCTTGTTGCGCCCACTACGCCCCGTGAACGCATTGCAGCGATCGCTGAGCGCTCTCAAGGATTCATTTATCTAGTTAGCACCACGGGAGTCACAGGTATCCGAACGCAAATGGAATCGCGAGTGAGAGATTTGCTTGTAGAACTGAGGGGCGTTACCGATAAGCCAATTGGCGTAGGGTTTGGCATTTCCCAACCAGAACATGCTCATCAGGTGATGGCATGGGGCGCAGATGCTGCCATTGTTGGCAGTGCTTTTGTGAAGCGGTTAGCTGATGGCACACCGGAAAAAGGACTCCGTGAAATTGCGGATTTCTGCCACACCTTGAAGGTTGCGATCGCCCCTACCTAAAACCCGATGAAAAACCACCATGATCTTTAAAAACTTGACTCTGTGACAACAGAGAAGGTACGGTAACCTCTATCTGGTGCATCCCTGTTATCTGGTGATAGTAGAATATCTTTGGTAAGCTTTGGTTTACCGGTTTCGCTGTTCTTGGAATTTCCGTGATTCTACGGCTTTGGTCATCAGGTTTTTGATTTTTTCAAAGTCCGTGATTTTTTCGCTCAATCCTCCACTTTATTTCGTGCTAGCGATGAAAGCTAGTTGCTGGTCTCGTCTCCAAAAGTAAGCTCCACACTGTAGACCTTTGAATACTTTCTGAGCTTTTGGATGAGTTCTCCAACAACCTTGTTGGGACTCAAGCATCTAAGGCGCATTTCGCTTGCGCTGGCAGTTGGTGGCTTGAGTTTCCACGGGCTTTCTGCGATTGCCCAAACGATTATCCCTAACACTGCCACAGCCAATTTTCGCGGAACGCCGGGTGGTCCATTCCAAACGGTGCGCTCAAACACGGTGACTGTTCCACTAGTTGCTGAACGATTGGAAATTATTAAGGTGGGCGATCGCGGTGCAGCAGAGCCAGGCGACACTACTATCTACCGTCTTTTAATTAGAAACTCCGGAAACAGCACCCTAACAAATTTAGTGGTGACGGATACATTGCCTCTCGGCTTGCGCTACGTCAACAACTCTGCCCGCGCTTCACTCAGTACCGCAGGCGGTCCAAGCGCTCCTGTGAACCTTTCTGGAGCAACTGTGAATGGGCAGGTTGTCACCTTTACCTACCCCAGCCTGGCACCCCAGCAAACTCTAACGATTGCTTACGGAGCACTGCTGACTCCAGATGCCGTGCGCGGGTCTGGACGAAACCTGGCAGTTGCCCGTGCTAGAAATCCAGCGGGGGGTGAAGTGGTTAGTAACAACGCAACGCACCTACTCAGAATTCGCCCTGGCATTTTGTCAGACTGTGGCACGATTATTGGGCGCGTGTTTGTAGACAAGAACTACGACGGCGAACAGCAGCCTGGAGAACCAGGTGTGCCAAATGCAGTGGTCTTTATGGATGACGGCAACCGCATCACAACGGACGCAAACGGACTGTTCTCATTGCCCTATGCCGTTGCCGGACATCGCACTGGCACCCTGGACTTAACCAGTTTACCGGGCTACACACTTGCTCCTAACCTGTATCGGATCGAAGCCAATGCACCATCCCGACTGGTAAAACTGGCTCCAGGCGGGTTGGCTCGAATGAACTTTGCTGTAACACCGAGCTTTAGGGAGGGTCAGCGGTAGTTATGTGGAGATCTTCAATCGCTCATTTGAGCTTCCTGACAACCCTTTTAGGAGCCGTTGGCGCAGTGACCGCTGCCCAGGCCAGCGAGGTAGCATCTCTGGCGGGTGCCAACCTGCAACCCAATGGCGCTTCCCCAGCGAAATCGGAAAGTGCGAAATCGGAAAGTATAGTTGGAACGACTGAAGCTAGTCAGCTTAGCCTTCTAACCTCTACTAAAGATAATGGGGCAATTGCCGGGCAGGCTTCACCCAAGTTGGTGAATCAGCCATCGTTGATTACGGGACCGGCTAAATCCCCTGCACAACCACCGATTTTCCCAAAAATCACTCAAATCAGCCAGGCTGAGACCGCAACCGGAATTCAAGTCCTTACCCCGAAGGAATCGGTTACGTCTCAAAAGTCTACCGACCTCATTGTGCGGTATGCAACGGGCACCAACGTGCAGGTGCTAGTGAATGAGAAACCCCTCAGTTCCACGACTTCAACCCAAAAACAGGACGATACCACCACCAACCAAACGACTCAGGTCTGGTATCAAATCCCGTTGAAATCTGGCGTGAATACGCTAACGGTGCAGGCTGAGGGAAGTGCTCCGGTGAGCGTAACGGTAACGGTGAAAGAAACCGCTGCCAAGATCGAGTTTTTGCCGCTGAAAGAAACCCGTGTACCCGCCGATGGGCGATCGGCGCTGACGGTTGAAGGACAGATTCTAGACGAAGCAGGGCAAGCGATCGCCAAAGATGCGGTGGTAACGCTGACCGCCAGTGCAGGCAAATTTGTGGGAGCCGATCACGACAAAGACCGTCCTGGCTTCCAGGTACTCGCAAAGAGTGGCAAGTTTAGGGCCCAACTACAATCCAGTCTGGATCCGCAAATGGTGCGGATTCGAGCCGCCGTCGATCGCCATCAGCTAGTTACCCAGGATGAGATCAAAAAGCCGACGAATGCCCCGTTCCCATCCATCACTCCAGTAGAAAGACCAACCAATCTACCCTATCCGCCCAGCAACCAACCGTCCTTTGTCACGCGCAACCCTTACGACAAAACGCTTGAAACCTATACCCAGGCAGAGTTCATTACCAACCTGCGTCCATTCATTTTGTCGGGACAGGTAAATCTGCGATTCGGGCAAGCTGGACTGGACTACTACAACAGCTTTGAAAACTTCCTGCGCTCCAGTCTGCTGGATCAGGGTTACCGGGTAGACTTTAGCACGGCAGCCTTTGCCAGTGGACGCATTGGCGAATGGTTGTTTACTGGCGCTTTCAACAACCAGCGCCCCCTCAACCAAGATTGTTCTGGCGCAACTCGCCTGTTCCGCGATCCGCAGTTTTGCGATCAGGTTTACCCAGTCTACGGCGATAGCTCTACGGTAGATTACCTCACACCGTCCATCGACAGTGTCTACTTCAAGATTGAGCGGACTTCGCCCGTCTTCGGTGCCGGGTCAGACTTCGCCATGTGGGGGGATTACACTACCCAGGAATTCGCTCGTGCCTCCCAGTTTTATACTGCCACGACTCGCCAACTACACGGCTTTAAGGCAAATTACAACCTGGGCGATTTGCAGATCACAATGGCGTATGCCAACAACGTCAGTGGGTTTCAGCGGGATGCGATCGCCCCCAACGGCACTAGCGGCTATTACTTCCTGTCGCGCCGCTTGGTGATCGCAGGCAGTGAAAACCTTTTCCTGGAAACGGAAGAGTTGCTGCGACCAGGCACCGTAATTGAGCGCAAACCGTTGTATCGTGGCGTGGACTACGAAATTGACTACGATCGCGGCGCAGTCCTCTTCCGACGCAACATTAACGCGCTAGAATTTGACCCATTTGGGCGCACCCTGAGGCGGCAAATCGTCGCCACCTATCAGTACGACAGCCTGGAAGATGGCGGCAAGCTTTACGCAGGGCGAGCACAATACAACTTCTCTCGTGAATTAGGACGGGAGATTTGGGCAGGCTTCACCTATCTCCGAGAAGATCAAGGCGACCAGCGCTTAGAAGTCTATGGCGGGGATGTTTTGGTGAATTTGGGTAAAGATGCCCAGTTCGTCGCAGAAGTTGCCCGTTCCGATTTCGACTCCGTTTTCCGGGGCGACATCGGCGGCTACGCTTACCGCTTTGAATTATTTGGCTCAATCACGCCGGGAGTGTTTGGGCGAGCCTACTACCGCTCGGTTGAAACGGGCTTCACCAACAACGCCACCGCCAGTTTCACTCCTGGACAAACCCGTTACGGAGCCGAACTCAGTGCCCGACTTGGTCCCACCACTCAGGCACTCGTTCAATTTGATCGAGAAATTAATTTTGGGATTGCCTCAGCCGCTCGTGGACTCTCCGCCCTGGCAACCACGGGCTTTGGCGACCTATTTAACCCCACCCGCGAACCCATTCCAGGTAGCCGGGTAGACAACAGTCAAACCACGTTCAAAGCAGGTGTCAGCCAAAAAATTGGTCCGGTAGAACTGGGACTCGATTGGGTGCGGCGATCGCGCCAGGATCGAATTCTGCCAAACCGTCTAGAAGAAGACAGCAACCAGCTCATCTCGCGCCTCAACTATCCCATCCTCAAAGAGTTGATCTTCCGAGTGCAAGATGAGCGTAACCTGGGCGACTCTGATCCGCTTTATCCCAACCGCACCACGGTCGGGCTGGACTGGATTGTGTCTCCCGATGTCACCGTTCGCCTGGCCCAACAGTTTGTCGAAAGAACCAGCGAAATTAATACCAACTCCTTCACCAGCCTGGACATCATCTCCGACAAACGCTTATCCGACGACACCACCTTTACCAGTCGCTATTCCATCCTGAATGGAGTCAATGGTTGGTCGAGCCAATCAGCTCTGGGGCTAAACCACCGCATTCTCCTGGCTCCAGGATTGCGCCTCAATCTTGGCTACGAGCGCGTTGCCACCGACCTGTTTGCCTACACCGCCGCCGGGCAACAATTTCCTCAACCGCTGGCATCAGGTCAAAGCGCAGCCTCCCTCGGACTCTCCTCCTACACCAGCTACGCGATCGGGATGGATTACACCGATAATCCTAACTTCAAAGCCAGTGGTCGGTTTGAGTATCGCGATGGTGACGACAGCAGCGACACAATGGTAATTTCCGCCTCTGCCGCTGGAAAACTCTCCCCTTCATTAACGGCACTGGGACGCTATCAACAAGCCAATTTTGCTAACCAGCTTTTAGCCGATTCGGGACTGGCAGACACCATCAACGTCAAAGTAGGCTTAGCCTACCGCAACCCGGCTGATGACAAATTCAACGCCCTGCTGCGCTACGAGTACCGCCAGAACCCATCAACGACTCCTGACACCATTTTGATCGGGAGTGGTACCGGGTCGAACGTGCATCTCTTTGCGCTGGAAGCGATTTACGCTCCAAACTGGCGCTGGGAGTTTTACGGCAAATTTGCCCTTCGCAGCACCCGCTCCTACCTGGCAAGAGATTTGTTGGGCACCAACGCCATTACGTTAGGGCAATTTCGTGCAGCTTACCGCTTTGGCTTCCGCTGGGATGCCGCCGCTGAAGTCCGTTGGATTAGCCAATCCGTAGTCAACTTTGATGAAGTTGGGTTAGCTGCCGAATTGGGCTATTACCTCAATCCCAACCTGCGGGTAGCGCTTGGCTACAACTTTGGCAACGCCAACGATCGCGACCTGAACCGCACCAAAGATGGGGTTTACGTTACCCTATCGCTGAAGTTAGATCAGCTTTTGAGCGGCTTTGGCATCAGTTTCCCCAATCGCAAAGTGGCACCCCCCCAACAACAAGAATCGCTGGTAAAACCCCTGGCAACTCAACCCAGTCAGCCCAGTGGAACCGCACCCACTCCTCCCACATCTGCACAAACCTCCGTGCCAGCCCAGCCAGAACCAGAGGGCACCGCGCAATGAACCAAAAACCGTTGTTCACCACTTCCCTGATGCTGTTAGGGCTAGCGCCCAGCGCCTTCGCTGATCCGTTGCCTGTTGTCACTCCCCCATCACAGCCGCTCCGCCTGGTTGTGACTAGTAACCAGGACATCATCCAACCCGATGCCAGCCTGACCCTGCGGGAAGCCATTTCGATTGTGAATGGCACCCTGCCAGTGGAAAAGCTATCGGATGCGGAGAAAGCACAACTTAGCCCTGCCAGCCGATTTGCAATTGAATTTAATCTTCCCGCAGACCAAACCACCATTCGGTTGGTGGAAGTTCTACCACCCCTGGCAGTTCAGGGAATGGCGATCGATGGCACGACCCAGCCAGGCTACCAGGGCGATCGCTCTGCCATTAATGAATTGCCTATGCCGATTCCCGTGGTCACCATCACCCCTGCCGAGGGTAAAGAGGTATTTCGCGGTTTAACCGTCGAAGCCAACAACATCACGATTCGCGGCTTGAGCCTCTACGGGTTTACCTCCAACCACCAAAACACTGCCAGTACCCCACCTGCGGATATTTTCATTGCCCATCGGTTTGCGCCCCCCGCTCTTCGTAAGCATCCTACGCCAGCCAACTTCTCCCCCTTTTACGCGGATGACACCCCCGCCCAGCGCACCATAATCGAGAACAACTGGATTGGCATTCCCCCGTCGGCTGACGGATCAGCCCGCACCACGGGAACCCGCTCGGCGTTTGGCGTGTCGGTCTTCAACGGTGACAATACGATTATTCGTCGCAACTGGATTGCCGACCACGAAGGTAGCGCCATCATCACGGGTGCCAACGCCGAGAAGATGGAAGTCACGGAAAACGTGATCACCAGCAATGGCTTAGCAGGAATGCCCGATGCTATTCGTTTAGAAGGCGAAATTAACCAATCCCAAATTACGGGCAACCTGATTTGTGGCAATGATGGCAGCGGTATTTACCTGTTCAAACCCTCCGGCTCGGTTGAGATTCGCGATAACCAGGTGACCTATAACGGCAGGCGCTTCCGTCGAGCTGCGGTTTACCTAATGGGCAGTAACCACACGGTGCGGGGCAATCAGATCAGCTACCAGGCCGGTCCGGGAGTGGTCGTCGCGGCTTACCCAGAGAGCCAGAGAGCCACGATTCTTTCCAACCGTTTTGTGGGGTTAGAAGGGTTGAGCATTGATCTGGCAATGCAGCAAAACACCGACGTATTTGATTACCAGAAAGGGGATGGCCCCAACCCCATCCGCAATAGCTTTTTCCGCCGATTGGAAACCGGCAACGCTGCCATCAATCCACCGCAATTTGTGACACAAGAGTTTGTAGGGCTGGGGAAATCTGCCAGCACGCCGGATCAGGTATCACCCGTGGAAATTTTTGGTAAAGCTGACCCTGGTTCTCAAGTTGAGCTGTATCGGGTCAGCGGGAATGACAATGGCTATGGCTCTCTGACGCAGCCGATCGCAACCATTGAAACCAAAGAAACCGGCGAATTCAGCACGACTCTGAATGACCTGAAAGTAGGTGATCAGATTAGCGCGATCGCGGTTCATCCCCTGTATGGCACCTCCGAACAGGCTCCCACCGTGCGGATCCGCGCCGCTGATGGCACCCCAGCCGAGACACCGGCCAGCCAACCTCCTTCCTCAGCGCCGCAGTGTGTTACCGCCGCGCCACCCCCAGTTGAGCAGCCACCCCCACCAGAACCTATTATCTTGCGGGTTCCTAAGAATGTTCACTTTGCCCTGGATAAAGACTTCATCAGCCCTGCCAGTGCCAAAGTGCTAGACAAAGTGGCGGCAGCACTGCTGGAAAATCCCACGATCATCATCGAACTGCAAGGACACACCGACCCCCGCGCTACTGATGCTTACAACCTGGATCTGGGCGCACGCCGGGCACGGAACACTCGCAACTACCTGCTGCGTAAAGGAGTTACCAACGAACGCATGACCATTCGGAGTTTTGGTGAGCGTCAACGGGCAACTCAGGGCAGTTCAAAAGTGGATTTTGCTCGCGATCGCCGAGTGGAGATTGACTACAAAGATGCCCGCGATATCGAAGTCATTGTGCAGGAAACCGACTTGCAAATTGAACCTTAACGGTTAACCTGCTCAATGGCAGCGATCGCAGAGTGTTGACCATTCAAGCGTCACTCCTCCTTCCCCCTATTCATTCCATGTGCATCTACTACTGCTCGTTTGCCCATTGCCCAGTGAGAAGACGTGATGAACCGCCCCCTGAAAATCCTGACGTGCCTGATTTCTTCGGGCGTACTGATTAACTCCCACCTCTTTTTACCGCCTGCCCAAGCTCAAATCGCTGGTAGCAACGCCGGATGCCCTGTTGGAACACGAGAAAGCCAAACGAACCGCGTTCGGAATGGCAACTTCACCACCAATGCAGGCACTGGCTTAGGAGTACAAACACCCCCAACCATCGTTCCTCCAGTTGTAGATTTCTTCAGCGACCTGCCCTATCGGGGTGATGCCGTCTATCCATCGGACGTACCAGGCGGTGCAAGCCAGTTTGGAGGAGGGGGGCTTTCCATCCAGGATGAACGGTTTAACGGCGGTCAAATTCCGGCGGCACCTGCTGGTGTTGTAAGTGGTCGTGGAGTCAATGTCACAGAAGCCACCGATGCTGGACTCGATCCAATTGCGATTCCTACCTATCTCTATTCCAACCCTAACCTCAACACGGCTGGACAGCCCACCATTATTCCGCCTGCACCACCCGGAACGCCGCCCCCTGTCTTGTGGAGCCAAACGGTTAACGTCTCGCCCAACACGGTTTACAACTTCAAGGCACTGTTCTTCAACCTGTTGCTTCCCAATGCTCCGGGCTTAGATCCCCAAATTCGACTACAGGCGAATGGTGTTCAAACAGCGAATGCGATCGTGGTGGGAGATGGCAGTCCCTTGCCAGGATTTCCCAATATTGCCAACGTTCGCCAGGCATGGGTGCCAGTGCAATTTCGATTTACGACGGCTCCTGGGCAAACGTCCCTGCAACTGCGGATCGTGGATGAAACCCAGAATATTTTGGGAGATGACTTTGGTGTTACCGCTGTCGCCTTACGGGAATGTTTACCGAATTTAGGAGTGGCGAAGCAAGCCGGAACCCCGGTTCGCAATGCTGATGGAACCTTTACCATTCCGTATACAGTTTCAGCCACCAACTTAGCTCCTGTTGTGGGTGCTCCCGATCCCTATTTGTTGAGTAACGTTCAACTAACCGAAAACCTGGCAACCACGTTTGCCAATGCCACGATCGCCTCAGTTAGTCAGCCTCAGAGTCAAACGTTTACGGTGAATCCTGGGTTTAACGGCACCACAGACACTCGATTGTTGCAGGATGGGGTCAATACGTTAGGGGCAGGAGCCACGGGCAGTGTAACTTTTAGCGTCACCATCATTCCGCCCAGCCTTCCACAAACCTATACAAACACAGCGATAGGAACAGGTACCACCAACACGGGCGATCGCGTTCAGGAGCAATCCAACAATGGAGCGAACTCCGATCCGGATGGTGATGGCAATCCCTCCAACAACAACGATGTCACCATCATCACCCTGCCCGGTGGAACCCCTCCAACGACAGGACAAGGTTCCTTTGTTTTGGTGAAACGGATCACCAACGTTACGCGCAGTGGAGTACCTCTAGCAGGGACTAACTTTGGGATCTTTGTGGATGATCCAGCCACAACCAACGACAACGCCCCTGGGTGGACACAACTCATCCCGCCGGGTGCTCCCGTTGGGCTAATCAACGTGAACAATACCACCCCCCTGCAAACAGGAGACGAAGTGGAATACACCGTTTACTTTCTCTCAACTGGTTCAGCCCCCGCTACCGATGCCAGCATCTGTGACCTGATTCCTCCTGGCACCTCTTTGATTCCACTCACCAATGTGGTTCGAGTAGGCACTGGAGAAGCAAGTTCTGGGGGAACAGTGTTTACTCCACTGGCTCCCTTACCAAGCGATAATGCTTGCCCAGATCAGCGAAACCCTAATGGCGCAATTATTTTTAATTTAGGGACTGTTGCCAACACACCCACCAACAACGTTGGATTTGTGCGATTCCGCGTCAGAATTAACTAACCTGAAAGTGTTTTTTAGTCCACATTGAGCCTCATCGGTCAGGCAACATCAGGCATGGCTCATCACCAAAGACAGCGTTCTATCACTAAGACCCCGTCTTATCGCTATCTCTTGTTCTACAAGCCTTATGACGTGCTGTGCCAATTCACGAGCGATCGCGCAACTGCTGACTCTCAAACACCGCCTCGCCCAACCCTAAAAGACTACATTGCCATTCCAGACCTCTACCCAGTAGGACGACTCGATCACGACAGCGAAGGGTTACTATTGCTCACCAATCATGGTGAACTGCAACATCGCTTGATTAACCCCAAATTTCACCACCCCCGAACTTATTGGGTTCAGGTTGATCGCGTTCCTGATGAAACAGCTCTCCAGCAACTTCGCCAGGGGGTTGTAATCCAGGGTTATCGAACTCGTCCTGCGGTGGTCACACTTTTGCAGGATGAACCATTACTGCCGCCGCGAGAACCTCCCATTCGATTTCGCAAAAACGTACCCACGGCGTGGCTAGAAATCACCCTAACTGAAGGACGCAATCGCCAGGTGCGCCGCATGACCGCTGCTGTTGGGTTTCCCACCCTGCGCCTGGTGCGAGTTAAGATTGCCAATTTAAATCTGCTTGGGCTGGAGCCAGGGCAGTGGCGCGACGTGCTGCCAGAGGAACTGGACGAATTAAAGCAGCAATTGCGGCTTGCGCGATCGCCCACTGTGGGCAAGTCTTGAGGAAACTGTGCTTCCGTCTAACCAAGATGCGATCGTGCAAGTTTAAATTTTTCTAAAAAGAATCCTGAACAATGGGGGTTATCAAGCGTTTATTGGGAATACAGGGGCAAGGAACGCGTGTCGGCGTTAAAGCGTATTCTTAAAGAAGGAGCGGATCTACAAAAATTCAAATAACCTGTAGACAGGCGATTTAGTTGGCGAATCCTGCTTAAATAAGCTAGACTCGCTTTGTCAAGACTCTTCGATGACAATCAGGTGAGTACCCAACAAATTTCAACGTGAAGTTGAATCGCTGGGTGGAAGAAGCGATGAACCTTGCACAGGCAACGCGATCGCAACTTAGATAATTTACCATTCACAAAAAAGTAAAGCAGGTCAAAAAGTTGAACCGCAAAACACTCTTTCCTGTTGGGAACTCTTTTATAGTCAATTCAGCAGGTGTACCAATCGTCCTCTTAGCCTGTCCGTCATTCCCTAAGCTAAATGTGGACGAGTCTGACCTTCTGGGAATTAAGGAAAGCAACTATGCTGATCTGTCCCCAATGTCAGTTTGAGAATCCTACCGACAATAAATTTTGCCAACAATGCGGCACATCTTTGACGCATAACACCTGTGTCGAATGTAGTGCGCTGGTTCCATTCGATCAAATGAACTGTGCAGAGTGTGGGGCAGAAGTTGGGGTTGTTTGGTGGGCGATTATTACATCCAATTCACGTCCAGTCGAAAATTTGTCAGCCACGGTTTACCCAGCTAAAGGCTTTAATGGTTATCTAGATTTGCAGCAGCGATATCAGCTTCTGCAGCCGTTTCCACCACCAGATGACGGAGGAGAACAGCAAGGGCTTGTCCTAGACTGCAACCCGTTTCAGCTTTCGGTTCTAGAAGCATTGGTGCTAAAAAATCTGGATGACGCTCCCCATGACCTTGATCCAGACTGCTTCAGTGCAGTTACCAGCGAAACAAGCCACTGGGCAGATTCCATGGAGGCGCTGTCATTACCAGCGATCGCCCAGCCTTACATTGCTCTCAATAGTCAGCTTTATCACGCTCTACCCGCCATTCACAATGCCTGGCAGTCAGAACAGCAGACTGTACTGCTGCTAGAGGATCGCTCGTGCTATTCCACGTTAATGGATGTATGGCAAGACGATGAAGCTGTGTTGCCGATGTTGCAAGTTTTGCAGTGGCTCTATGAGATGGTAGAACTCTGGGATGCGATGGAACCCTGGAGATGTCAGCAGAGCTTGCTAGTGTTGGATAATTTGCGAGTCAACGTGGAAGATCAGGCTTTGTGTCTGCAACGCCTATACTTTAATGCGATTGATGGGGCTTTGCCGCTGCAAGAATTAGGACGAATGTGGCGAGTGATGTTTGCAGAATCTCAAAAGACTTACGTTGAAGCTTTTTCTCAATTATTGCTAGACGTGGAAGACCAAAAATTAGCCACCGTGGAAGCAGTGCAAGCCCGGATTGAAGCGATCGCCCAAGCGTTGCAACCGCCCGCTATTTCTCCCCTGCCTGATGCCATGCTAGACCCGCGTTTGGAGGTTGCCCGTTCAGCGGAGTCATGTTCTTTAGGCTCCGCCGATATGAGCGCTGTGACTGCACCCACTCGGCTTGAACTTCCCATTGATGAGGACGAGGAAGACGACACCCAGCTTGACAGTGACGAAATGCCCACTATCGTCCTGCCAATGCAGCTTTTCAACTTGGAGGAGGTTGGGCGCACTGATGTTGGACGGCAGCGAGAACACAACGAAGACTACTTCGGCATCGAAACCCAGGTTCTTAAACTTGAAAGCCCCTCTGGCAAAACCCTTCACGCTCGCAACCTTTACATTTTGTGTGATGGCATGGGCGGACACGCGGGTGGTGAAGTTGCCAGCGCTCTCGCTGTAGACACGATTCGTAAATACTTTAAAGAAAAATGGCAGCAAACCCCCTTCCCCGGTATCAGCAATGAAGGGTTGCCCGATGCCGCCACAATGACAGAAGCCGTGTTGCTGGCAAATAAAGCAATTTTTGATGTCAACCAGCAAAATGCGCGATCGGGCAGTGGACGCATGGGGACTACGCTGATCGTGGTTTTGATTTATGACACGGATGTGGCAGTCGCTCATGTGGGTGATAGTCGCCTCTACCGCTACACACGCAAACGCGGGCTAGAGCAAATTACGACGGATCATGAGGTGGGGCAGCGAGAAATTCAACGCGGAATTGACCCAGAAGCAGCCTACTCTCGCCCGGATGCCTATCAACTGACTCAAGCATTGGGACCGAGAGATGAACACTTTGTCAAACCGGATGTGCAGTTCTTCGAGCTGAATGAAGATATGGTACTGCTGCTCTGCTCGGATGGTTTGTCGGACAACGACCTCTTAGAGAAACACTGGGAAAGCCATGTTCAGCCGTTGCTCAGTTCTCAAACCAATCTTGATAAGGGTGTGAGTGAGTTGATTGAGCTGGCAAATCAATACAACGGGCATGACAATGTAACCGCGATCGCCATTCGTGCCAAAGTTCGCCCCAGCCTGGAACATCTGCGGTAACCCCACAATTCCATCGAAAGCCGTGTTTAATGGATGCATTGCCCCAATCCAATCGGATTTTGCATCGCATGGTCACGCTGACCCTTCTCCACCTGCCAGATCCAAAACCCGTTCGCCACTGGCGCTTCGCTCAAGAAACGCTGATTCGGATTGGTCGCGCTCCAGAAAATCACATCATTCTCAATAACCCGATTGTTTCGCGCTTTCACGCAGAACTGCGGCGGATTGACTTACCTCGACGCGCAGACAGCCAAACACCCATACAAGGCTGGCAATTGATTAATCACAGCGTCAACGGCACATTTGTTAATGGGGAAGCGATCGCACAAGGCATTTTAGAAGACGAAGTTCTGATTCAACTGGCTCAAGAGGGTCCAGTGCTGCGGTTTCAGCTTGAGTCGCGATCGTCTTCACCAACCATTGCGTTCCCTGCCCAGTCATCCCCACCTCAGTTGCCTGATCCAACCCAGTCTACCGCTCCCACACGTTGCACTCACGCCGGAAATCCAGCCGACAACTTATTCTGCATTCACTGCGGGCAACCAATCCGGGTTGAAAAAACCGTTCGCCAGTATCAGGTTTTGCGGGTGTTAGGGCGTGGTGGTATGGGAACGACCTATTTAGTTTGGAACCCTATGGGTGTTCCGCGGCCCAGGGGAGCACCCATTGGCAAGCTACAAGTGTTGAAGGAAATGAATGCGGATGTTGCCCGCATTCCTAAAGCCCAAGAATTGTTTGAGCGAGAAGCCAGCACCTTAAAAACGTTAGAACATCCGGGCATTCCCCGCTACTACGACTTTTTTATTGAGAACGACAAGAAATATCTTGTCATGGAGTTAATTCACGGGCGGGATATGGAAAAGCGGGTGCGTCAGCAAGGACCTGTGGCGATGGAGCAGGCGATCGGGTGGATGGTCCAAACCTGTGAAGTACTGGACTATCTGCACAACCGCCCCACACCCATCATTCACCGTGATATTAAGCCTGGGAACTTGCTGGTTCGGAATGTAGATCAGCGGGTTGTGGTATTAGATTTTGGTGCGGTGAAGGCAGCGGGGCTAGCGCCCGGTACCCGAATTGGGGCAGAAGGTTACAGCGCGCCCGAGCAGGTTCAGGGGCGACCCGTTATCCAATCTGACCTATATGCGATCGGTCCCAGCCTGGTGTTTTTGCTTACAGGAATGAGTCCCCTACGTCTACAGCGACGCGGAGACTCATCAGATCGATTTGATTTAGACAAAATTGCAGGACTTTCGCGCAGATTACAGCTTGTGATCTGGCGAGTCACTGAAATAGATCCAGCGAACCGCTACCAGACTGCAAAAGAACTCATTCATGCTTTAAAGAACTGCTTGTAACGAAGTTTTAGTCTTCGTCATCCCAGCTTTCAACAAGCAATAACTCGCTCACCGGGTCTTGCATGGTGAAGTCGTAAGCCAGCAATTCTTGCTTCCAAAATGTCCAATCGTCTCCATAAAGGAGCGCAATTTTCCAAATACTATCAGTTGGTTTAAGCAGCTTTGAATCAACAAGTTTTTGAACTTGACGTTGCAGCTTAGCCATCGGGTGAGTAACCTTCTGGGTCATATCGCCTGTTGTGACCATGAACAAATTTTCAAAAATTTACGTAAGGACTTCCTAACACATCTCTAGAAGCTCTTAAGCATAGTATCGAACTGAAACTTCAAGAGCTTTAGATGCCATTTAGTTGCAATGCATTCCACGTTTCGATCAGTGTAGTTTTGATTGCAACCGTTGTGGTTTAGATTCCAGGTATCGATAGTACCATACTTCAATCTTAGGGCAAGCTTTTTCGGAGAAAGCTCAACTCAAAAGGGAAGATAACCGAACAAATCGCAGTGAATTGACTGAGTAATTGGCTCGAAACTCCTCTACTGTAAGGCAGGGGCGCAAAAATGAGACAATATTTTCTAAGTGTATGAGCATTTAATTGTTAGGAACATCTAACGTTTGGCGGAAATTTGATACTTGCAGCACTAGGCACCATACCAAATCGATTCGATGGTTTGAAGCTGCGCGATCGCCTGCTGTCGAATTGTTTGGTTTGGCTGGTGCTCTAACAACACGGTGACGTGCCCCAATTTCCGTCCAGGACGAGATTCTGCCTTACCGTACCAATGAACATGAGCACCTGGTAGAGAGGCTAACTGATGGCGCTTCTCGACATAATCACTGTGAGATTGCTCATAACCTAGCAGATTTACCATGAAAGCGCCGTCCGAGATCATGGCTGAATTACCCAATGCCACCCCACACACAGCTCGGAGTTGTTGCTCAAACTGAGATGTTTGGCACGCATCAAGGGTGAAATGACCAGAGTTGTGAGTCCGGGGTGCAATTTCGTTTACTAAAACGGTACCGGATGGGGTCAGAAATAGCTCAATGCCAACGATCCCGACAACGTCCAGGCTGGTAAGAATCGTTTCAGCGATCGCGTTTATCTGGTTAACTACCGAATCGGAAACCTCCGCAGGCGCGATCGCCCAGCGGCACACCTGATTTTTCTGCTCCGTTTCCACCACGGGATAAATTACCACTTCGCCATCCACCGAACGAGCCGCCATTACGGCTAATTCTTGCTCAAACGGCACAAATTCTTCCAACAACAGTGGCACGTGTTGTAAGCGGGGTAAAATGGCGGCTAAGTCATCTAGGCTATGCAAAATGAAGGTTCCTTGACCGTCATACCCATGCCGACGAGTTTTGAGCACGAATGGAAACGCCTGGAAGGAGTTTGTCGCTATTTCTTCAGCCGTTACCGCTGCAAATGCTGGAGTGGGCAGTCCCAATTGTTTAAGGAGCGATCGCTGATGAAACTTATCCAGCAAGGGGTTTAACGCATCCAAGCTGGGGCGAAAACACACTCCCTGTTGGGCGAGTTGGCGCAATGCCTCCAGATCCACAAACTCATTCTCAAATGTGATGACATCGCAGCTAGCAGCAAGCTGAGCCGTTGCTTTAGCATCGGCAATGGGTGCCAGGATAGTTTGAGCCGCGATCGCCACCGCCGGATCGCGATCGTTAGGAGTTTGCACTATTAGATCGAGGTTTAACACTTTTGCCGCATCTGCCATCATCCAAGCAAGCTGCCCACCACCAATCACTCCAACTCGTCGTCGCAAGGTAAAGGCAGAGGCAGGCATGGAATTAGGTTGATTAACTGAGAAATCTGACATTGCCAGAGAAGCAGCTTAGAAGGAAGCAGTTGATTGAACATTTGTTCAACAGCCCAATGAGTCTCGGGTAGAAACGCCTGTTTTCGAGTTCACCCCACTCGCAACTTGACACAGCGCTTTTACCTGAGCACCATCCAGAATGGCATCCGTAAAGTCTGCACCCGCCAAATTCACAGCTTCAAAGGTTGTTCTCAGCAAAATGGCGTTTGCCAATATAGCGTCGGTTAGATCAGTGCGGATCATCTTGACCTGATCCAGCATAGATTGAGTGAGATCAGCACCATGCAAAGACGTGTCAACCATTGTAGAAGCGCTCATTACGGCTCCAGTCAGGTCAGCATTGGTGAAGTTCACCCGGTTGAGGTTCGCGTTGGAGAACTCCGCTACTCGCAAAACCTGGTCTGAAAAATCTTGATCGGCTAATTCAGCGTTGCTGTAAGAGGGAGGGGGCGCATATTGCTTAGAAAAGTTGGCACCCGTGGGAGCCGCATGAACGGGCAGCACCACCAGCCAAAGCGCGATCGCCCCTACCAAGCCAATGAACCATTGCCGCAGGGTGAAGCGAGTGAGAGTGAGGAAGTGGTTTGACATCATTCTTCTAGTCTAAAGATTCCTGGCGATCAAATCCCAGATAACCACGGGGCGTAATCATCCAATTCGCATAGGTGCGCGTGCTCTGATTACCGATCAGAACCGTTGTCAGCATGTCAATTGGATGATGCAGAAATTCTGCCAGAGTGGTGAGGATAATTTGTTCATCTAAACGGTAAGCTGCCCGGACGATCGCAACGGGAGTGGTAGCATCTCGGTACTGCTGAAAAATGCGTTGTGCGATCGCGATTTGCTCTGTTCGAGTTTGGGATTTGGGATTGTACAACGCTACGACAAAATCCGCTTGCGCTGCCGCTGTCAACCGTTTTTCAATCATGTCCCACGGTGTTAATAAATCGCTCAGGCTAATCGCACAAAAGTCATGCATTAAGGGGGTTCCCACCCGCGAAGCAGCCGCTTGCAATGCCGTAATTCCCGGAAAGACTTGAACGGATGGCGTTTTACCATCCCACCCCAAAGCCTGAAGTTGTTCCATCACCAGCCCTGCCATGCCATAAATGCCGCAATCGCCCGATGACACCACCGCAACCGATAATCCCCACTGCGCCAGCGCGATCGCCCGTTCTGCCCGTTGTCGTTCTTGGGTAATCGGCAACGTTTCAATGATTTGCCCCGGTCGCAGTAAGGCAGCAATTAGATCAACGTAGAGAGAATAGCCAATCACCACGTCTGCCTGGGAGATCGCAGCCTTTGCTGCCGCCGTCATCTGGTCTAGTTGTCCCGGACCTGTTCCCACCAACCACAACCGCCCACTGCGCCCTGTGTATTCCTGTGTGGCTTCAGCAACTGCGATCGTCACGGCACCCGGTTGTCCCTCAACTCGAACAATCTGTTTGGCAACTTGTAAGGCGGGATGAGGGGATGGAGTATGGCGTATCTGGAAGGAGGATTGGCTGGCTAAAATGGCGGCAGCTTCTGCCACGCTGGGCGTTCCAACCTCTGCTGCCACAATTAGGGAAGGTGTGGGTACGGTCACCGTTCGCAAATCAGCCGCAGAAAAGCAGCGCAAGGGCAAGTTCCGTTCCTGACAAAGCTCGATCAATCCGACTTCATCGGCTTTTAAGTCAATGGTGGCAAACCCCGCGATCGCCGCTTCGACGAGATCCTGCTGTTGAAACACAGTTTGCACGGCTTGTTCAATGACGATTTTAGGTGTCCCCCGTTCGCAACCCACTCCTACCCACAGCACCCGCGGATGCCATTGAACTAAGGGGGTCTGGCTATCTGCTATGGGCCGCTTCGCCCCAATCCAAACCTGCGCCTTACCTAACTGCTCCTCACCCCAAATCAATGGATGTTCTGGTGGCAACCCCTGACACCACAAATCCGATCCTGCCGTTTGCTTAACCTGAACTGCCTCTCCCCGCGCAATCGCAGCACTCACCGCTGTCCAATTTCCCTCGCCTTTTACCCAGCCAAAGGGCACTCCCAGCACATCAATTCCCAGCAGATGGGCACGATTTGTTGCCCCAGTTAATACAGGAGTGGCTTCCATTGTTGCAGCAAGAATTCTCGTAAGTTGATCCGCGCCTGCCTGGTGTCCGCCACACAGCGAAATCACGAATTGCCCCGATTCATCCACCACCACTACTGCGGGGTCAGTCGCTTTATGTTGCAACAAGGGAGCAATTAAGCGAACCACCGCACCCGTTGCCAAACAAAATACAAAACTACGATGAGAGATCCACAGGGTTTGGAGGTGATCGCTAAGAGAGCCAGTGTACACCTGTGCGCCCGCAATTCCCGTGAGCGAAGCGGGTACCCAGAGTGTCGCAGATCGGGTTTGAAGCAATGGCTGAAGCTGGTTTGCGCCGATAGAAGTTGTGGCGATCGCGGCGATTGGTTGAAAATCTTGCAGCAAAGAAGTCGTCATAAAAATAGTGCTAGATCATCTTGACACGCTCATGTAACCTTCTCAATAAATTCGCAGCTTAGAGTAGAATTCTGTCACCCCATCTTGCATCAATGAGGATGTAATTTGGATAGGCGATCGAACAAAACAGATTTTTTCATGTGAAGAATCAGTAAATTTGCTGTTTTATAGAACGATGTTTCTTTAGAAATATCCATAATATGGAACTACCTTCAAAAAGCTTGAGTATATGGTAGGTAAAGTTACTGAAGGCTACAAAAAACGTCTGGTTCAACCGGTTGCAAGCTTGACGTTAATGGTGTTTGTTACCACCTATGGATTGCCCCCAGGGTTGGCACAATCTCCTGCTAAAAGTGTCACCTCTCCAGAAACAAATGACTCGACTACCGTACAAACAAGCGATGCCTATACCTTAGGAGCGGGCGATCGCGTTCGGGTGGATGTGTTTAAAGTGGCGCGATTTAGTGGAGAAAACCAGGTGTTAGTAGACGGCACCTTAAACCTACCCGAAATCGGTAACGTCTCCGTTGAAGGTTTGACGCTTCGAGAAGCATCCGATGCTATTTCCACCCAATACTCTAAGCTACTCAAGTATCCACTTGTGACGCTGACCCTGCTTGCGCCACGTCCTGTAAAAGTTGCCGTGTCGGGAGAAGTGAATCGCCCCGGTTCCTATACCATTCCCACAACAGACGTAGGTTCCCAACTGCCTACCGTAACCCGAGCCTTGCAGCTAGCAGGAGGGATTACCCAAGTTGCTGACCTCCGCAACGTAGAAGTGCGCCGCCCCCAACGAGGAGGAGGAGATCAGGTACTTCGAGTTAACCTCTGGGACTTTTTGCAAAGCGGCGACCAGCGACGAGATATTTCTCTACGTAGCGGCGACACGATCATGATTCCTACCGTCAAAACCACTAGCCTAACGGAATCAGTGCAATTGGCTTCTGCCAGTTTTGCCGCCGATCGCAGCCAACCGTTGAATATTGCGGTGGTAGGGGAGGTCTACCGTCCTGGACCTTACACCGTTTCTGCAACTGCTAGAACAGGTGCGGCTGGGGAAACAGGACAAACCGCAGGCGGCGGCGATCGCCCTCCAACCATTACCCGCGCCATTCAAGTAGCTGGAGGCATCAAACCTCAAGCCGATATTCGCAAAATTCAAGTGCGCCGCATGACCCGCAGTGGAACTGAGAAAATTATTGACATTGATCTGTGGAAACTACTCCAAACAGGAGACATTAATCAGGATTTGATTCTGCAAGATCGGGACACGGTTGTTATCCCGATGGCAAAAGAAATTCCAACCGCTGAGGCAATGCAGATCGCAGCAGCCAGTTTCTCTCCAGACACAATCCGGGTCAATGTGGTAGGAGAAGTGAAGCAGCCCGGTGTTCTTCGGGTTCCGCCCAACACTCCCTTGAATCAGGCTATACTTGCGGCGGGAGGATTTAACGTTCGAGCATTCAAGCGTTCAGTGGAACTGGTTCGGCTCAACTCAGATGGAACGGTAACCCGGCGATCAGTCCGCCTCGATTTGGATAAAGGAGTCGATGAAGACGGAAATCCATCCCTCCGTAATGATGACATTGTGATTGTCAACCGCTCTGCCCTGGCAACCGTGTCGGATAACCTAAACGCCGTGATCACTCCAATTAACAGTTTTCTGTCAATTCTTAGCATCTACTCCATTTTTAGAAGATAATCATGCGCGCCGTTGAAAATAAGTCGCTTTTCATTTCATCCGTCATCATTAATAGAGACGCGCAACGGTTCACTTTATCGATTTCGGGTTTGCTTCATACTTCCACCTAGCACATGCAGAAGAGACCACCATGCAGGGTCAACAATATCCCCAACCAGAGCTAGTTAAAGATGGTAGACGCTTTCAATGGCTGCCGGCTTCTCCTGCAGGGGAGGTGAGCAAAGGTGACGAAGGCGGGTTAAACCTGGGTCAAGTCTTTTCAACCCTGCGGCGGCGGATCCCCGTTATTCTAGGAGTCACAACGGTTGTCACTTCAGCCGCGGTACTAAAGTCCATGACTAGCACCCCTGTTTATCAAGCAGGATTTGATATTCTTACAAAACCTGTCACGGTTGAAACTGAGGTTCTCTCTTCTGTTCCACAGACTCTAAGCAGCAAAGACCAACAGCAGGCAGCAGGAGAGAAGGGACTGGATGCGACAAAACTGCAACTTCTAAAAAGCCCTAAGCTCCTATCTCCCATTGCAAAGGAGTTACAGACGAAGTATCCGGATGTGAGCTACGATGTGCTGGCGACTGGATTGAAGGTGGTACCCAGTACCAGCACAGAAATTTTGAATGTCTCTTTTCAGGATAAAGATGCCGGAAAAGTGCAAGCAATTTTGAAGCTAACGGCAAAGGCTTACATTGATTACAGCCTGGAAGAACGATTGGCGGATGTTAAACAGGGGATTGAATTTGTCGATACTCAACTTCCGCAGTTGCGCGATCGCGTTGAAACCCTCCAGGATGAGCTACAAAGTTTTCGTCAGCAATTTAACTTAATTGATCCTGAATCAACTAGCAAAGTTTTGTCAGACCAAAAGGGAGTAATTGGTCAGCAGCGGCTCGAAACCCAAGTTAAGCTCAATGAGACTCAAGCTCTGTATGTAGACTTATCCAAACAAATAACTGAATTACCCAGCGAATCAGTATCGGCTTCAGCTCTGCGAGACAATACTCGTTATCAAGCGTTGTTAAATCAGCTTCTAGATATTAGAAGCCAAATTGCAAAAGAATCGAGCGTGTTTCGGGATGGAACGGCTGATATTCAAGTCTTAAAAGATCAACAACAAAATCTCCTATCGCTCCTGGGTCGAGAAGGGCAGCAAGTTCAAACTGAAGTAGCAAGTAGAATTCGAGAGTTGGAAGCCCGCAACAAAATTTTGACCCAGGCGGAAGATAGTCTGAACCAACAAATCAAACAACTATCAGTTATTTCTCGACGGTATACTGACATCCAACGAGAATTAAAAATCGCCACTGAAAACCTGAACCAATTTTTGGCAAAACGGGAAGCATTACGAATTGACGCTGGTCAACGAAAAGCTCCCTGGCAGATTCTTACCCCTCCCACTGATCCAATTCCTTCTAGCGCAAATACTAAACGGTCTGCCATGTTGGGGGCTGTTTTGGGTTTGTTACTAGGCGTTGGTGTCGCTTTGCTACTCGATAAAATTAGCAATGTCTTACACTCACCTGAGGAAGTTAAGGATATCAGCAAGTTACCAATTCTGGGCGTTATTCCTCATAACCCTGAGTTGACTGACCTTGAAAAAATTGATGCAGTTGCGGGTAAATTGTCTTCTGTTGCAGAGGTTTTAGGGTTTGTGCAACAGATGAGCCAAAAGATTGGCTTAAACAACAATTCAAAACCTCATTACACCACTTCACCGTTTTTAGAAGCATTCCGTTCTCTGTACGCCAACATTCGGCTATTAAGTTCTGACACGCAAGTTCGCTCCATTGTTATCAGTTCTTGCACCGCAGGCGAAGGGAAATCAACCACCTCCGTTTATTTGGCGCAGACGGCGGCAGCTTTGGGGCAACGGGTTTTACTGGTTGATACTGATTTACGCCTACCCCAACTGCACAATCGCTTGGGATTGATGAACAGCTACGGACTCAGCAACGTGATTTCGCTAGATTTGGACTTTGAGCAGGTTGTTCAACAATCCCCTATTGAAGAGAATTTGTTTGTGATGACAGCAGGGCAAATCCCGCCAGATCCAACTAAGCTCCTCTCTTCTCAAAAGATGCAGAAATTAATGGAGCAATTTAAAGAAACCTACGATCTGGTGATTTACGATACCCCACCGTTACTTGGTTTAGCAGACGCAAAGCTGTTCGCGCCAAAAACGGATGGCATCATCCTGGTGGTAGGACTTGGTAAAGTTAAGAGCGCTGCCTTGACTCAAACCCTGGAAGGGTTGAAGCAATTTAACGTGTCTATTTTGGGCGCGATCGCGAATGGCGCAAAAGACTACAAATCTAACCTGTATGACTCATACTATCGTTACTACACCGCATCTGAAAAGCAGACTACTGAAGTGATTGATAGTGATATTACCCCTCCTATCATTGACCTTTCAAAGCGTCTTTAAGATGACCAAATAAAAAAAGTTCTGAAACACCAGAGCATAGGCACGTGATGAGTTCAAATTGCCGAACCACCAACGCCTCACATGATTCAATCCACGTTCGTTTTCCGATGCCAACCTCTTTGTTAAAACTCATTTGAAGCTTTAGCGGGTATCACAACAACTGGTTTTATTCTGATTGTTTAACTCGTCTTCATCAACTGTTTATATTACGCGGACTTTTAGCTGATTTTCTTCTCAAAATTGTTGGAAATTCGTTAGCAAAATATCTTTTGCATTCCCCCTATTTTCACGTAGACTCTTTACGGGAGGAAAAGATCGTTGCCTGCTCTGTCTCCTTCAGATTAATCGGCGACTACTATGAGTAATTTTCCAGATTTTTCCGAACAGAATTATCGGGTAGAGAGGGAGCTTGGTCACAACCGTGCTGGAGGTCGGGTCACCTATCTTGCGATCGATACGAGGGTTAATCAACCCGTTGTAATCAAACAATTTCAGTTTGCCAAGTCTGGTTCAACCTGGTCGAGCTACGACACTTACGATCGCGAAATTCAATTGCTCAAAGAGCTAGATCACCCAGGAATTCCTCGGTATTTGGACTCGTTTCAAACCGCTGATGGGTTTTGCATGGTTCAGGAATACAAGAATGCTGAATCATTAGCAACCTCTCGCAGTTACCATCCCAACGAAATTCGCCAGATTGCGATCGCAGCGCTGGAAGTTCTCGTTTATCTGCAAAATCGCATTCCCCCGGTCATCCATCGAGACATTAAACCGGAAAACATCCTTGTAGATAAGGCAGGCAATGTTTATCTCGTTGATTTTGGCTTCGCACGAGTAGGAGAAGGCGAAGTTGGCGTTAGCAGCGTGGTTAAAGGCACACTGGGCTTCATGCCACCAGAACAGCTCTTCAATCGTCAACTCACTGAAGCTTCGGACTTATATGGACTGGGGATGAGTTTGATTTGCCTGCTCACGGGCACAAAATCGGACAACATCGGAGACTTAGTTGACATCAGCTATCGAGTGAGCTTCAAGCACCTCGTTCCTAAGCTAAATCAACATTGGGTAAACTGGCTGGAGAAAATGGTAGAACCTCGGCTGAAAGACCGTTACACCAATGCTTTAGCCGCGATCGCTGCCCTTCCTCATACCCCCCTGCGTCCTCCAGAGGCTCAATTTAGCCAGTCTAGCTTGGGGTTTAACGCTCAAAAGCCAGGTGAGTTTTTGAGCCAGTCCATCATCATTACCAATCCCACTCCAGACACCACCCTGGAAGGAGAATGGGAAATTGCACCCCATCGCCATGATCCACCGATTGATTTGTACCAATGGGTTTCAGTCAACCCGGTTGTGTTCTCTGGGAACGAAGTTGAATGCCAAGTCACAGTTGATACTCGCCGCCTGATGACAGGTAAAACCTACGTTCGCACTCTGTTGCTACACACCAACACCCTGACAAAAACGTACCCGTTAACGCTCCAGATCCAAACGCTGCCAACTCCGGCTTCCTCCGTGTTGCCCTACGGGCCGCTGTTTCTCCTGTGTATCCTTTCCCTGGGCATTAGCTGGTTAGCCACCTGGATGGTGCTGATCATGGGGACGATCGCAGACTCTACCGCAACCGCAGGATTTGGGGCAGTGGTGGGGGCAGCGATTGGGCTACAGTTGGCAGCATGGTTTTTGCAGTCTTCGGGGTCGCGCACAGGTTCAACCGCAAGTACCCTCACAGCGATTGCATTAGGGATTGGAATCTTTTTCGCAACCTTAACTGATGGACTGCCCAATGCTGGAAGCAGTGCCATTTCTGGAGCAGTGGGGGGAGTTGTGGAAGGGGCAATTTTGGGGACGGCGATTGGAGCAGTGGTTGAGAAACTGATCTACAAAGAGCTAGCCAAAGGGATAGCGATCACCGTTTCGCTGGTAACTGCCATGATGGGCATAAGTTTAGGCATTGGATTTGCTACCAGTTTTTCAAAACCCTTCGTGCTGATCCTGCTCTCTTGCAGCGGTTTCACATTAGTTGCACTAATTTTGCATCTTATTTTGAAGCGATCGAACACGCTCTCTCAACGGAAACCTGATCGGTATTTCATCAAGCCCTAAAGTACCAGCGATTAGGTTAACGGTATCAAACTATGGAAGCACTCATTGTTCTGGCACTGCTAGGAATCCTTTGGCTCGTTAGCTCTCAGCGTTGGCGCAAACGCTTTTTGGTACCCATTACCCCAATCGTCCTGATTTGTTTGGCGATCGCCTCTCCGATGGGTGTCAGCCTACTAACGCAAGGAATAACAGCCGCACTACCGCCAGATTCTGGTGCTACGGTTCAATCAATTGTGGTGTTGGGTCGGGGAGGGATTTTACGGCAAAGCCGCATTGATGTGGCTGAACAACTTTGGCGGGAAAAGCGTGCTCCCAAAATCTTTGTTAGTGGCATGACTGATGCCAATTTTTTCATTGAAGAATTACAAACGACTGACATTCCTAAAAAGGCATTGAGTGGAGAAAGTTGTTCTCAATCCACTGAGGAAAACGCTATTTTCTCGTCTGCCGTATTGCATCCTCAGCAAGTGCAAACTATTCTCCTCGTGACGGACCTACCCCACATGCTGCGCTCGGTGTTAGTTTTTCGCAGCTTAGGGTTCAGTGTAACTCCCCATGCAATTGCCTTGCCAACTCAATGGTCTTCTGGAGAACAATCGCTGCTGTTGTTGCGGGAGTATGTGGGATTGCTCCACTATGCAGTGACAGGACGATTTAAACAAAAAAGTCCCGCCGAATTAAGTAATCCTCCAGCCGAAGTGAAGCGGAAACTTGTGGATTGGAATTGCCGAGTTTTACCTAGAGTGATCTCCTAAGCGGCGATCGCGCCGCAGAGGTAACCCTCGTTACACGGGCATCCCGTTGCTTCAGTCATGATTCTTTAACGCGAGCGATCAAAAAACTGTGCTGTGGTTAGATTTTTAATCGCCTCGAATTCGCCACAATAACGATAACAGTTAGAAGATTCGGAGTGCTTGCGTTTGTCTACTTAGCCTCTAAGAGAGACATTAGCTCTGTAACGATCTTATTTCTGTTTGCTCATAAATAAGTGTTTAATTTGTCGAGGAGTTTAACTAAGATGGAGACCTTATTGAGTCAAGGATTGTTACAGCTTCAAGTTGAATATAATTCTGCTCCTAAACAGTGCCACTGTTGGACGTGTGACCATCCGTTTGAGATGAGAGATGCTGAAGTCACTGTTTGTAATGCACGAGGCGATCGCTACGGTGAAATCTGTCCCAGTTGCATTGCCAAAGGCTCCTCCTGGCTAGCCAACCGCTTCCACGAATTGACTCAATTTAAGCCCCCCATTCATCCCAAGCGGGTTGGTCGTACCAGGGTTTTAGCTCCAACCAAATACGACAACCTTCGCGAAGATATCGCCATCACCCAAATTTCTGCATAAATTCACTTTGAGTAAATCGCAACCCTCAACGATTTGGAGAAAACCAGCAATGGAAGACTCAACAAAAACTCAATTAGAAGATGTTGCTGACAATGCCGGAGCTAGAACTGCCGCGATCAATTCCAATCCCAAAATCTCCCAACAGGAAGCCGAAAATGCTGCTGTTGGGGAAGGACCAAATGCCGCTGGAGGAACCGCGCCCAGTTCTTCAGAGCAGCATGTTCGCGGTACCTCCGATCCTCAAGCAACCGACATACCAACTGCCAACAACCCTAATCCCGAAGGCTCAGACTCTACGGATGAAGTCCTTTCCCGCTCTACCAGAGACAATCAATAGTAGGCGTTGCTGCTCAAAGGGAAGACTACAATCGCGACAAGCTGTTTGCACTCTCTCCATTGGCTATCTAGAAAGAGTGCAAACGGCTAGTCTATGCTGACTTCACAGGGCAAATCGTTTTAATATGAAGCTTTACCAAGCATGAACTCTACCTATCAAAAGATAGAGAAAAAGAACTTTGAAAATCTCTTTTTTGAGAGAGTGTGACGAAGAAAACATTGACTAGGATTAAACAAAGGATCGGTGTAACGGCGATTGTGTTGAATAGGAGGAAGTCAACATGAGAAATATCGAACGCAGACCGATTGAAAAAGAACCCGTAGGAGAGAATTCTGATTATTTGAGAGGGTATCGCGATGGGGTGCGCGATCGCCGGGCGGCAGGTCGTCCCCGTGCTGGTGATGGGCTTTTGGGGGCATTATTGGCGATCGCTCTGATGGCTGGTGTTGGCTATCTGGGCTATAACTATGCCACCACTGGGCAGGTTTTACCTGCTGATTTCAACATCACCTTGCCCCAACCTGGTAATCAGTAATTGCAGGTTAATTACCCTGTTTAAGCCAGGTCAAGATTGCGCTTCGGCTTGCGGTCAACCCCTTGTATCCAAGTGATGCGGCGGACATTGATTCCAATGCAGCAATCAGGCTGGAGCGCAAATCTGAATGTTGCTTTAAGTGGTAACAGTCTCGAAAATAGGTGCGAATGCTGAATAGAGCCGCGTTAACGTGAGGCAATCCCCAGATCACTTGGCGTTCAATTCGCAGATACAATCGAGGGTTTTGGGAATTGAATTGTCTACCCTGCCAGCGATCGCGGGGCATAGGCAACGGCGGATCGGGGTGATGATTCAGGCGCGTATCAGTGCTCAACCCCCAGGCAAAGCGCACCGCAGGCCGATGAGCAATCATTGTATGAACGATCGCATCTCCCCGTCGATTCATTGCATCCATGCCAGCTACAGGGGCATGAACCGTAGCGAAATCTTTGCCAATCTTTTCCTCAGCTGACCAATGATTGGGAAAGCAGAGGTGAATAGCACTGACCCAATGCTGTTCATCCACCCGACTGACAACTGTCAAATCTTCTTAAAGTTGCATGACTAAAGCATCTAGCGCAGAGTTGTAAGAGGGAGTTGGGTGGTTTTTGGGTGAAAGCACTTGCTGTAATCGACCAGCCGCATCCAGAATCAGCGTCTCGCCTGTAAGTTGACTGTAAAAGCTGGAACTCCCATTGGAATGTGATCCTAACTGAAAATAATTCGGGTAGTCTTGTACCAAACGCTGCGTGATGAACTGCGCGATCGCGCCCGCAACTTCATCCGAGTAATTCCAGGTTTGCACATACTTCTCTAATCGCTCTGCCCGCGCCTGCTGCTTCATCTGGCGATAATGAGCAAAATTCGCATCGATTTGAAACACTTGGCGATCGCAGACTCCATTTCCAAAATCTGTACCAAACGGCATCAAACCAGGCTTCACCTCATACCGTCCATTCGCCAGCGGAAAGTAGCAGGTAGCATTATCTAGTTTCTCAATGAGAGTAGCTTCTTGTAGCAAAGCATCTATCGCAAGTTCCATGATTCAATAACACCATGAGCATCGCTACTCTAGTGTCACTTACATACCGCCTCCTTACACTCTATCCCCGATTCCCTAGCCTCAAGTCGCATCTCACGCTCCCCCAAAAATCCCGATGAACCTGTTCGATCAGCATCGCCAAGAGATTACTGAAGCCGAGGCTCCCCTCGCTGCCCGAATGCGTCCGCGCACACTGGATGAGTTTGTCGGGCAGGATGCGATCATCGGTCCAGGACGGTTGCTGCGACGGGCGATTCAAGCGGATCAACTCTCCTCGCTGATTTTTTACGGTCCACCAGGAACAGGAAAAACGACCCTGGCACGAATTATTGCCAACACCACAAAAGCCCATTTCATTGCGATCAATGCGGTTTTGGCAGGGGTGAAGGAGATTCGAGACGCGATCGCCACCGCTCAAGACCAACGGGGAATGTATGACCAGCGCACAATTCTGTTCGTCGATGAGGTGCATCGGTTCAACAAAGCCCAGCAAGACGCGCTGTTGCCCTGGGTGGAAAATGGCACGGTGATTTTAATTGGTGCCACAACGGAAAATCCCTATTTTGAAGTGAACAAAGCGCTGGTATCGCGATCGCGCCTGTTCCAGCTCAAACCGTTGGATGAAGCAGCATTGCGGCAGGTGGTGCAGCAGGCATTGAGCGACCCAGACCGGGGTTATGGCAGGCTTACTGTGCAGATTGACAACACAGCCCTGGATCATCTAGTGAATGTTGCCAACGGCGATGCCCGTGCCCTGCTCAATGCGCTGGAATTGGCAGTTGAAACTACGCGCCCAGACGCAAACAGCACGATTCACATTACGTTAAACGTGGCAGAAGAATCGATTCAGCGGCGGGCAGTGCTCTATGACAAGGAAGGAGATGCCCACTTTGATACAATCAGCGCCTTCATCAAGAGTGTGCGCGGCTCCGATCCGGATGCTGCCTTGTATTGGCTGGCGCGGATGGTGTATGCAGGCGAAGATCCCCGCTTCATTTTTCGGCGCTTGCTGATTTTGGCGGGAGAAGATGTGGGGCTAGCCGATCCCCATGCTGTTGTGGTGGTAAATGCCTGTGCTGAAACCTTTGATCGGGTGGGGATGCCAGAAGGACGTTATCCACTGGCGCAGGCAACCCTGTATCTGGCAACCTGCCCCAAATCCAATAGCGTGATGGGCTTTTTTGATGCGCTATCTGCCGTAGAGCAAGAGCGGGAGGCGGAGGTGCCTTCACCGCTGCGGGATGCCAATCGGGATAAGAAAGGGTTTGGGCATGGATCTGGTTACCTCTATCCCCATGCTTACCGAGATCATTGGGTGGAGCAGCAGTATTTGCCTGCCAGCCTCCAGGGGCAGGTGTTTTATCAACCATCCAGTCAGGGCTACGAAGCAACCATCCAAACTCAGGTGGCACAACGCCGAGAGGCGCAACTGGCAGCAATGGTGGATAACATGGGGTTAGCTCCGGCGGAGGCGTTGACGTTTAGCCCCACCAATTCAGCCCAGGAGCGCTGGCTGCAACGCACGTTAGGACAGGCTGGAGAGCAATGGGCAGCGATTCGCGATCGCCTCTTTTCGCTGGTTCAACTGCAACGCCACGAGATGGTGCTGGATCTGAACGCAGGCAGTGGTTTGCTCACCTGGGAAGCGATTCGACGAGTACCAGAAGGGGGCGTGTATGCCTGGGTGCAAACGACAAAAGAGGCAGAAGCACTTATTGAACAAAGTCAGGCATTGCCAGAGTTGATTCGCCCCATCGTGCTGCGATCGCCCCTGGTAGAATTACCCCAACTGCTAACGGTAGAAGCCACCGGAATTCGGTTTGATGCGGTTTTGGGGCGCAATGTGTTGGCAGGAGCACCCTGTTTAGACCAGGCAGTAGCAACTCTGGGGCAAATTCTTGAATCGAGTAAGCACCCCGCACCAACTCGGTTAGCTCTGGTAGAAGCCATTCCTCAACGAGTTCAGCGGCTTTATCAATTGCTGCATCCTGATTGGCTTAGCAGCGCTGTGTATCAGCAGTTATCGATAGCGGAAGAAACCATTTATGCTCAGGCAATAGAGGGGAAATGGCTCTGGGATGTGGCAGATTTGCAACGTTTGATGGAAGCGGCTGACTTGCAAGTTGAGATTCAACTAGAGATCAGTCAAACAGAGCGACTCATCACACCTACTTTGCTCGAACGGTGGTTTTCTCAGGGAACACAGCAACTAACCTACGCCGATCACCTCAGTCGTTATCTGAATGAAGGTGATATTGCTACAATTCGCGATCGCTTTACAAAGCACCTTTGCAATCAAGCAGTTAAGTGGCAAAGCACAATCGCTTTTGTGTCCGCCAGAATTAACTGAGGCGATCGTGGTTCAGTCAAACAACTGGTCATCACCAAAGGGGTTGCCCAACGTCCAAACCATTGCCAGAACGGCGTTCACCAACATACGATCCAACCGATTCTCGGTGTGCGAATGCATTGAAGGCTCGAAAAGATTTAGTTTCATGGAGTTTATTCCTACAAGCGTTGTCTACAAGCGTTTAACGGTTTTCGGTTCCGCACCTCTATGCGTACTTTTACGGTAACACCCGTGAAAGTACATATTTCACAGCTTCAAAGAAAAAAGTCATTAATAGGGCAAACCTTAAACACCTGTTAAAGGCTAATTAAAGTTTGAACAAGTTGAGGGACTCGGTTAAGAGCTTAAGAAGGATTCAATACTTTCGCGACGGTTTGCACGTCCTTGTCTCCCCGTCCTGAGCAGTTGATCACGATACGAGGATTGCCAGAAAGCTGGGGGCAAAGAGTTTCCAGGTAGGCGATCGCATGGGCAGTCTCCAATGCTGGAATGATCCCTTCCAATTGAGACAAACGCTGAAAGGCAGCGATCGCTTCTTCATCCGTCACACCATAATATTCAGCTCGTCCCAACTCCATCAGGTAGCTATGCTCTGGACCCACACCGGGATAATCCAACCCGGCACTGATCGAATGCGGTTCAATCACCTGTCCATCTTCATCCTGTAGCAGATAGCTCATCGCCCCATGCAATACACCTACTCGTCCCGCCGTTAGAGTTGCTGCGTGTTTGCCGCTGGGTACTCCGTGTCCCGCCGCTTCCACGCCAATCAAGCGCACCGATGGCTCCGGCACAAATTCATGGAACAGCCCCATCGCATTAGAGCCACCCCCCACACATGCCAGCAAAATATCCGGCAAGCCACCCCATTTTTCCTGGCACTGAAGGCGGGTTTCTTGTCCAATCACCGTATGAAAATCCCGCACCAGCATGGGATAGGGATGGGGACCCGCAACGGAACCGAGGATGTAGTGCGTGGTTTCCACATTAGTTACCCAGTCGCGAATGGCTTCAGAGGTAGCATCTTTCAATGTCCCGGTACCCGATTCCACTGGAGAAACTTCCGCCCCCATTAGCCGCATCCGAAACACGTTGAGAGCCTGCCGCTCCATGTCATGCACGCCCATGTAAATCACACATTTCAGCCCAAATCGCGCACAAACTGTGGCAGTGGCTACACCGTGCTGTCCGGCTCCAGTTTCGGCAATGATACGCTGTTTGCCCATCCGCTTCGCCAGTAGCACCTGGGCTAAAGCATTGTTGATCTTGTGTGCTCCAGTGTGGTTCAGATCTTCCCGTTTCAGATAAATCTGTGCGCCACTGCCATCGGGACGAGCATAGTGCGCCGTGAGTCGTTCAGCAAAGTAAAGGGGGCTGGGTCGTCCAACGTAGTCTCGCAACAGCCCTGTCAGTTCTTGCTGAAAGTCGGGATCGTTCTTGAAGGTGTGGAACGCCGCTTCCAGTTCTGCCAGGGCTGGCATCAAGGTTTCGGGTACGTATTTGCCGCCAAACTTGCCAAATCGCCCTTGCGCGTCGGGGTACTGAGAGGACGGGTTGAACTGGGAGCCAGAACGAATAGGAGTGGTAGTCACGAGAGGCTTTGGATGCAGGACAGCCTTCATTATATCGATGTCAGTCGTGGGAGAAGAACAATGGTGGAGGGATTTGAGGCGTAGATTGGGTTGAGATACGAGACCCAACGCTCACACGGGTTACGCTGCTAATCTATTCTCCACGTAATTCAGCCCAACCACCTACATCGTTTGTTCGCTGACTCCGCATGGAGTCCTTTCACTCATCCTTTGAGAGGATTTCTCATACTGAACTTCCTCAAAATTTGATCACCTGTAACAAGATTGAGGAATAATTGTTTTGCAGGGAAAAGTCTGTTTACCTGTAGAGCAAAGAAGGTTAGGAATGTCGCGATCGCCCTCAAACTCACAATCAGGATCTGAACAAAGCCAGCCCCATGACGATCCTGATGCTCCGCCACGATATTCTGAACAACTCACATACGACCCAAGTTTAACCAGTGATCAAGCCGGGTGGAGCAGTATCAGCTTAAAGTATTACCATCATCCCCAGCCAGCAGGAGAAACCCCAAAACTTTGTTTTGATCACTACGCGATCGCGGTGACGCTTGGACAAGGTTTTCAACTTGATTGGCAAATCGAAGGGGTTGCAAACGGGCGGGTGCGGCGGCAAAGGCTTTTGCGTAGAGGCATGACCCTTGTGCCCATGCATCACGTCCACTGGGGAGCGTGGAATCAACCGCAAGAAGGATTCGCGATCGGTTTGAAGCCAGAGTTGCTGACTCGCAACGCCGCGGAATTATTAGCCGTGGATCAGGTTGAGTTACTCCCCCAGAAACCGCTGTACGACCCCCTCATTCTTCAAATTGGGCTGGCACTCAAAGCGGATTTAGAGTCCCATAAACCAGGCGGAAGGCTGTATGCAGAGACGATGGCAACGGCACTGGCAGTCCATTTGTTGAGGAACTATTCAGCCCACAGTCATAAGCCTGTTCGCCATTCGGGTGGCTTGTCTCCCACGCAACTGAAGCTGGTAGTTGACTATATCAATGCTCATCTAGACCAGGAGTTGAGTTTAGAAGAATTAGCGGCGATCGCTCAACTCAGCCCCTATCATTTCTGCCGATCGTTCAAGCAATCAATTGGGTTAACGCCGCACCAATACATCATTCGGCAGCGAGTGGAACAGGCAAAGCAGTTGTTGAAAACCGGCAAGATGGAAATTTCAGAGGTGGCGATCGCCTGCGGCTTCACCCATCAAAGCCATCTGAATCGCCACTTTAAACGCTTCACAGGTGTCACACCCAAAAAATTTTCCAAGTCGTAGCAATTTTGTGCAAAAACAGCAATTCGCTGCAAGAACGTGCAAATACGCTCGATGTAATCTAACTGGCAACCTGAGGCGTTTCTAACCCGCGACTCTGATAATCATAACGACCTGACTCATTCATGAACAACCACACTCATTCGATGTCTTGTTCTCTCAACTTAATACTGACTAGTGCTGCTATTGCCAGCGTAATAACCGGCTTCAACCCAAAAGCATTTGCAGCAACATTTAAAGTCAGCAACAACAACGATAGTGGTACTGGTTCTTTACGCCAAGCCATTATTGATGCTGGTAAATCGTCAGGTTTAGACATTATTGATTTGACTGGACTGAGTGGCACGATTCCTCTCAACAGTCCCCTTATCGTGGATGCTGGGAATGATATTAAGTTTGAAGGGAATGGAACCATCACGATTAGCGGTCAACGTATTTGTCAAATCATGGCTATTAACGGAGCTAAGGTTGATATATCTGGGATAACGTTTGTGGATGGTTTTGCTCAGGGTGGCGAAGGGCGAAATGGTGGCGGCGGCGGTTTGGGGGCTGGTGGAGCACTATTTGTTAATGCAGGAGTCGTAAAGCTAAATAACAATGTCAAGTTTATTGGTAACGGAGCAAGTGGTGGAATCAGCGTTGTAGAAAGCAATTTTTATAATGGTGGCGATTACTATGAAGGTGGCAGAGACGGAGGTCGTGGTGGCAAACTGAATGCTGGCACCTGTGGAGGGATAACATTTGCTGCTAACTCATCATTCCCTCCTATCGGAGCAGATGGCAATGGTGGTAGAGGCGGTCCTTCTGTAAACCGTAAGGGAGCGAAAGGTGACGATGGTCAAGAAGGAGGTTTTGGCACTGGTGGCGGCGGTGGCGGTGGCGGTGGTAGCAAGAGAAATCTACTATTTGCAAAATCAGATCGGGCTGGGCATGGCGGAAAAGGCGGAAAAGGCGGGTATGGTGCAGGTGGTGGCAGCGGCGGTGGAGGCGGAAGAAGTTATTGGAACTCTGGTAACCCTGGGTCCAATGGTGAAGCGGGGGCTTATGCTGGATCTGGTCAGTGGGGTGGTATTGGTTGGGATGGTCGTGGCGTTGGCTGTGGCGGCGGTGGTGCGGCTTTAGGTGGCGCTATTTTCGTTAGATCTGGTGCTACTTTGATCCGATCCTTCGATACAGTCTTTCGAGATAACTACGTTGCCGGAGGAAGAAGTTCCGATGCCTTCGGAAGAGCTTGTAATAGCGGTCAGGGCGCTGGCCCTGATATTTTTCTTCAAGATGGGGAAGGTACATCTGAACTGACTTTAGCTATCAGGAATAGTAGTGAATAGTAGTGCACCCATTTCACCAACTTATTTAACAGCCAAAAACATTGGCGAAGTAGCCAATCAAGTTGCCAACAATCAAGATGTTATTCGTCAATTAGCTAATTTTGCTCATGCACTAGGATTTGCCTATGCAGGGGGGACAAGTAGTCAGTATGTTGGTGATGACTTTGAAATTCTCAACACAGGAACATCAGAGAAGCCTAGCTATACTCTAAAATTTCGTTATAACGGAGCTGATCCTTATGCTTCTGGCTATAAGGCAGATACACGTCTCTCTATTACTTTAAGCAATTTCCAAGTTTCAATTGACCCAACTTCATTTAAGTACAGCACACCTCGAAGCAATTCAATTACTCCGGAGCGTCTTGATACTGCTACAGCAATTAATCAAACCTCAACAATTGGCGCACTAACACATAACTTTTCTAAGAGTATTGCTGAGGCTTTGCAAAATAGTACAACCTATAAATTTACACAGGGAATTAAAACAACGCTTAGCTTAAAGATCCCATTTACAGTCGATCAAAAGACTGAGCTAAGTTTCTCTGCAGAGCAAGGTTGGACGGACAGTAGGACTACAACAAAAACAGTCACAGTTTCAAGACAATATAATGGACCAGTTTCAGCAAGAACCGAACAGAAGGTTGATATGATTGCTCTCCAAACTTCATCCAGCGTCGATTATACTGCAACAGCAAAAGTTAGTTTTGATATTTCCTACAGCGGATTCCTCAGAGCAGGGGATAAGAGCGCATTTCTAAAAAAAAGTTGAAATGAGAGACAAGTGAACGCTATTGAG
>JACYLN010000051.1 GCA_015272515.1 Leptolyngbyaceae cyanobacterium C42_A2020_001 | reverse complement strand
TCTGATGAAACCCTACCCCGCTACTCCTTTCAAGCTTTTTGTCCCGTACTGAGGGAGTCAGCAGTCCCTTATCAGCTCCACTCAATATTACCGTTGATTCTATTCCGCCGAACCTGACGCTCAAGCAACTGGAACCTGGAGCTATCCTCAGTCCGATTTCACGATTAGTAGGAACCGTAGAAGGGACGGGAACAGGGATTGCAAAAGTCGAGTATTGGTTTGGCGATCTTCCTCCGGTTGCTATTTCGGTCAATGCAACTGGAGAGTTTGATCAAGCTCTTGATCTCACAGGGGTCACAGCAATTCCAAATTCAAAATTTTGACATCAAGCTTCGGTTAGCTTGATGTCAAAATTTTGAATTTGGAATTGCTGGCTGAAAAGGCTATTAATGCTATAGTTGACATGGATAGAGAAGCGTCATTTGACGCACGTCTTGCTAGAAAATGCCGCTTTAACTTCACATTTGCGTTCTCAAACGAGCTTGTTGCTGAGTTTTTTGACACTAGATGGAGAGCCTACAATAAGGCGTTTGGTGTGCCAACATTCCCTAGAGATGTAAGATGGATTCGAGTGCATCCCAGTTTTGCAAGACTCACTTTGAGAATTGTCCATTAAGATAGGCACAGCGCTGCTTCAGTACCTGCGGAACGTTATCTTTGTCCCACTGCGCCCCCGATATTTTGATTCGCCGCCCAATTTGTTTAACGGTTGATTCAATTGCCCCGGAACCGATAGAGATGCCTTCGGCTTGATAATAGCCATAGTTGACAATCCGCTGTCGATGCTTGTTGAGATAGCCGATGAAAGTTGTGACCCGCTCGTGTTGCCAATCCTCAAACTGTGCAATCGCGCCCTCGACATCGCCCCGCCACAAGCAGTGCGATCGCGGATCTTGTAGGGTGCGTTGCGGATGAGCAAACGCACCATTTTGTTGGGCATTCTAACATGATCAGTTGCTTGCGCCATCCAATGCCCAACTACCGCAGACCTAGAGTTGCAGGTGGGACTTACTTCATCACCCAAGTCACCTATCAGCGCCAATCCTGGCTCTGTACTGAGGTTGCCCGTCATGCTTTGCGTACCGCCATCCATCAGGTGAGGCAAAAGCGTCCTTTTTTGATTCAAGCCTTTGTGCTGTTACCGGATCATTTTCACGGTTTGTGGACCTTGCCTCAAGACGACAACGATTTGTCAACTCGGCTGAGACTGATAAAAACCTATGTAACCCGGCACTATGGAACTGCTTTAGAACTTAACCTAGAGGTGCCGGCCTCGCGAACCAAACGAAAGGAGCGAAATCTATGGCAGCGACGGTTTTGGGAGCATCTGATTCGAGACGAAACAGACTTTGCCCAGCATTGTGATTATATCCATTACAATCCGGTGCATCATCAACTGTGTCAAGTTCCTACCGCTTGGCAATATTCGAGTGTGCATCGATTCATTGCTCAAGGGCTTTACCCATCGAATTGGGGTGACCATCCCATGAATGTCAATCTAGATGCTAGCCGATATGATAACTGATGGTGCGTTTACTTGACAGCAACGCACCCTACAAGATCGGCGATCGCACTTCGGCAGCAGAACGGGATTCGTCTCGATCGACAACGTCACGACTCTTGTTCTTAACTACAATCAAACCTAGATGCATTGTGTTCAGATAGTTTTGTCAAAGCAGTAGAACAAAAAGGGGCGTTGCATAATGAGAATGGTAAAGAATTACGCGAGCGCAGGAGTGTAGATAATCATGGCGAGATATGTTGAGGCTGACCCGTATCCATACCCATACAATGGTGACCTTCGTCCCGAAAATACAGCACTGATTGTGATTGATATGCAAACAGATTTCTGCGGTCAAGGTGGTTATGTGGATAAGATGGGTTACGATTTGTCACTGACGCAGGCTCCAATTGCCCCGATCAAATCCCTCCTAGCCGTGCTGCGATCGCTCAATTATTCAATCATCCACACCCGCGAAGGACACCGCCCCGATTTAGCGGATCTACCTGCAAATAAACGCTGGCGATCGCAGCAAATTGGGGCAGGAATTGGCGATCCGGGTCCCTGTGGACGTATTTTGGTGCGCGGAGAACCAGGATGGGAGATCATTCCCGAACTCGCACCATTGCCTGGAGAAGTGGTGATTGATAAACCAGGCAAAGGCTCTTTTTACGCTACCGATCTAGACCTGGTTTTAACCACTAAAGGCATTCAAAATTTGATTCTGGCAGGCATTACTACGGATGTGTGTGTCCATACCACCATGCGCGATGCCAATGATCGCGGTTATGAGTGTTTGCTTTTATCAGACTGCACAGGTGCAACCGATTATGGCAATCACTTAGCTGCACTCAACATGGTGAAGATGCAGGGTGGCGTATTTGGAGCGGTAGCAGACTCGATTGCCTTGATTCAAGCTCTAAAATCTTGACCATCACAGGACAAACAAGAAATATACAGCTTTGGTCAGAACGCTTAGGACAGGAAAAAGTGGCAAAGCCAATGCTAGGAGGCGTTCTGACTCACCATAGCCACGTTACAGATGCCTACGGCTATAGTTAACCCCGCTCACCGACTTGGTCTAATAAACTTTTGGGTTAGGCGCAACTTATGGAGGCTGCGGAAGTAGGCTGAATCACCTGCTCAATCAGGTCAGCGGCTCATTTGACACCGCCAGCCTGGGCAATTTCCTGCTGCATCTTTCTGGCGTTTTGTCGGTAAGTTTTTTCAGTTAATACGTGTTGGATGGCTATTCTTAATTTTCCGATACTCAAACGCGCGAGCGGGATGATTTCACCTGTTTTTGTCCATGGTTGTAGGGTGAGCATTGCCCACCCTACTTGTGTTGCCTAGAGGTTAGTAGGTTTTGATGCCATCAGCCAATCATTGGGAAATGGCATGGAGGCGATCGCGCTTAACTCTGAGGTTTCGGAGGTTCCAGGAAGCCGCTGGAAATAAAGTAGGAGAAGCAGGTTTCAATCAGTTTGGCATTTACAGGTGGGCAAACAATGTCAGTATTTGCCAATCCAGCGATCGCGTTACTGTCATCATAGTCGGGCGTGTTCTGGTAGAGTTCCATGATGGTTAGTTGCTTTTGAGAGGTTTTGTCAGTGATGAATGGCAGTAGAGGATAGAGTGCATTTTCTTGAGAGCTTCGGGTATGTTTCAAAAGTTCTTCCTTCCATTCGCTGTAGGGAAGTTTTTTGAGAGAATAACCGTAGTCTTGAATCAGTTCAAACAGAGTCACTAAATCGACGTTTTGCCCCACGGGTGGTACCAGGTGAAATACCTGCCCAATCGATTCAGGTTGTCGAGTTAGGTGCGCGATCGCTCGACTGGCGTAATCAATCGGAATCAACTCTTCTTTTTGATCCATCAAATCTGGGAAGCTACCAATTTGGATGCAGCCTTTGATCAACCGAGAAGGATAGTCGTCGGTTTTGGTAATCCCCGTTTGACTATGACCCAACACTAAACCAGGACGCAAAATCGTGATTGGTAATCCGCGCGACTGAGCAATCCACATCAATTTTTCCGCAACCCACTTGCTACGGGTATAGCCCATGTGAACGTAGCTGGTACCCATCTCCAGATCATCTGTTTCGTGCAGCATCTTCAGCCCGGTGAAAAAGCCGATCGTGCCAAACACCGCAACAGTGGAGATAAAATGCACAGGCTTGATACAGCTCAGGCAAGCAAGGCGCAAAATTTCCTGCGTTCCACAAACTGTATCTGCCTTCATGGCGGAATAGGGCTTGACGAAGTTGACAGGTGCCCCGTTGTGATAAATCACCTCAATTACATCAGACAACCGTTCAAACTCACGTTGAGTAAGCCCCAGACGAGGCTGCCCCAAATCCCCAGGAACCGCCAAAATGCGGGTACTAAAATCTGTATGCCACAAACCGTAGCGTTCCAGGTTCCGCTGAACCCGCTTAAAGCCATCTCCGGCACTGGCAGCTCGCACCAAACAATGAACCGTTGCCTGGGTTTGTTGCAATAGCTCATACAACACAAACGCTCCCAAGAAACCCGTTGCACCCGTGAGAAAAATCTGGTTGGGGTTGCGGACGATTTCCAGATCGATGGGAGTTCCGGTCGGGTAAATGTCCTCATCTAGTCTTGCTTCAGCTTGCAAATCAATCTGGTTAGCAAAGACTGGTAGCCCCTGCTGGAGTGCATCAACGGTTCTGGCTAACCCTTCCACGGTGGGATTTTCAAATAGATGTCGAACCGGAAGCTCGATCTGGAACATTTCTTGCAACGTCACCATCAATTGAGCCGCTAATAGGGAATTACCACCCAACTCAAAGAAATTGTCTCGTATGCCAATTGTTTCGAGTTTGAGAATGGTTTCCCAGGTTTGTGCCATCTGGGTTTCAATGTCAGTGCGGGGTGCTATGAAGGCAGAATCTAGATCAGGGCGATCGCTGTCTGGAGCAGGCAACGCTTTGCGATCAACCTTGCCGTTGGGGTTGAGTGGCATTTCGGCGAGCATAACAAACGCCGCAGGCACCATGTATTCAGGTAATTGAGTCTGTAAAAAACGCCGCAACTCGCTAACAGAGGGCGTGGGCGATTGCTGACACACCAAATAAGCAATTAACTGCTTCTGTCCAGATGCGGCTTCACGGGCGATCGCCACGGCTTCTGCCACAGCCGGATGCTGCCTCAACGTCGCTTCAATTTCGCCCAACTCAATCCGAAAACCGCGCACCTTCACCTGATGATCAATCCGTCCTAAAAACTCCAGGTTGCCATCCGGGCGGTAGCGCACCAGATCGCCAGTCTTATAAAGAACTAAGTGCTGGGGACTGAGTGCTGCGTTGGAACCGTCTTTAGGATTTAGCACTGGAAATTCTGCCTGGATAAATCGTTCGGCGGTTAGTTCGGGGCGGTTCAAGTAACCCCGTGCCAGTCCCGCACCTGCCAGATACAATTCACCTGGAACGCCCACGGGAACTTGTTGCTTTTCGCCATCCAGCACATACGCCTGGGTGTTGCTGATTGGCTGACCAATGGGGGGAATTTGCTGGCTGTCTTTGGGAATCAGTGCGGCTGTGGAGTAGGTGGTATCTTCAGACGGTCCGTAGAGGTTGTAGACTTTCCGAACATTGGTTTGCTGATAAACTTGCTGCACCAACGGATTTGACAATGGTTCACCTGCCAGATTGACAACGCGCACTGAGTCAGGAATGCCATGAATCCGCAAAAGTTCGGCGATCGCAGATGGCACCGTATTAATCAACGTCACTTCGGCTGCATTGGGTAAATTGGGCAAGCACAAGGCACTTTGCGCCAACACAACTTTGCCACCCGAACTTAGCGTGACAAACAATTCAAACACTGACAGGTCAAAGCAAATGGATGTAGCCGCTAGCACTACTGCCAGTTCATCTGATGTAAATACAGTTTGCGCCCAATGAATCAGAGCCACAGGGCTGCGATGTTCAATTGCAACGCCTTTAGGTTTGCCAGTGGAGCCAGAGGTATAAATTACATAAGCAAGGTGATGGGGTTGTACATTGCTAGATAGATTTGCAGAACTTTGATTTGCAAATGGCTCTGCCTCATCTAAGCAGATTGTTTGTATTTGCTGATGAGGTAATGTATGCACTAGATGAGATTGGGTAAGCAATATCTTTGCTTGCGAATCGTCTAGCATAAACGCCAGACGATCGCCAGGATATTTGGGGTCTAGTGGCACATACGCTCCTCCCGCTTTGAGGATAGCTAGCAGTCCCACCACCATTTCAATCGAGCGATCGGCACAAATACCAACTAACACTTCTGCACCCACACCCCATTGCTGAAGCGTCCGCGCCAGTTGGTTTGCCCGTTGGTTGAGTGCCTCATAGGTGATCTGGTCTTGCCCAAAGGTGACGGCGATCGCGTGGGGAGTGCGGGCTACCTGGGCTTCAAACAATTGGTGAATGCACAGATGGGTGGGGAATTTAACCTGGGTTTGATTCCAGGCTGCGAACTGATGTTGCTCGACGGAGGTAAGTAAGGGCATCATTGCCAGTTTTTGCTCTGGATGAGTGGCAACAGCATCGAGCACCGTTTGTAGATGACCCACCAGGCGAGCGATCGTCTCTGGCGCAAACAAATCAGTGCTGTACTCCATAAATCCAGTCATGCCGTCTGCTGTTTCAGTTAAATCCAGAGATAAATCAAATTTAGCAGTCTGATTATCTATGGGCAGGCGCGACAGGGAAACTCCTGCCATCTCCAGTTCTGAAAAAGGAACATTCTGGAAGTTGAACATCACCTGAAACAACGGATTGTAGCTAGCATCTCGCTGGTTGGGTAACACTGCCTGCACGACTTGTTCAAACGGTAGCTCTTGATGGGCGTAGGCTTCTAGCGCCACCTCGCGCACCCGATGTAGCAACTCACGGAAGCTAGGATTGCCTGACAAATCGGTGCGTAGGACGAGCGTGTTGACGAAGAAGCCAATTAACTGCTCAGTTTCTTCCCGGTGGCGATTGGCGATGGGAGAGCCGATACAAATATCTTTCTGCCCCGTGTAGCGATAAAGCAGAGATTGGAACGCTGCCAACAGGGTCATATACAGGGTTACACCCTCCCGTTGACTCAGGTTTTTTAATCGCTGAGTTAAGGATTGGGGCAATGTGAAGAAGTGCCGTGCACCTCGGTAACTCGGTCTGGGCGATCGCGGGTAGTCGGTGGGTAGTTGCAACAGCGTTGGTGCGCCGCTTAATTGCTGCGTCCAGTATGCTCGTTGGTGCTCCAGTCTTTCACTGAGTTCCTGCCGTTGCCAGATCGCAAAATCTGCGTACTGCAATCTCAGGTCTGAAAGCGAATTGGATTGATTGTTAGAAAAAGTGCTATAGAGAGTCTTCAGTTCCTCCAACACCACTTTAAACGACCACTCATCACAAATAATATGGTGCAAGTTCAGCAGCAGAATATGATGGGTAGGATTGAGGCAAAAGAGAATCGTCCGCACCAACGGACCTTGACTTAAATCAAAGGGACGTTTTGCTTCTTCCACCAACCGCACTTGAGCAGCAGATTCGGGATCTTGAACAGTTGATAAATCAATGAATTGCAGTCTCAAATCTGTGATTGCCTGAATCACTTGGATCGGCTGTCCGTTATCCATTGCAAAGGTTGTCCGCAAAATTTCATGACGTTGGGCGATCGCCTGCAAACTTTGCTCCAATGCCTCAACATTTAACGCACCCTGGAGCCGGAATGCTTCTGGCACATTGTAGAACGGGTGGTGAGGAACTAACTGATCCAAAAACCAGAGTTGCTGTTGGGAAAAGGACAGCGGTACCGTTTGCTGCGGCTCTCGCGACTGAATTCGAGTTGTTGGGGTTGGTTGCGTATGGCGTGCGGTTGTGTCGAGTTGCTGCGCCAACTTCGCGATTGTGGGTAACTCAAACAGGCAACGCAGCGGCAGTTCTACCTGGAACAGATCACCAATGCGAGACACAATTTGAGTTGCCAGCAGAGAGTGTCCGCCTAGTTCAAGAAAGTTGTCATCAATCCCAATCTGGCTCAATCCCAACACATCTTGCCAGATGGTCGCTAACCTTTGCTCAGTGGCAGTGCGGGGCGCAACAAAGGCATGGGAAAGTTGCTGCGTTAGATCGGGGGCGGGCAGCGATCGCCGATCCAGTTTACCGTTCGGGGTTAGCGGCAATGCTTCCAAAACGACAAAACTTCCGGGCAGCATATAACTGGGCAGCGTTTGTTGTAGGCGATCGCGCAACATTTGCACAAAGGTAGATTGAGCGGCGATCGTGGGTTGCTGCGGCACCACATACGCAACTAAATGCTGACTGCCAAAACCATCTTCCCGCGCGATCACCGCGGCTGCTTGCACCTGTGGATGGTTCCACAACACGGTTTCAATTTCACCCAGTTCAATCCGGAAGCCACGAATTTTGACTTGATGATCCAGCCGACCGAGAAATTCCAGGTTGCCATCTGCCCGCAACCGCACGAGATCCCCTGTTTTATACAGCCGTGTGTGTGTGCGCCATCGCAGGGTATTGCTCGGATCACTGTCTATTTCCTGATATTTACCACCTGCTGTTTGTTTCCCAACTGGACTCTCAATAAATCGTTCGGCAGTGAGTTCAGGACGGTTCAAATAGCCTCGCGCTAATCCTGCGCCCGCAATATAAAGTTCGCCCTCTACTCCAGGCGGAACAGGTTGGCGATCGCGGTCTAGAATGTAAATCTGAGTGCCGTCAATGGGAGTGCCAATGGAAGGCTGCTGCTGACTGCCGCGCTCCATTAGTGCCACAGTGGAATAGGTGGTATCTTCAGACGGTCCATATAAGTTGTAAACCGCCTCAATCGTCGGAATTTGATAAAGCTCCTGCACGAGCCGATTTTGCAACGGTTCTCCCGCCAAATTCACTGTTTTCACAGAAGCTGGAATTCCGTTGGTTCTCAGCAATGCCGCGATCGCCGATGGTACGGTATTCACCAACGTTACTCGATTCGCTGCTTGCAGCCGAGGCAGTTGCAATGCATTCTCCGCCAAAATCACAGTGCCACCCAGGCACAGCGTTACAAACAACTCAAATACCGATAAATCAAAACAAATGGAGGTAGAAGCCAGCACCCCTGCCAGGTCTTCTGATGTGTAAACCTTATTTGCCCAATGAATTAGAGCGGCAGTGTTGCGATGCTCGATGGCAACGCCTTTTGGTCTCCCTGTGGAGCCAGATGTATAGATGACATACGCCAAATTCATGGCAGAGACGGGCACTGCCAAATTTTCTTTGCTAAAACAAGCCAGCACCCCTGCCAGGTCTTCTGGGCAAACCGTTTGAGCAGTGTGCTCAGGCAAGGATTGGAGAAGTTGCGATTGGGTGAGAAGAACTGAGATTTGGGCATCTTCTAAGATGAAACCCAACCGTTCTTGGGGATAGGTTGGGTCTAGTGGCACATATGCTCCACCTGCTTTCAGAATTCCTAGCAACCCGATCACTAAATCGAGCGATCGCTCCATGCAGATGCCAACTAATTTTTCAGCCTTAACGCCAATTGCTCTGAGATATTGAGCCAGTTGATTGGCGCGCTCGTTTAATTCGGCGTAGGTCAGGCGTTTCCCTTCAAACTCCACCGCAACCTGGTTTGGTGCTTGCTGAACTTGAGACTCAAACAACTGATGGATCAAGGGGTAACTGCACTCTTCGATTTGATAGTTCTGCACGGTGGAAGAAACCGCATGTTTTTCTGAAAATGCTTCAGCCAGGAGCATTTCCGCAATCCCTCGGTTGTTAGTTTTCTTCATATATCCACGCAATCTTTAGAAGAATTTCGTAAAACTTAAACTGTATAATCCTTAATCGTTTACCGTAGATTCACTAATTTTGGTGCCACTGGGTCTCTCGGTAATTTGACGAGGAAAATTTTAGAAAAATATAAAGAAAAAACGGATGATGAGGGAATGCTGCACCGCAGCAAAGTAAGCAATCAGTCAGCGATCGCGGTGTTAACAATGATGCTTTTAACAAATTGGCTCAATTGGTCGAAACGTTGAGGCTACGAGAAATTACTGAATAAATCACAAAAAATAGATTCAGTGCAGATACAATTTTGGTTGCTGATTCTAAGGCACTGAAGCGCAGCAAGCGTAATTTTACTTAAACATAAATTATTCTAAACTGGCAAAATTCAACAATAATTACAAATAAATCAGGGCTTTGAGCCAATTTCGCTCGTTGTTCTCGGCATATCGACTCTGGATAAGTACTTATTTCAAAATTGCTTAGACTGGTGGCGATCGCCATTCGATTTAATCTCAGGTTTTGAATCAGCCTAATTACGATGAAGTTCGATGAGAAACGTGGTTCCTTGTCCTGGCACAGATAAGCACTCCAGCGTACCGTTGTGTTTGCCAGTAATGATCTCGTAGCTAATAGACAAACCCAGCCCGGTGCCTTTACCTTCCGGTTTTGTTGTAAAGAACGGTGTAAACAGCTTTTGCCGAATCTCCTCCGGAATTCCTGGTCCATTATCCGAAACCTGAATGCGAACGCAGTTATCTTCTAAACCAGTGCGAATGGTAATAATGTTGGGAGTTTGTTCTAGTTCGACATAACTCTTGCCCTGGTTCGATTCCTCCAACGCATCGATCGCGTTTGCCAAAATATTCATAAACACCTGATTGAGCTGACCTGGATAACACTCAATGGGAGGCAAAGGACCGTACTCTTTAACAATTTGAATGGCCGGACGCTGATTACTTGCTTTCAACCGATGGGACAAAATCATCAGCGTTGTTTCGATGCCTTCATGAATGTCAACCGTTCGCTTCTCACCTTCATCGGTACGTGAGTAGTTTCGTAAAGACAGCATAATATCTCGGATGCGATCAGTCCCCAATTTCATAGAGGTGATGAGCTTGGGCAAGTCTTCTGCCAAATAATCCAGATCAATTTCTTCAATCTTGTCGGCGATCGCAGGAGGCAGATTGGGGATATGTTGTTGGAATAGTCTCACCAAATCCAGCAGATCTGTAATGTATCGTTGGGCATAATGTAAATTGCCAGAAATGAATCCAACTGGATTGTTCACCTCATGGGCAACGCCCGCAACAAGCTGTCCTAAACTCGAAATTTTTTCAGTTTGAATCAGTTGAGATTGAGTCTGCTGAAGCTTGTGCAACGAATGCTCTAACTGCATGGCACGTTCTCGTTCAAGAGTTTCTGAGGTTCTCAAGGCAGCATTTGCTGACTGCAAATCTTGATAAAGTGTGGCGTTTTCCAGGGAGGTCGCAATTTGAGTTGCTAATAGTGTCAGCACTTCTACCCGATCACGAGTGAAAGCGCTGGTCGTTTGATTATTTTCCAGGTAAAGGGCCCCAGTCAACTTGCCTTGATAATGAATCGGGCAGGCAAGAATTGATTTGGGTTGATGTTGAATAATATAGGGATCAAGCACAAACGTTGTTGCTGTGGTGGCATCATCTAGCAAGAGATTTTCTTGGGTGCGACAGACGTAATGCACAATCTGAATTGGCAACACATCCTCCAGCGATCGCGGCAACGCATCGGGAACCGTCACTCCACAGCGATCGCTCACCCCTCGAACGGCAATAACCATTTCGCCGTCTTCTAATAAAATCAATGCACCTTTTTCGGCTCCAGCATTTTCTAAAACAACTTTCATGAGCGTTTTTAATAAAGACTCAAGCTCAATTTCTTGAGCGATCGCTTGAGAGGCTTTCAGAAAAGCCGTTAAGTCAAGCAATCGGGTAGTTGTACTGGTGCTAGATCCAGCATGAGAAATTAGTTTTGAATGAGTTGGAGCAAGCGTTTCAAAAGTAGTGCCGCTGACTCCTGTTAATAGATCAGCATAATGCTGTTCCAAAATAGTGATTTTCGCTTTTGCACCCCAATTTTGGTAGCCATAGTACGCGTCTAATAAGTAGGGTTTTGCCAACTTGGTTTTGTTTTTTGATAACCAGAATTTAGCGGCTAGCTCATTTGCAAGTGCCTCATTTTGGATAAAGCCATTGTCTTTGGCGGATGCGATCGCCTCATCATACAGCGCGATCGCTGTCCATTCGTCCTCCGAAACTCGCGCGATTTCCGCCTGAACCAATTGATACAAATGCAGAAAGTTCTCTGGACAGTGCTCCATCCAGCATTTCATCGTTGCCTGATTGGTCATCACTTGTTCCCAGTAAGCCTGTTTCTCCAGTTCAGACGCTTTGGGGTACAAGGTGAGTAAGCTCAGTGAATCATAGAAATAGTAAGCGGCGAGTGAAATATTGCCGGGAATTGAGGACAAAAGCTCTTTGGCAGATCGAAGATATTCCAGTGCGGCGGATGGTTGTTCGTACAGAAATAGAATCTGAGCCTGATAAATGTAATAGTGACAAACTGCAACTAAACTGGAGTGCTGCTGACAATCCGCCAAGAATTCTGCTTGGTTCAAAGTTTGATTGTCAAAATGCAATGGATTTGGATTGTCGCTCACTAAATTTTCAATTGCAAGCTGTCCTGCCCGTAGAACATCCGTTGCAAATTGATTCTGAGACTGTTGCGTAAATTGCAAATAGCCCAACGATTTTTTTAGTAAGAGATGGAGATTAACACCTTGATAAAATGCACTTGCCAGCGTGTAACCAATGTTATAACCTGCGTATTGCAACTCACCGGATTCTAGCCCTGCTTGATATCCCTCTAAAAAAATTGCTTCGTCTTCTCGCAAAGGTTTTATCCAGTGATTTAGACAATTACCAATCACTAAACAAGTTTTGCACTTTTCTACTTGACTGTGAAATTGTTCACTAATCTTCAACCCTAGTTGACCGAATTCATAACCTGTATGATAGTCTTGCTGAAGCGAACCCAGTAGAAGCCCGTAGTTGGCGTAACCATGAGCTGATTCCGAACGATGGCCATGTTGCAGTGAAAAGTTCACGAGCTTCATGTTCATGACTCGCCAGAGTGCCTGATCAGAAATGTAGGTTGGCGACCCCGCGTACATTAATAATTCAATGGCTACCTTTTTTTCTGGTTGGGTAATTTTGGGAGTATCCAGCAGGGAGGCGATCGAGCGGTTTGCTAACTGCTGAACTGCTTGACTCATTTCTGCATCCAGTGCTGCTTGCAGGTTTGTCTCTGGAACATCAATACCAACCAGGGTCAGTCCTTCTCGTGCGGCTGCAATGGCATCTTGATAACGCCCTTGCAGAGTATAAATGACAATTAATAGACGATGAACTTTTGCTTTTTCTATCGATGATTTAGCATGGATTAGGATCTGTCGAATTCGTTTTTCTGATTGACCTAAGTCACCTGTGAGATATTCAATTTCCGCTTGTTCTTTATAAAGTGTGATTGCTAATTCATAGTTGTCTAGCCAGATATTTCCAACTAAGTTTTTCTCAGCTTCTTGAAAATACTCTTTTGCTGCCATATAAGCGGTAGCAGACTTTGCCTTTTTCCCGGCGACCAGGTTCAATTTAGCGAGTTCATCTCGCTCAACGCAACTGGATATTAGCTCTCGACCTAAGTTCAGATGCTTGAGCAATTCAAAAATGCGCTCATTGCGTTGAGATGCATCAAATTGTTTTAGCAACAGTTGCCCAATTTGCAGATGCACAGCTTGCCGTTGAGTTGCGTCAATCAAAACATAGGCTGCCTGCTGGATGCGATCGTGGAGGAATTTATAATGGATGGCAACTAGATGATAATTGGCGGCTTCTGTTTGAATCACTTCTGGCTTTGAGGTGGCTGAAATCAGCCCTGCCTGAGTGGCTGGCAACAGTATCTGAGCAAGTTCATATAAGGTGCTGGCATGAGCGATCGCCAATGTTTTGAGATCAAAGCGGTTGCCAATGCAGGCAGCAATTTGCAGAAGCTGGCGAGTTGAGTCTGGTAATTTTCTCAATTTGCGAACCATCAACTCCACCACATTGTCCGTGATGTCCATTGCCTTAATGTCAGCAATGTTCCATTGCCATTGTTGGCTCGCAGAGTTGAAAGTTAGTAAGTTCTCTTGATGCAGTGTTTTAAGAAACTCATTGATGAAAAATGGGTTTCCTGCGGTTTTATCCAACACTAGTTCTGCTAATGGTTGAACTGTTTGTTCATCGTGATGCAGGGTGTCAGAAATCAGGTCAATAACGTGTGCAAGTGTAAGTGGAGCAAGGGTGATTTGGTTAAGACTAATAGCACGCTTTTGTAATTCCTCTAGCATTAAGATGAGAGGATGGGCGGAGGTAACTTCGTTGCTGCGGTAAGCTCCTATTAAAAACAAATACTGGGTTTGCTGGTCGATGAGCATTAATTTAATCAGCCGCAGCGTGGCAGAATCTGCCCATTGCAAATCATCTAGAAAAATGACGAGTGGGTGCGCCTGCTGGCAAAATACCCGCACAAAGTTTTGAAATATAACATCAAAGCGGTTTTGCGCTTCTGATGGTGCGAGTTTTTTGACGGCGGGCTGCTTCCCAATAATCAGTTCAATTTCGGGAATGACATCTACAATGAGTTGCCCGTTGGTGCCGAGAGCTGCCAGCAACTTGTCGCGCCACTGATTGAGTTGAACCGTATTTTCGGTTAGAAGTTGCCGGATCAGAGATTGAAATGCATGAACGATCGCTGAGTAGGGAACGTTTCGTTGCAGTTGATCGAACTTGCCACTGATGAAATACCCCTGTTGGCGTCGGGTGCCTTCACTGGTTCGCATCGTGCACAGGGGTTTATAAATCTCTTGCACCAGGGCAGATTTGCCAATCCCAGAGTAGCCAGAGATGAGCATTAGTTCTCGGCTGCCCGCCCCGGCAACACGCTCAAAGGTTGCGAGTAAGGTGGCTAACTCGGACTCTCGTCCGTAGAGTTTTTCGGGAATTTGGCAGCGATCGCACCAGTCTTTTTGCCCCAATGGAAAGGGGTGAATCGTTTGCCCTGCCTGCCACTGTTGCTGACATTGTTCCAGGTCATGCTTCAAGCCAAGTGCGCTCTGGTAGCGGTCTTCTGCCATTTTCGCCATCAGTTTGAGCACAATACTCGAAACAACAGATGGAATAGTGGGATTGAGCACACTGGGTGAAACGGGAGTGCGAGCAATGTGACAATGAACCAGTTCTAATGGATCGTCACTTTGAAACGGAAGCTGTTGTGTCAGCAGTTGGTAAAAAGTTATGCCCAGAGAGTAGAAGTCAGTGCGATAATCGATGCCGCGATTCATGCGTCCTGTTTGTTCGGGCGACATATACGATAAGGTGCCTTCCAGTGCATCAGGGCTGCTAAGAACTGGATTTTCCTTTGGCAGAATGGAGGCAATGCTAAAGTCGGTGATTTTGACTAACCCAGTTTGGGGATTCAGCAACAGGTTGGCTGGTTTAATATCTTTGTGAACGATTCGATGCTGGTGCAGATCGGCAAGGGCTTGAGTAATTTGTAGGGCGATCGCAAAAAATTGATCCAGATCAAGTGATTGCTCCTCAAGTTGAGTTTTCAGGGAGTGAGCCTCAAAATCCTCCATGACCAGCGCCAGCCCATTGCGGCAGGGTTCCAGACTGTAGGCTTGAACTACCGAGGGCAGGTTCAGGTCTCTGGTGAGATTGTATTGATTGCGAAAGATTGCCAGCTCTCTCAGTGTAGGAAACTCGTTCTTGAGGACTTTAATCACAACAGGAACAGCATCTTCCTGCCGTCGCCCTCGGTACACTATCGTTTTAGAGCTTTCATAAATCTTCTCTGCAATTTGATAGCCTGCAAGTGTGATCATGAGAGTATGGGCTGTGCAAAGTTGAGCATTTCACCAAAGCTTAGAGTTCCCCAAAGAGTGCTCTAGCAAGCAAACACACCGCAAGATCCTGGTTAGCAGACGCAAAACTAATAAGTGGAATAAAGACTTGTTATAGACCATGATTTATGGGCATGATGAATCCGAGATTGATGTTGTAACGCTTGCGCCGTAAGTAACGCCTTGTTGTTTCAACCATTTGCGATACATCAAAGAAGCGCGATCGCTGGGAAGATGAAACTCCAGATTGCCATCCAGGGGGACACACTGGGGGTTGTGAGATTCCAGATTATTCAAATCCTGTAGAACGATTTTGTCTTGAAATGCCTTAATTTCAGCTTCTGAAATGTCGTGTGCATAGTTCAGTGCTCCGCTCATCCAGCTCACGCATTCGCTTTCACTGACGGGCGCAACGTGGTAGAGCAACGTTAAACATTCCCCAGATGGGCTATATTTCCGCAAATAGGCGGTAAGGGGACGAAACGCCCAGTAGTCATAACTAACGTAATCTCCTTTTCCGGTGCCATAGGGATCAGGCTGCCAAACGCGAATGTTATGAGCAAACACACCGTTTTCGTCAATGGTCACCTCGTAGTCCTCAATTTCTGGCTTGTCGGGATCTCCCAAAATCCCTTCATGGATGAAAGGAAAGTGAGCCACATCCAAAAAGTTCTCGATCGCCCGCAGTCCGTTGGAGCGGATATGGTATGGACCTGTTAAATAACAGCGGTAGGTAGGATCATCCCACTCAGGGAACACGACGATATCTTGTTCTGGCTCACCCAAACACACGTAGATTAAGTCGTAGCGCTCCTGTGCCTGAAATGTGCGAACGCACGCCTGTTTGGGGGGGGTGTAGTTTGGATGAGCTGGCACTTTCACACACTGCCCCTGCGTGTCATACGCCAAACCGTGATACGAGCAAACCAGCGTGTTTTCCACAATCTGCCCATAGGAGAGCCGCACACTGCGATGCGGGCAACGATCTTCCCAGGCACACACTGCTCCACATTCGCCGCGCCACAGCACCAGATCTTTCTCTAACAGACGCACCTTCACTAGGCTATTGGGACGCAAATCTGCGGCTTTTGCAACGACGTGCCAATCGTTGAGCAATTTGCGATCGCCCCCTTTCCCATTGGCGACATTGACGGAAACCAAGTTCGATTGCGAAACCATTACAGAGACTCCAAAGTAACAGGGTTAGCGATCACCTTTATGGTACGGAATGCCCAATTGAGCAGGAGCTTCACTCCGGGCAGAACTTTGCAATAACACCATCAGCGTTAGCACGTAGGGCAACATTAGCAGAAACTCGTAGGGAATATCTTTCGACCCTAACGCTTGAATTCGGTATTGTAGAGCATCTGCTACGCCAAACAAGAGTGCCCCCACTAACGCCCACAGCGGTTGCCAGCGAGAGAAAAAGACAAGGGCGATCGCAATCCAACCGCGACCCGCCACAATCCCTTCTCTAAAAATATTGAGCTGCACCACCGTCAGCACTGCTCCTCCCAATCCTGCCATTGCCGAACCAAGCAACACTGCCGTGTAGCGAATCCGCGTTACATTCAAACCAGAGGTATCTGCTGCCGCCGGATTTTCTCCAACGGAGCGCAAATCTAAGCCCCAGTGAGTACGGAATAATAGAAACCAGCAAACAAACACCAGAAGTCCAGTGACATACACCATTACGGTTTGATTGAAGAAAATCTCGCCCACTACCGGAATATTTGATAAGCCTGGAATTGCCCATTCATCCATGCCTGTAACTCGTGTTCCAGCAGACCCAAATTGCCGTCGATACAGGTAGTCGGTCAATCCTTGTCCTAAAATTACCAGCGTGATACCCGTTACCACCTGGTCAGCGCGCAAGCTGACGGTTAGCACTGCTGTAATCAGCCCCATTGCGGCCCCTGCCAAACTGCCAACGCCTAACCCAATCCATGCTGCCAATTCTGGCAAATTCAGAATTTTTTCAGCGGCATAGGTAGCAGCGAAGCCTGCCAAGCCACCCACCAGCATGATCCCTTCCAATCCCAGGTTCAGCACACCAGCAGATTCTGTAATAATTTCACCCAAAACTGCCAGCAGTACGGGCACTGCCAGCCGAATTCCGGCTGAGATCAGGGCAATCAAAAAACTCCAGGTTAAAATTTGCTCCCACGGCATCCAATCTACTACTCCTGTTGCGCGATCGCGTTACCCGCCAGCACCAACAACACTAGCAGCGCTTGAATCACTTGCGCCACCGATGCTGGAATTTGCAGCACCACGTTTAATGATTGTGCCCCAACCATCAGTGCCGAAAATAGTAACGCGGCTACCAAAACGCCCACAGGATGAAGTTGCCCTAACAGTGCCACCAAAATTCCGCTAAAGCCGTAGCTTTCAGAAATATCGGCTTTGAGGCGGGTGTAGGTGTAGCTCACTTCTAAAATGCCCGCCAATCCAGCTAACGCGCCACTAAATACCAAAGCACTGAGAATACTACGGCTGGTGTTAATTCCAGCACAACGGGCGACGCTGAGACGAGATCCCACTGCCCGCAGTTGAAACCCCCATGCTGTTCGCCAGAGTAAAAAATAAACCACACCAACCAGAGCAAATGCCAGCACTACGCCCCAGTGCAAGCGTGTTCCAGGCAGTGTGGGAATTTGAGCATTGAGGCTGAACTGTGCTGATTCTGGTAGAAAGCCATCCGGTTGACGCAGCGGCACCCGTGCCAGGTACTGCACCAGCAAAATTCCGATGTAGTTTAGCATTAAGGTGCAGATGATTAAATTCATGCCGCGCTGGAGGTGCAAAAATCCAGCGATCGCGCTCCATGCCGCACCTCCCACCACTCCTGCAAGCAGCATCAATGGCAGCAGCAATCCAGCAGGCAGATTCGGCAGAGCCAGGGCAACCAAGCTACCAGACATTGCCCCAATGTAATATTGTCCTTCAGCACCAATGTTCCAAACGCGTGCCCGAAACGCTACCGTTAGCCCCAGAGCAATGATTAACAGCGGAGTGGCTTTCAGCAGAGTTTCGGTTAGCTGCTGTGGGCCACCGAAGGCTCCTATCCATAACGTCTGATATGCCTGGATGGGATTGGTGCCATTTAGCAGTAGGAGTATGCCCCCTAACAGCAGTGCCAGCAGCACTCCCGCTACTGGAGCAAACGGTTTGAACCGTATGAAATTTGAGGGCTGAGTCAGCGAGATGGGAATCACAGCATTCTCCAGTTGACAAGCATGATTACAGCTTACTTAAAAACTGAGATCGCCCTGCTTAGGAAGGAGAATTAATTAAAAATGCTTGCCAGTCAGGCTTTGCTACTTTAAATTTTACATTTTGAATGATTCATTGCGTCGGCGATTTCGTCTTTAGGAAGTGCGATTCGTACGGCTCAAAGTCGCGATCGTCGATCAAATGTTTTTCTAACTTGGCAGTAAATTTTGGAGTGAGGTCTTGAATCAAACCCAACACTTGCAAGGGAACTTCATTTTCTGCCTGCACTAATAACGTCTCTTGTGATCGCAGCCAGCACCAGGTTCGGTCTGCTCGCTGCATTCGGTAATCAATCGCCATCACTTCGCCTTCCTGCAAGGTTACCAACTGCTGAAAATAATCTGAAATGGATTGCAAATCATCCGGATGGATTAACATGGCAAGCCCCAACTCAGCCAAGCGTTCAACGTCAATAGGGTTAAAGCCTAGTAGCGCCACCACAGAACCACTGGAATAAAGAGTTTGTTGCTCAACTAAATCATAGACATAGACCACGCTAGAACGAAGACTCGTGGCTCCCACCTGAAACCGCTTTAAGGCAGCAGTGAGGCGTTGAGACGATGGCAGAAAAGGGTTGGTGAAGCGAAGAGTGTCACAAATATTCACCATGTTAATCCTCGGATGACGACTCACAAAACTGATTAACTTCATAACGCGTTGTTGAGTACGCTTCACTAAAACGGATATGAATCGACCTATCCCTCTACTCTCTCCTGGTAAGAATGGGAGCCTGGATGGGGTGAATTCCCTAATGGGAGGAGAGTGTAGAGAAGAAGGTCTTTGGGAGTCTGATCATTTGCTCTGGGGACTAAAGAAACAAACATCTAACTCCTTCTGTAGTTTTAGATGTAAGTTGTAAAGAAACTGTGAGGAACACTAAATCAGTTTCAATCAGGTCTTAAAACCAAACATTTCTAAACAATTCTTTTCCAATTTAATTGCTTTATCGTAGTAAGTATCGTTAGCACGATCAGCCGTGCTCAGGAGATAGCTATGAAAATCTTGGTTGTGGAAGATGATCAAGATGTTGCGGAGACTCTCAAACTTTTACTCTCCAGCTATACCTATGTCGTTGATATCGCTGGGAATAGTGCGATCGCCCTGCAAATGGTAGATGCGTTTGAGTACAGCTTAATTCTGTTAGATGTCGTATTACCTGATATGGATGGCATTACGCTCTGTCAACAATTGCGGGCGAAAAAACTTCAGATGCCGATTTTACTTTTGGCCGGGCAGAATGAAGGGCGACAAAAAGCCATCGCGCTAAATGCTGGTGCCGATGATTACATGATTAAGCCCTTTGATGCGGAAGAGTTAATTGCACGGGTGCAGGCACTGCTGCGTCGAGGCGGAGCGATCGCCCTGGCATACTGTTGGGCGCTGACAGCATCCCGATATTCATCAACGAATTTCATGGAAACAATGATTGGCTATAGCCTTGAGATTAGGCAAATAGTTTGAGGAAGTTGTGAGGAAGAACGTTTATTTTGGGATGTAGCTGCATCCCAAATAAATGGATCATGTCAATCATTCGCCCTCAATGCTGCCTTGCTCATAAATAACCAGTGCCCCGTCTCGACGGTGAACCACCCACCCCCCTTCTTGTACAAGCTGAATCCATTGCCATAGGGTAGTCGAATGCGTCATCAGACCTCGTTTCAGCGTAATGTTACGGACTTTATCCCTCTTCAGTCACATTATCGAGAGTTAAACCTACAATTCATCTTTTCATCTGCTGAGAGTGGTCGAAGGGTTAAAGTGCGGCATGTGGGTTCCAAGCAAAAAGCGAGAAACCACTTCGGCATACATTTCAGGTGCAGTGGTCATACCTTCATGCGCCTGATCTGGTAGAGCCTCAATGCAGGCATTCGGAAGAACGGCGGCAAGTGCATCGGTGATATAAAGGTCGCGAGGGCTAGCAGTGCCAATCTGGAGTAACACTGGGATTTGCAGATTGCAAAAGCGATCGACTTTGAAGTCATATCTGATTAGCGCCTGTATATCCGCTAGTGATGCCTTCGCATCAGCGACGATCGCCCGCCAATCCTCGGTCGTCTTTAGTTCATCGAGCGCTTCAACCGGAACAAGCAGCATGTCACGGAAAAAGGCTGCGGCAAACTTTTCCCATTGCTCCGCCTGCGCCAGTCTGTTCAACTGGGTCAAGGCATCCTCGCTGATCGTCTGGGGATAGGGGGCCTCATAAAGCACCAGTTTGCTGACGCGATTGGGAACTTGGGCGGCCGCCGTCAGTGCAACTTGAGCACCGTAAGAGTGACCCAGCAGAAAAACAGGTTCGTCAATTGCTTGCATCAATGCCACCACATCCCGGCTCTCATCATCGAGACTGTGACCGCTCGTTGCGGCTGTTTCACCTCGCCCGCGACGAGCGATCGCGTAAACGGTAAACTGTTGCTCAAACAGGGGTTTTACAAACGCCCAGTTGGACTTGTGATCGCTGAAACTACCGTGTACCAGTATCAGCGGCGGACCGCTACCAGACTTGTCGTAGGAGACTATGACATCCTGCTGGAGCTTTGCCTGGGGCAAAGTGAATGCGGTGAGATGGTGCATGGATTAACCTCCAATATGTTTCCGTTTAATGTTTTTGTTTAAACAGACCAAACCAGATCAAACCCCTGTTAGACGCTTTGCATTAACGTTTGGGGTGAAAGATGTGCCCAGAACACAGGTAGGCAGGCTTGGCAAATGGCCTCGACATGGCGATCGTCGGTGCCGCAGCATCCACCTAGCACATTCAAATTGCGTAACCTGGACTTGAGCTCACGATACTGGCGACCCAGTTCTGCGGGATTGCCATCATCCAGAGTTTCTGCCTCATTCAACTCCGCATGGCTCTTCTTGGAAGCATTGGCTCGGAGTCCGCGAATCCGTTCTAGCCAGGGTTCACCCGCGACGAGGGTGCTAGCAAAATGAGTGGGATGGGCGCAGTTGATCATGTAGTAGGCAGGAGCGCGATTGGTTACGGCATCTACCTGAGCGATCGCATCCTGCAACGGCTGACCTGTGGGCAAATGACCATCTGTTTCTACGGTGAAGGAAATCACAACAGGTATATTCAACGCTTGAGCCTCTTTGGCAATGCCGATCGCTTCTTCGACATAATTCATCGTAATTGCCGTCACCAGGTCTGCATTGGCATCACAGAAAACTTCAATCTGAGGGCGATGGTAATCCGCAGCTTCATCCGCGTTCATGGCATTGGCTGGAATATAACCATTGCCACGAGGACCGAGGCAACCACTGATGACCATGCGGCTTTGTTCCGTTTCGGATTCCCAGCGAATGTCATGCAGAAGGGCGATCGCCTGCCGATTCATCGCAGCCAGTTCAGGTTGCGAATAGCCGAGCTTGCTACCCCAGTCGGGATTAGCTCGCCAGGTTGCACTTTCCAGAATCAGTCCAGTTTGATAGTTGCAAGCTATTCGAGCATAGGTCCGGAAGTAATTTTTCAGTGCCTCGTATCCAGACTGAGTCTTTAATAAAACGAAGGCGGCAAACTCAGGTAAATCGAGTCCTTCCCGAAAGAGGAGCGTGGTTTCTAAGCCTCCGTCGGTGAGAAATAAATCATTTGAGAGTTGGGGTAGGTTATGTCGGTATTGAGCCATTGGTTTTCTCCAAACAAGTAAAGATCAAAAGTGAAAGGGATTAGCGAGGATGGCGCAGCATCGGAAAAACTGATGGGGATGTTCCGGCTTGAATGGTGCCTAGAACTTCAAACCCGTGGCGTTCGTAGAACGGAATGTTGGCAGGGTTTGAGGATTCCAGGTAGGCGGGAATGCGATCGCGATCGCACTGGTTCAAGATGGGTTGCATCAGGGCTGACCCATACCCCTGCCCCTGATAACGAGGTTCGACTCCAATGAATGGCAGGTACCAGTGGGGATATTTGGGGTGATAGTGGTCGATCTGCTCAAAGATGGCAAAAACATCGGCTTGATCCGCTTCAAAAATGCTGCGCTGCATGAGCTGAATAAGGACTTCACCGTCTGGTTCAACGCCAGGAGGATACCAGAGGGCTGCCCCCGAATAATTGGGACTGCAATAGACCGTATTATGCTCAAACGCTTTCCCGCCAAACGCCTGCACAAATTGCGGAAAATAGGTAAGAAATTGGTACGGATCAGGATATAACCAGCGATTCGCCGGATCATTCTGAAAGGCTAGAACCAGGCTGGAAATAACGTATTTTTGTTCGGCGATCGCAGCGTTTCTAACCGATGAAGTGGTTTGGTCTACAATCGGTTGTTTGATGATTAATATCATGGTTTTTTAGGGGAAATTAGGGGACTTAGATAGTTGCTTTGTGTTTGACTATCTGAAATCACCCTAATCAATCCGGCGATCCACAACCGATCCCAAAACGTTCCGGTGACGTTGTTAGAATCTGCTTTAGGGTGTAGGGGCGGGTTTAGCAGCCCCATCTACCCCTTGCACTGGATTTGACAGCAAAACCCGCCCCTACCCAACATTGAACTTATTTGATTTCCATTCCTAAGGTTTGATCACCATCGCCGACCAGACGCGATCGAAGGGAATGTTAAACTTCCGATGGGATTCGCGGATGACTTCAGCATCGGGTGCATTCAGTTCGCAAATCAGTCGGGTGCGATTGACAGCCACGTAAGAATGCAACCATTCCACCCCGTGTTCCGTATAGCAAGGCAGAACATTCCGGTTTCCTTCATCCCACTGCTCCTGGGTAAACCCACCCGGATAAGTGCCTTCAAAAACCTTCAGGATGGCTTCGTTGCGCTGGGGTTGAGTCCCTGCGGGTCGAATCATTTCTCCACCCCACATCTGGCTAAAGCTGCCACCACCGCGACGGTAGGATTCCCGCACCGATTCCACATCGGGGGATTGGAAAATACAGATCATTCGCAGCCGATCGCTCGACAGCAACGAGTATTGCCAGGTTGCATTCCGTTCCGTCAAGCAGTTCAGAACCTGCAAATCCGTTTCGGTAGGCTTCTCTGGAGTCAGGGGTGTATCAGATTGGGTTTCAACGATTACAAGAGCCATTGTGATACCGATTTAATTTGTGAAAAAGACAGATCTTGCTAGGGGCGAACGGCCGTTCGCCCGTACATAAATTTGATGTGTTGGAATGACATTTCAAATTGGTATGACCTCGCTGGGAGAATTTTGGATTTTAGATTTTGGATTGCGAATGTGGTTGTAGAGCAGGCAGGATCTGGTCGATCGCCTGTTTGGCTTGCAGGCTCAGGTCGTGAGAATTCAAGCTGGGGGAGAGGGCAGCAAATTCGGCGATCTCTGGTTGGCGATTGCCTGAAACAACCAGTCCCTGGAGCAAAATCGCCCAGCTCAAGGCAACTTCACTGGGATGCTTGACGATCTGAGCGTTCGTGAGCGCCAGTTTTGCCCGGCTGATGGCTTGCTCCAGTCGAGTTTGCTGCAAATCCACGATTGCTGCCCTGGTCAACACATAGGCGAGTTTTCGTTTTGCATCCACCTGTTGCAATGCTGCGATCGCTACCTCCAGATCCGCTCCTGCATCCGATTCTGCCATCTGATAACGAGTCAGGGCGGTGAATGCCTGGGCAGTCACGGCTTCACTACCCTCCCCTTGCATTTGTGTCGCCACCGCTGACAACTCATGGCAGTAGGATAATGCAGTCATCGAGTTGCCTGCCTCTATCTCAGCCATGACCAGGTAGCTGAGATAGTTAAACTCGCGCCAGTGATCCTGTTGAGCCAAGGCGAGTTGCCATGCCTGTTGTAGGTGCGATCGCGCTTCATCATAACGACCATGATGGAGATGGACACAACCTAAGCCACTGAACACATCACAGTTTTTTACCCCGACTCTTGTTGCCAGGGTTTGAGCCTCCAACAGCAAGGCTTCAGCGCGAATCATGTCGCGACCAATTTCTGCTAAACAGGTTCCACTATGGGCTAACATGCTAGCGGCGGTTGCTGGGCTACTCGCCATGCGACTCACTTCCACCGCTCGGTTGGAGTGGTGATGCACTTCACTAAAGTTGCTGCGCTCAAATTGCAGGATTAAGAGCGTCTCCAGCGCGATCGCTTCCGCTTCTGGATATCCCACAGACTGAGTTGCTTGCACGAGTTGCTGCACCTCTGCTTCCAGTTGTAAGGCATTCTCACGGGTCACTCCTGCCATCACACAGACTCGCAGCAGTCTGGCCTGTCCCCAAAGGCGCGCCTGAGAGTCGAGGGATTGGCACGCCTGAAGTCCCTGGTGGGCAAGTTCTAACGCTTCAGCATAGGCAAACAGTTTAAGACTCCGTTCCGCAGCAGCAGCAGCAGCAGCAGTTGCCAACGCATAATCCCCGCCCAGTCTGGCATGATGGGCAATTTGACTTGCCATTGTGTCATCCTGTGCTGCCTGGTGTTGCAACTTGTGGGCAATCTGGCGATGAATGAGTTGTCGTCGGGGTGCCGAAAGTTGCTGATACACCACCTGCCGGACAATATCGTGGGCAAAATCGTAGCTTACTTCTGGAGACAGGGAGGCACTCGGACGAATGATTGCCTGTTGCTCCAGATGTTCGATCGCGCTCAGCAATTGCAGCAACGGATACTCTGCCACCTCTGCCACCATTGCCGGTTGGAAACTTCGCCCCAATGCCGCAGCCCAGGGAAGCACTACCTTCGCGGGTTCATCTAATTGCTGGAGTCGATCGCGGATCAGCGTTTCCAGAGTGCTAGCAGAAGCAGCCGGATGCTGTCCCGCCAGCGATCGAGCGATTTCCAGGGCAAACAGGGGGTTGCCGCCGCTATCGATAAACACCTGATTCACCAAAGCCAGAGAGAGTTGTGGAACCGTTGTCGCGGTGTGGCGCATCAAATCTGCCATTTGCTCCCGATCTAACGGCAAAACTTCCAGGGTTTGTAGCCGCTGTTCCCGCCGCAATGCCTGCAAAACGCCTGAAATGGCGGCATTACTTGCCAGTTCTCCCTGTCGTGCGGAACAGGCAAACCAGACGGGGTAGGAGCGCAAAACCCGGCTGGCGTAGTGCAGTAAGGCTGCGGATGCTTCATCCAGCCACTGAATATCATCCAGAATCAATACGAGGGGCGATTGCTTTGCCCAGACGATCAGCGATCGCACCACCGCATCAAACAAATGGCTGGGATCGGGCAATCTTTGAGGGGGTTGCCCCAATTCGGGCAGGAGAAAGCCCAATGCTGCGGGAATCGGCTCAGTTACCGAGATCGCCATCGATCGCAGGACATCAATCCAGAGTCCGTAGGGACGCATCATCTCTGCTTGAAAGCCCGTCCCCCAGAGAACCTGCGCTGCTTGGGTCTGGGCTGTGGCACGCAGTTCTTCTAACAGGCGGGTTTTACCAATTCCGGGTTCACCAACCAGCATCAATACCGTTGAAGAAGTCTCCCTGGCAGTCGGATTCGGGGCAGGAAACAGCGCGCCTGCCCACTGACAAATCGCAGCCCATTCAGATGCTCGACCAATCAGGGGAGTCAGTGCTGGTTTGCTTTGAGACAAGGGCTTGAAGGGAATCGCCGCTTCGGGATGAGATGTTCTAGGAGACTCGCTAACTGTTTGCAATACCGGAATATTTTGTTCTTGCAGCAGTTGCTCATACAGGTTACGAGTCGCCGCACTGGGATCAATTCCCAGTTCTTCGCGTAACACTGTCATGCACTGGTGATAGGTTTGCAAAGCACGGGCGCGATCGCCCATCAGCCCATGTAGCCGCATCACTCTGCAATAGGCGGCTTCGTTCAAGCTATCTAGCCAGAGCCACTGTTGGGCATAGACTAAGGCGATCGAGTAATGCCTCTGGTCTTCCAATAGATCAGTTAGATCCTCCAGGGCACGCCCTTGCAACTGCCGCAGTCTTTCCCGCTCTGAAAGAATCCAATCCTCCTCCCAGTCCGGCAATAAATCCCCTCGATAAAGCTGAATTGCCTGTTCCAGGTACGTGCGACGGGTGGCGTGATCGGTTGCCTGTGCTGCTGCCTTCAACCCAGATTCAAACTCCACCACATCCACGGTAACGTTATCATTCGGCAACCATTGCAGCGTTTTTGTCTCGACCCCAATGAATAGGTCGGTATCTGGTAAGGCACGCCGTAAATGGCTCAATTCCTTACGCAGATTGGTTCGCGCTTGCTCATCGGAAACCGCATCAGCCCACAACTGAAATGCAATCCGCTGACGCGGTTGAGCGGTCTGACAATGGAGCACCAGATAAGCCAGGAGAGCTTGAGAACGCCTGCTGGTAATACCTGCAACTGGGCGATCGTCGTAGCTCAGAGAAAATCCTCCGAGTAGCCTGATGCGTAATGTAGAAGACATAGTGAGCAGCACTGTAACTTAGCAGATGTTCTACTAACGCGAATAGAACGCTCCTATTCTAGGGTGTGCTTTAAACCTTAAAGCCAAAGTAGAGTTAGTGTCGAGTCTCACGTGATTTGGGTTCTTACACCCTGCTTCCTCTCCCGTGGACAGTGTTGGAGGAATTTTTTAGCTTAATCCAGGATGGTTCACTCATTGTTGATATTCAGGCGAGTCTTCAATGAGTTTTTATTAGATTTATAATTGCTGATTTGATTGATGCATTATTTAGTATTTTTCTTGTCTATTTTTATGTGCCACATCAAATCACAGTATCTATCATAACGCTGCTGATACCGATTTAACTAGACAAAGTGGCAGATCCCGCCAGGGCGAACCGCCGTTCGCCCTTACAGAGATTTGATGTGTAGTGATGACGATTCAAATTGGTATGAGACTGATTCCCCGATCGCGTGGATTCCCCTCGCCATTCTCTGCGGTGATTACCAGCTTGATGCCAGCCACTAATTTAATGAATGGATTAATGAGTCAGAACGGGTTGAAATGTTGACACGATAGCGCCTGCTATCTGTTGAAAAACTTGCCCAACAGAGGCAGTTGGATCAATTAGGGTTAAGGGAATTCCGGTATCGCCGCTAGCGCAGATGCGTGGATCAATCGGCACCTGCCCTAACAACGGCGCTTGTAATTCAGTGGCAAGCTGCTGTCCGCCACCACTGCCAAAAATAGGGGTCGGTTCGCCATAATGCCCACACAGCAAATAGCTCATATTTTCGACAATGCCTAGAACAGGCACTCCCACTCGTCGAAACATGTGAATACTACGCCGCACATCGGCGATCGCTACCTGCTGCGGGGTTGTCACCAATAAAACGCCACAAATCGGACTTTCTTGAATTATCGTAATTTGGGCATCACCTGTGCCAGGAGGCAGATCAATCAGCAGATAATCTAATTCGCCCCATTCAACTTCTTGAATAAATTGGGTAATGATTTTATGCAAAACCGGACCTCTCCACGCCAGCGGGTGATCTGGTTCTGCCAATAACCCAACCGACATGACTTTGATGCCATGCGCCTCCAGGGGTAAAAACCGTTGCCCGTTAGGAGTATCAACAATCTTGACCTCTGATTGACCCAGTCCTAACATTTGCGGCACATTAGGACCGTAAACATCTGCATCTAACAATCCCACCTTTGCACCCTGCAAACTGAGTGCCACTGCTAGATTAACCGACGTTGTTGATTTGCCGACCCCTCCTTTGCCACTGGAGATTGCCAAAGTGGTACGCACACCTGGAATCGTGCAAAGTTGGATATACACCTTCTTGCACCATTCCAAGCCTGATAGTTCATCCTGAATGCGTGCCTCTAAATCGTGCTGGTGAGAGCCGATATACAGGCGTAAGTAAACATAATTATCGACAACGCGCAGGTTTCGCACCATCCCCAGACTCACAACATCTCGCTTCAAAATTGGCTCGATCACATGCTTGAGATGCTGAATCACCTCTTGCTGATAAGCTTCAACTTGCGGCTCGATCGCCACTTCTGGTGTTGCCAGCGTCGGGCGTTGAAAGGGGGAGGAATGGCTAGGCATTAGAGGCTTCTGACAGTGATTTTTGGATTTTTTGAATGGCACGTTCAGCATAGATGCAAACATCTCGATCGGGGTCATCGAGTGCTTGCTGCAAATCGTTGATGGCGGCTGGGTTGCCTAAGTTTCCTAACGCGATCGCCGCATCTCGCCGCACATCCGAGTATTCATCTGCCAGCGATCGCACCAGATCGGGCAGAAGTTGGGCATCGGGCGTTTTTTGGAGTACCTGTAAGGCAAACTTTCGCACCTGCCAGTGGTCGTCTTTGACTGCCTTGCCCACGGCTGGAAGGGCGACTGGATCGGCATGAAGCGCCAGAGATTTGGCGGCATTGCGGCGGACTTGCCAATCTGTATCTGTGGTGAGCGCTTGCATCAACAAGGGTATCACCTCAGCATCAGCTAAGTGTCCTAAGGTAAGGGCAGCTTCTCGCCGCACTCGATCGTCTGGGTCTACCATTAGCGTCAACGCAGGCTGACAGCGTTCTACCTGATTCAAATACCGTAAAGTGGTGATTGCCGCTTCTCGCAGGAGTGGATTTTCAGATTCAAAGAAGGGTAAAACCGATGGCAGCGCCTGAGCATCGTGAATTTTACGCAGCAGAATTAGCAAATTTAATTGCAAATTGACATCATCCTGGTGCAGGGCATCCAGCAGCAGCAGCAGATGATCTTGAGAGACCAGTTCTCCCAAAGCAGAGTGCGCTTCTTCTCGAATTCCGGCATCCGGTGAAGCCAGGCAACCTAACAAGGCTGGAATGGCTTTGGGGTTGGCAAATTCCCAAACCGTCGTGACGGCTAACTTCTGTACACCCAAATCGTCATCTTTTAAGGCAGCAATGAGTCCATCTAGGGCGGCTTCATCCCCCAGGTGTTGCAGCATTTTGATTGCTACCAAGCGATCGCTCACCTCTGGCGATCGCAACATGTCTAACCATTGATTCAATTCAGCATCAATTTCCACAGACATGACTCCTCCCCTACCGCAGTAAAAATGGAATTTGAACAGTGATGGCGTTAGTTGGGCATTCCTTTTCACAGGGAAGGCAGAACCAGCATTCATCGTATTTCATGTAAGCTTTGCCTGTTTCTGGATTCTTTGCCAGCACATCTAGTGGGCACACTTCAATACAAGCAGTGCATTTTTCCAGACATTTAGATTCATCCACAATTACTGGAACATCAATTCGTTGAGTTGTTAATGCCATCAATCGCGCTTCCTCTGAGTTACATCCAATTATGTAGGGTGTGTTAGGCAACGCCGTAACGCACCAAATGATTAACCAACGGTGTACTACGCTATCGCTAATAGCGCCCTACTGGTGAGGCATGACTAAATTGGTGGATTTCTGTCATAGGCTAAAACCTTTTAACCGCATGGGTTACGCTACGCTAACCCATCCTACGTTATTGCTAATTTGCCCTCATCCCAACTCTTCTCCCCAGGAAGAAGGACTTTCAAACATTTTTGGTTCCCTCGCCTATTGGAAGAGGGCTAGGGTGAGGGCAATCAACGCACAGCCACATCATACACTTCCTGTTCAATGTCCACATCCACGACATAAGGTTCAACCGGACGCTTAAACAACTCCATTTCACCAGTCTCAGTTTTCCTCAACATCACATGGCAGAACCACTCTTCGTTGTTCTTTTCAGGATAATCCAGTCGGTAGTGATACAGTCCCCAACGGCTTTCCCGTCGATAAAGTGAGGCGCGAGCTGCCATTTCGGCACAATCACGAATGAAATGCACCTCCATACACCGCATTAATTCATGCGGATCACGTGCGCCCATCAGGTCTAAAGTTTCGTGATAACGCTCAAAGTTTTTCAGCCCAATTTCCATTTTGTAAGACACTTTTGGCGGCTGGAGATAGTCGTTCACTAAGCGCCGCAACTTGTACTCTACCTGCGTATGGGGAATGCCATTTGGACGGTCTAATGGTGCATAGATGCGGACCTTTTCTGCGGCTAAAAAGTCTGCATCGGGTTCAATATGCTCCAGTGCTTGCACATAGTCCATTGCATAAGTGCCTGCTAATCGACCAAACACAAAGGCACCAATCATGTAATTGTGTGGCACACTTGCCATGTCACCTGCTGCATAAAGACCGGGTACTGTTGTTTCAGCTTTCTCATTCACCCGCACTCCAGAGGCACTATGACCGCTACACAACCCAATTTCGGAGATATTCATCTCTATTCCATTGGTGCGGTAATTTTCGCCCCTGCCTTCGTGAAATCGTCCGCGACTGGGGCGCTCGTTTGACCACAGAATGGATTCAATTTCAGAGATAGTATCTTCATCTAAATGGGTCATCTTGAGTTGAATCGGACCCTTGCCAGAGTTGAGTTCTTTCCACACTTCCAGCATCATTTGTCCACTCCAGTAGTCGCAACTGATGAAACGATGCCCTTCAGCGTTTGCAGTATAGGCTCCAAAGGGGCTAGCAACGTAAGCGCAGGCGGGGCCGTTGTAATCCTTCATCAATGGATTAATCTGGAAACACTCAATGTTGCTGAGTTCTGCCCCGGCATGATACGCCATTGAGTAGCCATCCCCCGCGTTGGTGGGGTTTTCGTAGGTACCGTAGAGATAGCCGGATGCGGGTAGACCCAAACGCCCGCAAGCGCCTGTGCAGAGAATGACTGCCTTCGCTTGAATGACCACAAAATCACCATTACGAACATCAAACCCAACCGCACCGATCGCGCGTCCTTCACTGACGAGAATGCGAGTTGCCATGACGCGATTGGTGACTCTGGCTTTATGCCGTTTTACCTGACGTGCCAAAATTTGTTTGAGGTCTTTTCCTTCGGGCATGGGCAGCACATATTTACCAACTCGATGCACCTGTTTGAGATCGTAATTTCCCTGGTGATCTTTCTGAAATTTAACGCCCCAACTTTCCAATTCTTGAATCACTTCAAATCCAAGTTTGCCGGTTTGATATACCGCTTCCTGATTCAAAATTCCATCGTTAGAAATGGTGATTTCGCGGACATATTGTTCTGGAGTTGAATTACCCGGAATAACGGCGGTATTCACTCCATCCATTCCCATAGCGATCGCGCCACTGCGACGAATATTCGCTTTTTCCAGAACCAGCACATCTGCTTCCGGATTGGCTTGCTTGGCTTTAATCGCCGCCATTGTTCCAGCCGTACCACCACCAATGACTAAAACATCTGTCTGCATTCGTTGAGTATCCACTCAAATCTCCTCTTAATGAATGAAGAAATACTTGTAGGCGATTCAATAATTGCTGTTCGCTCATCATAAAAGGTCTATTGAAAAGTCACAAGATTGTTTGGTAACAATCATCACTATTTATCCATGCACATCTTTTATTAGTCAATAAAAGACTGCAATCCGCTACACTGTTAGTTTATTTGTCTATTCCTCAGCTAAATTCTATGGAAGTCTATCAAATCAAAGTATTCCTGGAGGTTGCCAGGCTTCTCAGTTTCACAGAAGCGGCGGATGCTTTGAATCTGACTCAACCGGCGGTTAGTGCCAAGATCAAATCATTAGAGTCGGAAATTGGAACGCCATTGTTTTATCGCTTAGGGCGCAAAATTCAGTTGACCGAGGTGGGGCAATTTCTCTATGAAGAAGGCCCGCGTTTGATTGAGGTGGAAAATCAACTCTTTCAAAAAATCGAAGAGTTGAAGAAAGGCAAACATGGTCACTTAAGGGTAGGCTGTACCCCTGCGATCGGCAACAATTGGCTACCGGATATATTATTTCGCTATCGCCAATCGCTGCCAGGAATTCAAACGAATTGTTTGATCTTTGATTCAGCCGAATTACTCTATCGAGCTATTACAAACAATCAAGTTGATGTGGGATTTTCTGAGCTTAGTTTTGCGGAGTTTGCCGAAATTTTTTCAGCTCCAATTGATCAAATTGAATATAGTTTGTTTGCGGCAAAAAACCATCCTCTAGTGCAACAAGGATGGCTTGACTTGAAGCAAATGGAACAAGAAGCCTGTGTCTTACTGCCTCCCAGCGCGCCCAGTCATTTAGTGTTTGAGCAACGCTTAGCTGAATTAGGATCAAATCTGTCGGCATTTGAACAGATTGAAACTGTGGATACGTTGAGTTTGATGCGGACTTATATGCTGCAAGGAGATTATTTAGGTTTTGCTTCAAACTTCGACTTTCAATCAGATATTGATGCTGGACAGTTGGTTAAAATCTCCCTACAAGAGTTCGCCTTGCCAGGTAGTGTATTTTTATTGTTACCTCGACGTTTGAGTCAGTTAGTGACTGCTACCGTATCGGGAAGGCGCGCCCGAACCACAAATCCGATTCAGAAGTTTCTTGCCTTATTACGATCACTGCATCCATTTAACTTAAACACTGAGCAACCGGAGATTCAAATCAGTGAATACATCAATGAACAAAATAGATGTGAACATAGGGGGTTGCCATCGGTGCGATTGCGCTCACCAAACTTAACTACCCGCTCCAGTTCGGCTCATCGTCCTGAGACCATTACGCTGCGAATTGGCATCCAAAACAGTACTATCCCCACAGTTACGGCAGGACTTGTCATTCAACAACTAAGGCTACTAGAGCACTTTTTACCACGCGATGGACGTTATAGTGCAACTCAGTACCAGCTTCAGTGGTGTAACTTTTCAACTGGGGCACCTATTATTACTGGGCTACATTCTGGTCAGCTTGAGATTGGGGTGTTGGGTGACTATCCTTTACTCCTGAGTGCCCTACAACCGACAGATACAGCAGTTCCATCTCACCGAACGCGCCTAGTGAGTTTTGTTTCAACCAATCCCGATGGCTCTTGCAATGCGGTGATCGTGCCCAATGAATCTGACTTGCAAACGATCGCAGACTTGCGCGGACGAGTGATTGCCGTGCCATTTAGCTCTTCTGCTCATGGCATGGTGATGCGATCGCTCAACTCAGCCAACTTACTGTCAGATGTTAAAATCGCCTCGCTGGAGCAAGTCGATCTCACTCATCTGCTCAATCAATCCTTACAGCCTGCCGATGGGTATGCTCACTTCGCGCCATTTCACGATATTGCTTGCAGCAAGGGCAACTTTCGTTATTTAGACGGAAGTAATATAGAAAAACTACCTGCTTTTCATGGTGTGGTAGTCAGTGAAACCCTTGCAGAACACTACCCAGAAGTTGTCATTGCTTATCTCAAAGCTTTAACTGGAGCACAATACTGGTATGCCAACACGCCTTCCGCTCTCTCATTAGTTAGCACCTGGACTGCACTGGAAGCAGACATGATCAAACAGATTTTGACCAGTTCTCATCAAACGAATCAAGCGGGGCGGTTTTTTCCTCAAATGAAGATTCAAACCGATTGGATTGAGCAACATATTACCCAACTCAGACAAGTTCCCGGCAACGAAAAATTAAGTGCGATTAATCTAAATCGCTGGATTCAACCAGAGTTCTTAGAACATATTTAGTGAGGCTACAATGACTCTACTTCCATGCTTTTAATCGTTTCTTCTCGAATCAGTTCAAACACCTGACGATTCAGTTGAACGGCTTCTGGTGACAATACGATATCAACATGACGAGGGCGATCAAGGGGAGCATCCAATACCGCTTTAATTCTGCCCGGATTCACACCCATTACAAATATCTTATCACTCAGAAAAATAGCTTCCTCAATGTCATGAGTGACAAAAATAACGGTTGTTTTTAAGTCGCTCCAGATTGAGAGAAGTAACTCCTGCATCATGTGTCTCGTCTGGGCATCCAGCGCTGCAAAGGGTTCATCCATCAGCAATACAGACGGAGAATTTACCAAAGCCCGAATGATGCTGGCTCTTTGTTGCATTCCTCCTGAAAGTTGATGGGGGTAGGAGTGACGATGTTTATACAAACCAACTCGATTCAAATAGTCATTGACGATTTCTGAGCGTTTAGTTTTGGATATTCCACGAATTTTTAGTCCAAACTCTACGTTTTGAAACGTCGTTTTCCAGGGTAAGAGGGAATATTGCTGAAACACAAACCCACGATCGGCACCTGGTGTATCAACATGTCGTTTATCAACAAAGACGTGTCCACCACTTGGTTTGACAAAACCTGCGATCGCATTGAGAACTGTAGACTTCCCACAACCAGAGGGACCTAACAAACAGATGAATTCACCTGGATGAACTTTGAAATCAATCCCATCTAAAACCTGGATGCATTGTCCTTTACGGCGAAATGAAACCGAGAGATTTTCAACTTCAACAAACCCTTTCACGGTAGAGGTTGCACTTTTTTCGACTAAGGTGGTCACGGTACATTTCCTTTGAGTGTTAGAGTCCAAAGCAATTCAGTAGGCTATAACGGTTGTTTTTTAGTCACTCGCCACGGCATGAGTAAACAGGTTAAGCGATCGACAGCATAAGCACTAAAAGCACCCATTAATCCAATCATCAACATCCCCATGACGATCGGGGGATAATTAGAAGTCACATAAGACTCCCATGTGATGTAACCAACGCCGTATCGCCCTGCCAGAATTTCAGCTGTTACCAGGCAAAACCAAGAATTACCCATCCCAATGACCAATCCGCTAGCGATACTGGGCAGCGCCCCTGGAATCACAATGTCTTTGAAAATATGCCACTGAGTTGCGCCTAGACATTGCCCAACTCTCAACAGCAGTAAATCAGTGCATTCTACGCCTCGAATTGTACTGATTAAGATTGGAAAAAACGCGCCAATAAAGGTGATATAAATCATTCCTGCTTCCGAGTTAGGAAACATCAGAATTGCAAGTGGAATCCAGGCAACCGCAGGAATCGGTCGAAGCAATTCCAGCGGAAGGAAAACTAAATCCTCAATTTGCTGAAACCAACCAATTAAAATTCCTAACGTGATACCCAGAATAGCAGCAATGCTAAATCCAGTTAAAACTCGAACAATACTTGCTCGAATATGCTGCATTGGATCGTTTGTGAAAAACTGCACTGTAGCTCCTACTACCTCTAGTGGCGATGGTAAAAACTCAAAGTTGATAAAAAAATTGAATTTGGTCATACATAATAATTGCCAGACTCCAAAAAAGATGAATAGTGATAGAACGCGTCTGAATATTTTGGAGTGGATGAGCGGTGTGTTAAAAGACGATATAATCCTCGATTTGAGAAAGCTCAAGCAATGTTTGAGTATTAGTTGAAGCCGATAAAGTGAAAAAGGATTAAGCGATCGCTCAGATGATGGGCTTGACATCAAAAACCTCCGACTAATAAGAAAGTAGCTCTATTGCAATATCTTGACGACTTATGAATCATCAAGATATTACAAAGGATAGCAGCGTTAATTTTGCCTTATTTCGCTCCAGTTAAAATAGTTTGAGAAGAAGCTTTTGCATAAAACTGTTGTAAGCCTTTGAAGTCTGCAACCTGAACACCCGACTTTGCCGCAAAAGTTTGAGCAGCTTGTTGAGATAGAAAAGCCGAAACCTCATCGCCATTCTTCACATAGAACGAGTTTTCAGCAAACAGCTTCCAACCATGAGTGCGATCGTGGACAAAAATTGCCCCCGGAGCCTTCTTCCCATCCGCTTTCATTTCTTGCAGCTTTGTTACCATGTTTTTAATAGAGGCAAAGTTCATGATCTTTTCTTCACCTTTAATCCAAAGTTGAGCTGCCATTTTCGGATTTTTAATTGGTTCTTTCGTTTGAGCATCTTCGCCCTGAATTACAAAAGTATCTGATTTTGCGATCTCCTCATAATTCAGCCCCATCTCCTGAATAGCTTGTTTGAGGTAGCTCTCATCTGCCCATTTCGTGACCTCCGTTGGATTGATGCTGGCATCCAGTTTTTTCAACTGCTTAAGGGTAATGACACTATTTTTTAATGCATCAAAATTAGCCTGACGAATGGTGGGATTGAGCCGTTGTAAACCAGATGGACCAAGAAACATATAGACAACCTCTCGTTCCACACCTGTCCACTCTTCAACCTTTGCCGCGATCGCCTCTGGTTGGTCTCGAAACTGCTTGTTTGCCTCCAACAATGCTTTTAGGTAAGCCACAACAACTTCAGGATTCTCTTGGGCGAAATCTGAACGCACGACCACTCCATGAAAGGTTGGAACTCCCACTTCTGCCCCGTCAAAAATCTTCCTGGCAAACCCACGGTAGGGAAACAACGCTCCAAACGGAACGAAATTTGCATGAGCATCAATCTGAGCTGTCTTTAAGCTGCTGCCACCCACCTCTGGTGATTGGCTAATTAGCTTCACCTCTTTACTTGGGTCAATGCCACTGTTCGTTAGTGCTTTCAACAACATTCCATGTGCGGCTGAACCAAATGGCACAGAAACTTCTTTCCCCTTCAAATCTGTTAATGTTTTGAGGGTGCTATCTTTAGGAACTAAAACTGCATTTCCTGCCCCAGTATCGCTATAGCCCAATGTTGCAATATACAGCGTTTTAACGCCATTTCCCTTCTGTAAAAATGTCGTCATGTTGATTGTGGCAGGAAAGTCGCCCATCATACCAATATCAATTTGATCAGACAACATCTTGTTCGTAATTGGAGGACCTGATGTATAACTTGACCACTCAATTTGATATTCTACATTCTCATATTTACCTGTTTTCGGTAAATACTTTTCTAGAAGCTTTTGTTCTCGAATTACAGAACCACCTGTTGCGGTGTTAATCACTTGATCCTGAGTTCCGATCGCAATTCGTATTACTCTCTTGCCAGAATTACTTGCTGTATTCGTGGAGCCATTAGAACAAGCGCTTGTCGTCAATCTCAGTACGGGACAAAAAGCTTGAAAGGAGTAGCGGGGTAGGGTTTCATCAGAATTACCACACTCTTGAGAAACCCTATGAGCCAATATAGCGAATTAAAGGAAGTCCTCCAAGCGCAATTGAACTGGCATGGAGCGAGGATTTCGTTTCTAGCCTTGTTCTTGTTGGCGCTGCTGAAAGTCAAAACCGTGAACTTGAGCGAACTGTGTTTAGGCTTTGGTGGGAAGGCATTGCCCCAATCGAGTCAGACACCCCCAGCAAAGCTGGTGGCTTGATGAGTGTGACCGCCCCAAGGGC
>JACYLN010000114.1 GCA_015272515.1 Leptolyngbyaceae cyanobacterium C42_A2020_001 | reverse complement strand
CACGTTTTGGCGCTCGACGCGCTGTAGTGTTGTGGTCATAGTCCGTTATGAGTGCAGTAAATGAAATGTACGGGTATAAATTTGCGGTTGGTTCATCAACCGTGTACATAATGTAACAATTCAGCTCAGATTTGTAAAGAAAAGTAAGAAAAAATTTTTACTGTTTAATCAACCGCGATTTTCAGCCGTTCAGACGCTGCTGGGTCGGCGTTTGACGAAAACCAAAACAAAAAGCACCCTTAATGAAAGGGTGCCTCCGGATAATTTCTAGATGTAGAACTTTTTGCCTCTTGGCAATTCAACGATTGAAATAAAACATTTGTATCAGCAGCACAAGCACAGAAACCAATCCTGAACTTAAAAGAAATGAATCATCGCTCAAGTCAGGCAGTACTAGCCAATGGTTTCTACGGCGATCGCTGACTGATGTTGAGAAGGCTTAATCTGGTACTTGACTAAGTTAGCAAGCTCTTGTAGCTGGCTAATTGCCTCTGCACCTTCCAGTTTCATCAATTCCCGGTCATCGCGCATCTCAGTCCATGTAATGCCGTAGTCCGAGACCAAGAAGCGAATAAGATGATTATCTGTAAGGCTTACCATGAAGGACGCACTGTTCATCTGCCCTCCACAGGTGTAGCAAGACGCTAAGTAGCCCTGCCGCTCCAACACAATTGCCAGAGCTTGTAGGTTCATCACTAAGTCTTGGACGAACTGACGATGTTGTTCTGCAAGTCGAATGAACACAGTTGCCCTCCAATCACCACACCTAATTCTAAACCTTTCAAGACTTTTTTAAGATTCTAACTGCCGAATTAATGATTTGGTTTCAAATCGCCAACTCCAAAGCTTCTGTAATACAGCTTTTAGAGGCATAATATTGGATGCTTTAGAAAAGCAAGGTATCAACAGAAACAGTCATTAGGATGAAATTTTTCTGGTATCAAGATTGTTACCTTTTCTCGTCTACCTTACCTCAGTTTATCTAATTAAAAAATTTTCATCCCTATATCAGCTTTCCTGATTGATTCAAGCGTTGGTAGTTAGCGAAAGCATATCTAGTTTTTTCAACTAAGCCTTAAACGCATCCCTGATTAAGGGTATCAAACCACTACTCTGAACGTATTTCAGCTATCGATGCAGATCTACAAGTCCCTAGTCAGCGCTTAAGGCTATTGAATGCTTCGCTTACAATTAAGGGTGAGGTTGAACTTAATAGAAGATGCACTAACCCGAGATAAGATTCCGGATAACCAACTAAAAAAGACCAATCCTATAGGATTTCTTTGCGGAACTTATAGCTTCTATTGATTTCTAAATGTTTCTAAATATTAGATTGTGTTTTTTATTACAGCAGTTTCTTCTAAAAGTTGAAACTAATAAAGTCCCTCAAGCTCAGGGATCATTCCTTTGATCTGACTCCTGATACAGGAAGAAGTCGATAGAATACGAGTGGATTGCGTTTGGCTAGATGTGCATATCGAGACAGTTTACGGACATCTTCAGGGACTCAAGTCGAGCCAGCTTAAACAGTTGCAGCGACTTTATCAATCGCGACTACCGGGCGATCGCATCACAACGCCGAAGTTTGCTCAACGGGTTGCCGCCATCAGTGCCGATTTGGGGCAGCCGATTTGTGTGTACGTTAATCGGCGCGGACAAGTGATTCGAGTCGGCGTTGGCAACCTGCGCCAAACCCGCATTCCACCGCTGGAACTACCGCGTTATGGAGCTGAACGGTTAAGCGGCATTCGTTGTATTTCCACGCAACTGAAGACCGATCCCCCGAATGAATCAACCTTGACCTGCATGGCAATTCAACGGTTGGATGCACTCATTGTTCTGACGGTGAGCGGTGGGGGCTTTGAAAAACGGGGCGGGGGAGCCACGGGTTACATTCAGGAAACGTATCTGGCTCATTTGATTCCGCATCCGGAGGCAGATTGGACTGTTTCTCCCCCTCTGAGCCTGGATGTGTTGACCAGCCAGGATTTCATCAGCCTCGTAGAAGGATTAGAGGAAGAGTTTCAGCGTGAGTTTGTTGCTCGTCAGGTAGATCGAGATCAAGACCGAGTGCTGATTGTGGGTTTGCATACTGACAATCGTACTACTCAAGATTTTCAGGATGGGTTGGCAGAATTGGCGAGGTTAGTAGACACCGCTGGGGGAGAAGTGTTGCAAAGCATGAAGCAGCGACGACCTCAACCCCACCCTCAAACCGTCGTTGGGGAAGGTAAGGTGCAGGAAATTGCCCGTACCGCTCAAACAATTGGGGCAAACGTGATTGTCTTTGATCGTGATCTGTCTCCGGCGCAGGTACGGAATTTAGAAGAGCAAATTGGGCTACGTGTGGTGGATCGGACTGAAGTGATTTTGGATATTTTTGCCCAACGTGCCCAATCGGGAGCCGGGAAGTTGCAGGTTGAACTGGCTCAGCTAGAGTACCGATTGCCGCGATTGACTGGACGAGGACAGGCAATGTCTCGATTGGGGGGCGGAATTGGGACACGAGGACCGGGTGAAACGAAATTAGAGACTGAGCGACGGGCAATTCAACGTAGGATCTCACGTTTGCAACAGGAAGTTAACCAATTGCAGGCTCATCGAGCCAGAATGCGCCAGCGACGACAGCATCAGGAAGTTCCTTCGATCGCCGTGGTAGGCTACACGAATGCGGGTAAATCGACACTGCTCAACGTGTTGACGAACGCCGAAGTTTACACGGCTGATCAGTTGTTTGCAACGTTAGATCCCACAACGCGGCGCTTGGTTGTTCCAGATGCCCTAACTCAGGAACCCCGCTCAATACTGCTAACAGATACGGTGGGATTTATTCACGATCTACCACCGTCGCTAGTGGATGCCTTTCGCGCCACCTTAGAAGAAGTCACCGAGGCGAACGCGCTACTGCACGTGGTGGATTTGTCCCATCCGGCGTGGCATAACCAGGTTCGCTCAGTGATGGCAATTTTGTCGCAGATGCCGATCGCACCAGGACCAGTTTTGCTTGCCTTCAACAAAATCGAGCAGGTCAATGGTGACACCTTAGCCCTTGCTCAAGAGGAATTTCCGCAGGCGGTCTTCATTTCGGCCAGCGACCGCCTAGGATTGGAGACGTTACGGCGACGACTGGGACAACTGGTTCACTACGCCATGTCGGGTTGAAACGCCTGAATGTCATTTACCGCTGCCCCGTGACGATGTAGGCCACTCGCTTGCCAATATTGGTAGCGTGATCAGCCATGCGTTCTAGATGACGAATAATCAGCACGAGCAGGACAATCGGCTCAACCACCCCTTGAATGTTGCGCTGTTGGGCCAGCGAGTGATAAAGCGTTTCATAGTCTAGATCAACTGCATCATCCCGCACTTTAACGGCTAAGCCTGATTCTGCATCTAAATCGGACAAAGCCGCCAGACTCAACGCCAGCATCGCTCGGCAGCGATCGCACATACGCTTCACCTGCTCCATATGAGAAGGATTAGGGTAGGGGAACAATTGCACCGCAATCTCGCCCAAATCTTCGGCATAGTCGCCGATTCGCTCCAAATCTCGAACAAGCTGCATCAAGGCACTCAAAAGCCGCAGATCCTGTGCAACTGGCGATTGCAACGCGATCAGTGCGACGCAATCTTGCTCAATTTGGCGATAGAGCTGGTCAATGTGGTCATCCTGAACTGAGATCTGATTTGGAGCCTCTAGATCTCGCTCAAATAGTGCTTGCCGCGCCAGCCAAAATGAGTTTTCAACCAGTGCGCCCATCCGCAGTACATCCCGCTGAATGCGCTTGAGCTGTCGTTCAAAATGAATCCGGGTTGGTCCAGAAACTTCCAATTTTTCACCAATTCATACTTAAACCCTTTAGCGGCAGTCCCCTGAAGAACAGTTCGCGGAACTACCTTTCCAAGTATATAAACCTTGTCTTTCAGATCAGAACATATCGCAGAATACAGCCCCGAACTTGAGCACAGATCCGTTCGTCGAAAACCGGAAGAATTTTCTGTAGCGCAATCAACAAAGGCAGATGAGTCAGCCCAGAAATTGAACAACGGATTGATCTACAAGGAAAAATTAAAATATTGTCAATATTTGATGAGATTAGCAGCGCCTCTGGGTTGGTTAAATCTTCACAAATCATTGTGACTGAAAAGGGCGATCGCGCTATTGTAGCTAGGCAACTTCCGCTTCTGTTGATATCTCATCCTATGCACCCATCCGTTCAGATTCATGATTTGTTCCTGAAACTGCAAGCACGGTATCCCACCAGCAGCTTGTTGACTGAATTGGTACAGGTGCACGAAGGGCTATTTGTGGTGAGAGCACTGGTTCAGGTGGGAGGAACTACGATCGCCACGGGCATAGCTGCCGCCGCCTCTGTAGAACTGGCAGAAGACCAGGCACGAGTTCGTGTCTTAAGCCTTTTAGGGATTGTGGCAGATGGAGTAGAACCTGCATCCATTCAGCCTATCGCTTTGACCAACGGCAACGGGTTGACCTCCAAGCCAGCGATCGCAAACAATCCCTGGCTTGACTCTGCCCCCCTCGAAACTCCCCTGCCAGTCAGCCCGTTCATTCCCCCCAAAGAACTCATTGACGATGCCCCCACCTTTGACGTGGAGGATGAAGAGGCACCCGAACCGGAATACTTCCATGACACTGAAACTTTTGTAGTGGATTCAGCCCCCGACCTACCAGAACCAGAGCCAATTTCGCCCAACCCGCGATCGCTAAAGCCGACAACCACAGCCAAGCCCCAGAAACCCTCACAATCTGAGAAAGAAACCCCATCCCCAACCAAAGAAACTGATGATTTGTCTTCTCTAATTGCAATGACAGATGTGGAAATGGATCGGATTGGTTGGACGAAGCAAGAAGGGCGGGAGTATCTGAAGCGCACCTACGGCAAATCAACTCGGCAGCGGTTGGATGAAGCTGAACTGATGGATTTCTTGAATTACCTACGCGCACTGCCCTCATTAAGTGGGCTGTAACAATCAAAACCCTCCAGATTCTCAGAGAATTTGGAGGGTTTTTGAGATTTAGGGGTTTTGAATCAACTAGACAAGTGCTACAGGATTTGTTGCAGAAGGACGGCGATCGATAACTTGATCAATCAATCCGTAATCCCTCGCCTCCTCGGCTGACATAAAGAAATCACGCTCCGTATCTTCTTGAATCCGGCTAAGGGGTTGCCCAGTATGATCTGCCAGCAGTTCATTCAGGCGTTGTTTGTGGTACAGAATTTCCTTGGCCTGGATTTCGATATCGGTTGCCTGCCCTTGAGCACCCCCCAGCGGTTGGTGAATCATGATGCGAGAGTGAGGCAAACTCATGCGCTTGCCTTTAGCTCCAGCACTAAGCAGAAATGCGCCCATACTGGCAGCCAAACCCAGGCAAATCGTGCAAACATTTGGGCGAATTTGCTTCATCGTATCAAAAATGCCCATTCCAGCCGTGACCGAACCACCCGGAGAGTTAATGTAAAGATAAATATCTTTTTCAGGGTCTTCAGCATCGAGAAACAGCAGTTGCGCGACTACCAAATTCGCCAGGTCGGAATCAACCTGCTGTCCTAAAAAGACAATCCGCTCCCGCAGAAGCCGCGAGTAGATGTCAAAGGCGCGTTCGCCGCGACCAGACTGTTCAATGACGGTGGGAATCATGGAGCCTGTCCAATAGATGTTTTCCCCATTCTACAGATTTGTTGTGGGAAGCAGGTGAGGGAAACCCGGACTGGACTATTTCGTGAGTGTCCAGAAGGATGTTGACTCCGACACAGGAATCGGTAGTGTAGACGGTATATTTTTCAAGAAGCCCGTCTCCAGATGCCCTCGGACTATGACTCATTCACCCACTCCCGATCGCGACCCCAACTCTGAACCCCCACTTGACCCCCAACCCCCCCGTCGTCCCTCTCGCTTTCGTCGTGTTCGCCGCCTTGCCATTCCCATTGGGATTGTCTTAGTTACAGGCGTAGGAGGTGCTGCATTCTGGGGATGGCGCTTCATCCACAAAGAGTTGCCTGGAATCGTTGCCCAAAATCTGAGCGAAACCTTGAATCGTCCGGTCGAGGTGGGAGATGTAGAAGGAGTGAGCCTATCCGGCTTGGTGATTGGAGAGTCATCGATTCCTCCTACAGCCAACGACACGGATGAGGCAAGCGTTGAAACGATTGAAGTGGGCTTTAACCTGTTTCAAACATTGATGACTGGCAAGCTAAAGCTAGACATCACGCTGAAGGATGCTGCCATTTTTTTGGAGCAGCAAAAAGAGGGCTGGATCACGACTCGCTTTACGCCCCAAGCAGACGAAGGGCGGATTGAAATTGGTACCATTCGGGTAGAAAACGCTACAGCTCGGTTGTTGGGACTGGGGACGATCGCGGGCAAGCGATCGGCGGTGGTGTTGAACCAACTCAACGGCAAGATTGACCTGTTTGATGAGAATAAGCGGTTTACCTATGAACTGTCAGGACAATCTGCCACAGACGGCAAGCTGAAACTATTGGGCGAAACCTTGCTGCCATCGCAAGAAACAAATTTGCAGGTGCAGGCTGAGAATTTTCTCGTATCCGAAGTTGATCGCCTGCTGAACCTTCCCTTTGATTTGCCAAAAGGGCGTGGCGGCGGCAACTTCAATGTAGAACTGCGTCCCAATATCAAAAATCCGCCGATCAACGGCACCGCTCGGTTTGAAGGAGTGACCCTGGCAATTCCAGGGATTCCCCGCCCTTTTACCAATGCCAAAGGCACGCTTCAGTTTCGCGGCAACCAGATTTTGCCGGAAGAGGTGGTGGGCAGCTATGGCAAGGCGGTGGGTGTAGTGAATGGCGCGATCGATCTGAACAAGGGCTTTAACCTGAGCGCCAAAGTGCGTCCCATTACATTGCCCGATCTAACCGAGACGCTGAAACTGTCACTGCCTTTCCCCGTTGTCGGGCGCGTTACAGCCGATTTGAAAGTGATTGGTTCGATTGAGAACCCAATTTTGTCCGGAACGGCGCGGAGTGTGGCACCCGGAAGGCTCGATCGCGTCGCGCTGGCAACCTACAGCACTGACTTTGTACTGAACACTGCCAATGAAGAACTAGTGGTGCAACGGATTCAGGCAATCCCAGCCGCTGGAGGCACCGTCACCGGATCGGGACGGATCGACTTTGGCAGCACTGATGCGGCTGGGAAGGCGCGCCCCGAACTGGCATTCAACTTTTTGGTGCAGGGCGTTCCAGGAGACGCAATCGCACGGGAATATAACAACGGCAACCCGCTGCCGGTCACGGTTAGGGCAGTGGATGCCCAGGCGCTTATTTCGGGTTCGGCAGACAATATCAGAACCAGTGTGCGCTGGAGCGCTCCCAATGCCACCTATGCGGGTTCAGGCAAGATTTTGATTGCCGATGGGGTTACCCGCTTACAAGACACAACTTTCAACGTGGAAGGGGGAACTGCCAATATTGATGCGATCGCGGCAAATGGTCGCTGGCAGGCAGTGGTCTCTGGCTCTAGCATTCCCCTGAATCGCTTTTCTCCCGAACTGAGAGGACTATTTAGCGGCAAATTCACAGCTTCTGGGTCGCTGTCTGCGTTCAGCCCTGCCAACATTCGGGCACAAGGCACTGCTCGCTTTTCCGAGGGGATTGCCGTGGTGGACAAGCCGTTGGTGGCACAGGTTCAGTGGAACGGGCAACAATTGTTGATTCAGGAAGCCACCGCTCCCGGCTTCAGTGCCAATGGCGCGATCGCCCTGCGGCTAGAAGGCACCCCCGCCATTACAGGACTAGATCTCAATGTGCGGCTAGATGATTACAATCTCCAGGATTTTGCTGTTAATCTACCAGGCAACATCAACTACTCCGGGCGCACCGATTTTGCTGGCAAAATTACAGGCACACCGACTGCGTTGAATGTGAACGGCAACCTGGCACTCAAACAATTGATTGTGAATGGCGTAGCGTTTGAACCGTACCTTTCAGGAAAACTTCAATATGGTCAGGGGGTGCGGCTAGATCTAAGAGGTCAGCAAGATCGGATTGCCGCCGTCTTAGATTCGCGCTTCCGCCCGATCGCCTTTGAGATTCGCCGAGGCGATGCGATTGCCGAAGGACGCACCCAGGGTGAACTCCTGTTAGTCAACGTGAAAAACTTCCCGCTGGCGTTGGCGCAGTTGCCAGGCTTGTCTAACCAGTTCTCGCCCAGCGGCACCCTCAACGGCACCTTTGCTGTAAATCTGGATCGTCGAACTGCCACAGGTGACATCGCGATCGCCCAACCTGGATTGGGTGGCTACCGGGCAGATGAATTCACCGGACGGATTAACTTCGCCAACGGCATTGCTACCTTAATAGGGGGACAGTTGCGACGGGGACAAACCATTCTGCAACTCGATGCCTCTGCTAACTTGTTCAGCCCTGACCCCAAATTCAAAGGGCAAATCAACATCGCTCAAGGCAATATTCAAGACGTACTGGAAGCCTTGCAAATCTTTGAAATTCAGGACTTTCAACGTGGCACTCGTGCCCCTATCTATGGGCGTGCCGCCGACTTACAAACCGTTCCCATCGATGCTACCAATGTCTCCATCCAAACCCAACTGCGACGTTTAGCCGAAATTCAAGCTTTGCAAGCAATTCGGCAGTCTCAGAGTGAGGCGGCAATTGTTCCAGATCTGTCAGAGCTAAAGGGAACCTTCACCGGAACAATTGACGTAGCTGGCTCCCTGGCTTCTGGGATTGATGCCAACTTTAATATCCGGGGGCAAGATTTCCAATGGGGACGCTTCACTGCCAAACAAGTGGTTGCTGTGGGTAATTTCCAGGATGGCGAATTAACACTGCTGCCTCTGCGGCTGCAATCTGACGATGCCGTAATTGCCTTCTCTGGGCAACTGTTGGGAGCCAACCAATCGGGGCAGCTTCGAGTTGAAAAATTCCCCATTGAGCAACTTGCTGACCTTGTGCAGTTGCCCATTGATGTTACTGGCTTGCTCAACGCCACTGCCACCATCTCCGGTAGCTTTGAAAATCCTCAAGCTGTTGGGCAATACAACCTGAACAACGCCCAGCTCAATGCCAAAGATGTTCAAACTGTGCGGGGCAGTTTCACCTACACCAATGCTCGACTCGACTTCTCCAATACGATCGCGATCGCCGACACAGAACCACTCTACATCGTTGGCAGCGTTCCCCTGAAGCTGTTTAGCTATGAGCCTGTCAGCGACACCATCAGCCTGGATATCAACGTGCAAGACGAAGGGCTAGCGCTGTTAAACATCCTCACCAATCAAGTCAGTTGGGTGGATGGCCGAGGCGAAGTCAGAGTGCAGGTGAGAGGTACTCTCAAGAACCCGATCGCCGTTGGGCTGGTGCGCCTACAAGATGCCACCCTGCAAGCCAGAGCCTTACCTGAACCTCTAACCAATGTGAACGGCATCGCCCGGTTTGTGCAAGATCGCATTCGGGTTGAGCAATTCGGCGGCGATTTTAGTCAAGGGAAAGTTGTGGCTTCCGGCGTTATCCCCCTGGCCAATCGGTTGCCTCAAACCGATCCAGACATCGAGAATCCACTCACCGTCCAGCTCAACAAAATCGCCCTGAACCTGAAGGGGCTTTACCGAGGCGGAGTTGACGGCAGTGTAATCATTACTGGAGCTGCTCTTGCCCCTGTCATTGGCGGCAACATTCAGCTCAGCAATGGGCAGGTGCAGCTTTCTGCTGGGGCTACAGAGACAGGTGAACCAGCGCAAACTGGCACGGCACAAGCCTCTAACATCGAATTTGCTGACCTCAGATTAACCCTGGGGAACGGTGTAGTGTTGGTGAATCAGCCATTGCTGAGTTTCGTCGCCAGGGGAGACCTAACAATTAATGGAAATGTCACCAACCCTGAACCTTCCGGCACTATTCAATTAACATCGGGGCAGGTCAACTTATTCACCACGCAATTCACCCTAGAGCGGGGCTACACCCAAACTGCCATTTTTGCCCCCGATCGCGGGCTTGATCCGGAGTTAAACGTGCGCCTGGTTGCCCTGGTGCCCGAAGTTACCAATCGCCGTCAACCCTCTGTACTGGCACCGTCTGAAATTTTGGATGTTCCGGCTCCAGCCTCTAGCTTCGGTTCACTGCGAACAGTACGAGTGCGAGCAGAGGTGGTGGGACCAGCCAGTCGCCTTTCAGACAATCTAGAGTTAACGAGCAGTCCGCCGCGATCAGAGTCAGAGATTGTGGCGTTAATTGGTGGCGGTTATGTAGATACATTGGGACGGGGCGGCACTTTGCTAGGGCTTGCCAATCTGGCAGGGTCAGCCTTATTGGCGAATGTGCAAACGGCGATCGGACGAACGTTGGGATTAAGTGAATTCCGCTTGTTCCCCACCTTTACCACAGGCAATAACCGTGACACGGGTGAAACCAGCGGCACGTTGGGACTCGCGGCAGAAGCAGCAGTTGACATCACACCAGCGCTTTCAGTCAGTGTCCTCAAAATCTTGACCAACGGCGAACCCGCTCAGTTCGGTTTGCGTTATCGGATTAACAACAACCTGTTGTTGCGTAGCTCTACTGACTTCTCTGGCGATACCCGCGCCTCGGTTGAGTATGAGTTGAGGTTTTAGAGGAAGGGGATAAGGGGGTGGGGGTTAGAGGTTAGGGAAGATGAGAGGGTGACGATTGGAGATTGAGGAGGGGGTTAGGTGGCATCTCACTCACTAGCCTTCTAGATAAAGTCAACGGCAAGGCTGAGTTGTAAGGTGCCTAGCCCCAGTTCTTTATCGGAGAGGGCACGCGCTTCAAAGATCGCCATCATGTCTTTGAATTGCGGGTTACCACGGGATGCACCTGTTAGCCCTTTGGCGATGATCAGACCACAGTAGCCTTTGGTTTTTTTGCAACGTTGTTCCCATTTTTTGCGAGCAGCGACGTGGGTGGGGTCGTCTTCGCCAAATTCCCCAAACAGGTGCAAATCACCGTTGCCCGTTTGGAGTAAGCCAATATCGTAGCGATCGCCCCCCAGTGGATCTTCCCCTGGATTGAAGCAAATCGCTTGCAGCCCACCTGCGTCTTTCAAGTCCTGGATCAGAGCTTTGGCTTTGGGGCGGGAGGTTTGAATCATAACTACGGGCAGCCCATCTCCCGCTTGTGTGATCGATTGAGGTTGGTAATACTCAGCGCCTAACCGCAGCATTTCCAGCATTTCCCAGGGAACCATACCCAGGCTCAGGAAGGAGTTGTCTGGGACTAGGTCGTTTCTGACGGAGGGCAAGAACGATTCTGAATCCTCCTCGCCCCCTTCCATTGCCAGTAAATCGGCTGCTAAATCGGGCATCGTCGAAACTTTGACCGATAGTTGAGCGGTTTCCTCGCTGTCGTCGCTGCTGGGCAGGGGGATGCGGTAGCGGCTGCCAATGGGCGGAAATGCATCATCTTGCAGCTTTTGGCGATGTTGTCGAAGAAACCGATGCAGGGCTTCCAGGCTCACAAGCATACTGGCAGCTTCATCTTCGTATAGGAACGATCGCAGCCCTTCTAGAGGGTGCAGATTCCCAAACACAGGTTCGACTTCTTCGCTAGGAGGGGGTGACTCAAGTCTTAATAGGCGATCGCTGGGCTGGTCTTCGTTGCTGATCTCAAACGTGATGAACAAACAATCTTGCCCCAAAAAGGCTTCTTGCATCTGCTCTAAGGATTCTTGCGAAATGGCCCGCTGCCGAAATTGCTTAAGGGAATCAACAGAACGATAGAACAGTACACCAAATTCCATCCCCAGCATTCCCATTACGGAAGCGTAGAGTGTGCCAACATCCCACTGGTTTAGTTCAATTGCAATAATTTCGTGATCAGCAAGTACTTGCCAGGGCGCATCCTCCCAAACTTCGTAAGCTTTTTCAATTAATGTCTCTGCAAATTGGGGGGGAAGATTGGGCGGGCGATTGCCAATCGCTTCTTGCAATCCTCGAAAAATCTCGTCAATCAGTGGTAGTTCAGGTACATACTCCAGCGTGATGTCTAAATCTTGCAATACCCCGCGCAGAAAAAATTGCAACTCGCGATCCCGCACCACAATCTTTTTGGGACGAGCAGGAGTACCGGGGTTGTGGGGTTGTTCCATCGCTTTCAGCAGTGTACGAACCACAGCCTCCGGTCCCGTTTGCAGCGTCACAATATCCATTGCCCGCACCATCCCTTGCGTGCCATCCACCCAGAGAATGCAGTCGCCTTCTGGAGGAATTTCAGAATCCATTTCCAGCCAGTCACCCCCCTCAGCGTTCGTAATTAGGCGACGGCGATCGCCTTCCCAAACACTGGGGATTTGCTTTAACTGTTGCAGGCGACGACGGGTAGAGCGGTTAAGCGCATTCATAGACGAGTGTAGTTTAGGAGTGGGAGGAACCACCCTGATCCGAACTCAACAAGCGATCTGCAAATCGACAATGGGCTGATCCAGATTGCGGGTAGATATTCATATTACTGTGGCGGATCTGGATGGAAACGGTTGAAGTTATGAGAGTTAATTCATATAACGTTGAAACTATCAGCGGAGGCATGGGGCATCCTAATTTTTGCCAATTCAACCAGGAGACTAATAATTCGTTGACTTGGCAACCGAGCCACGAGCTAGTGGTCTATGCTGGATGATATGGTTCAAACTAACCGTGAGAAATCTATTGTGCGATCGCCAGGGAGTTTTAAGAATCCATGACACAAACAACTCAGGCTCAACAGCGAGGAATCCAGATGACGGATACCGCCCTCAATCACGTTTTGAGATTGCGGGAGAAGCAAGGAACAGACCTCTGTCTGCGGGTAGGCGTGCGAGGTGGTGGCTGCTCTGGAATGTCTTACACAATGAATTTTGAAGACCCTAGCAACATTCAAGAAACAGACGAAGTGTATGACTACGAAGGTTTCAAAGTCGTTTGTGACCCTAAGAGTATGTTGTATCTATACGGCTTGGTGCTGGACTACAGTGATGCTTTGATTGGTGGAGGTTTCCAGTTCACCAATCCCAACGCCAACCAAACCTGCGGTTGCGGTAAGTCGTTTTCAGCCTAGCCATCCTTAGAAGATGCAAAGTCCAGAGAAGATGCAAAGTCCAGGCTGGTTGAAGTAGCGGGGGGGAACCGCATCGGCTACGATGATAGATTGCAGTTCTCTAGATGACTGCGCTCAAAAAACCTGCCATCTTAAAATCTCACCATTTCCATGACTCAAACTATCGAATCACTTTTTGATGAAGGAATTGAGCGCTATAAAGCGGGAGAATCCCCTGAGGATCTGATTCCGGTTTTCAAAGAAGTGTGCGATCGCGCGCCCAAAAGCAGTTCTGCCTGGACGTGCCTTGCGTGGCTGTATTTGCTCACCGACAAGCCCAACAAAGCCTACGAAGCCGCCCAAAAAGCGGTGAAACTCAACCCACAAGACCCGCAAGCACGAGTCAACCTATCACTGGCAATGCTTGATGCCGAAAAGAAAGGAGTCCGGCAACACATTGAACTGGTGCAACAAATCATCTTGGTCGCTGCCGAACTGCGGGAAGAAATTGAGCAAAACCTTCAAGATGGATTCACGCGTAAACCTGGCTGGAAAAGTTTAGAGCGGGTCAAAGCCTGGTTATTTGAGTAGACACATTTAAGCGAGCGTTTCACTGAAGGATTGAGTTTCGCGTATGTTCTCCACTGAGCAACTACTAATTGATGCCCGCTGGGCAGGTTATGTGACGATCGCCTTTGCCGTGATTACTTTACTGGGCTGGTTACTGAAGTGGGGGATTCGCTTTCGCCTGGTTGGTATTACTGGGTTTATGACCGTCCTCACGGGTGGGCTGTTTGCGCTCAGCTTAGGGCTTTACATTCGTCCCACCATTCCAGACGCGGTACGCTTTGCCTGCGTGTTTGATATGGGCGGCACCAATGTTGTAATTGCCGTGCCGCCAACAGTCACCGAAACCCAACTGCAAGCCACTCTGAAACAAGCCGCATTGGATCTGTACTCTCCCGGACGGCTCTCTCAAGGCACCGATAAGTTAACGATCCGAGCAAGAACGATCCTGCATCCCGAACCAGGGGTTTCCAAGCTCGTTTATTTGGGGCAAGTGCAGCGATCGCTGCTCTCCCGGCAAGACAACGAGTTGGCAATTGAGATTGATCCCACAAAACTCGCTGAATTACCTCAACCAACCGCATAGAAGGGCTGAAGGATGTACCAGGTATTGGCGAATACCTGGCTGCAAGTACTAAGATCAGCTTCTATCCATTTTTTGTTTTCCTGCGATATGTCAACGACTGTTCACCCGCTTCCTGTCCTGAGTGTTTCGCCCTCCCAAGTGATCCGAGGTCGAGGGATTTGCACAGAAGCAGTGGCAGCGATCGCGCAGTTGGGGCAACGTCCGTTTTTGGTAAGCGGTAGCTCCACGCTAGAACTCGTGCGATCGCAGCTAGAACCTGCCTTGAACCATCACAATCTATCCGTTGCTTATCAATCCTACCTGCCAGACTGTAGCGAAACCAGTTTAGCGGCTTTGCGCGAGGTGGTTCAGGCACACCAGGCAGACGTGGTGATTGGAGTTGGCGGTGGAAAAGCGCTAGATACGGCCAAGTTGTTAGCATTCCGGTGTGGCGTTCCCGTTGTTACCATCCCCACCTCTGGAGCCACCTGTGCTGCTTGGACAGCGTTATCAAACGTCTATTCCAACGAAGGTGCATTTTTATATGATGTGCCCCTACCTCATTGCCCCAACCTGCTGATTCTTGACTATGACCTGATCGCTACGGCTCCGCAACGCACCCTGGTTGCGGGCATTGGAGACGCGATCGCCAAATGGTACGAAGCCTCTGTCAGCAGTGGGCATTCGCAAAGCACCTTAATTATTGCTGCTGTGCAACAAGCCAGGGTTTTACGAGATATTTTGTTTCAAAAATCGGTAGAAGCCTTGCAGCAACCTGGTAGTGACACGTGGCAAGCAGTCATCGATGCCACAGTGTTGCTGGCAGGGGTAATTGGGGGTTTAGGGGGTGCACAATGCCGCACAGTTGCTGCCCATGCCGTCCATAATGGCTTGACCCATTTGCCCGCCAGCCACGGCACCCTACACGGCGAGAAAGTGGCTTACGGGATTTTGGTGCAGTTGCGCTTAGAGGAGTTAGTGCAGGGAAGCCAACTTGCCGCCACCGCCCGCCATCAGCTTTTGAAGTTTTACAGCGAAATTGGGTTACCGAGCAGTCTGCATGATCTGGGACTATCTCACATTGCGATCGCAGACTTGGAACACGCGGCCGCGATCGCCTGCGCCGAGCAATCCGACATTCATCACCTTCCCTTTCCCGTCAACCCAACTCAACTAATGGCGGCAATGGTATCCACTACCGCACCACCCTGTCAGGGAAGCAAGCGGTGGAGCGAAGAAGAGATGGAGCGTCAAGAACATGAGGTGCAAGCATGAGTTTGGACTGGCTAACCCCGGCAGATCGGTTGAAAACCCTCCCTCCCTACGTTTTCGCGCGGCTGGATGAGTTGAAAGCACGAGCGAAAGAACAGGGATTAGATTTGATTGATCTGGGCATGGGGAACCCCGATGGTGCCACGCCGCAACCCGTTGTAGAAGCGGCGATCGCGGCGCTACAAGATTCCTCCAATCATGGTTATCCTCCCTTTGAGGGTACGGCTGGCTTCCGCCAAACCATCACAGAATGGTACGAGCGTCGCTACGGGGTCAAACTGAATCCCGATAGTGAAGCACTACCATTGTTGGGGTCTAAAGAGGGGTTAACCCATCTGGCATTGGCATACGTCAATCCGGGGGATGTAGTGCTGGTGCCCAGTCCTGCCTATCCTGCCCATTTTCGCGGTCCGTTGATTGCTGGAGCAACCATCTACAGCATCATCCTGAAACCGGAAGATGACTGGGTAATTGACCTTAAATCGATTCCAGATGAAGTGGCAGAACGGGCAAAAATTCTCTACTTTAACTACCCCAGCAATCCTACGGCTGCCACTGCCCCGCGCGAATTTTTTGAAGAGGTGGTTGCCTTTGCCCGTCGCTTCAACATTTTGCTGGTGCATGACTTGTGCTATGCCGAGCTTGCGTTTGATGGCTATCAGCCCACGAGTCTGCTGGAAATTCCAGGCGCGATCGATATCAGCGTTGAGTTCCACACCCTGTCCAAAACCTACAACATGGCAGGTTGGCGGGTAGGTTTTGTGGTGGGCAATCGCCATGTTGTCCAGGGCTTACGAACCCTCAAAACGAATCTAGATTACGGCATCTTTCGAGTGCTGCAAACAGCGGCTCAAACAGCACTGCAATTGCCAGATGTGTATTTGCACGAGGTGCAGGCACGCTATCGCACCCGCCGTGATTTTTTGATTCAAGGGTTGGCAGAGCTGGGCTGGGAGGTGCCCAAGACGAAAGCCACCATGTACCTGTGGGTGCCTTGCCCACCGGGAGCCAGTTCTACGGATTTTGCGCTCTCTGTCTTGCAACAAACGGGGGTAGTCGTTACGCCGGGTAACGCCTTTGGTGCAGGGGGGGAAGGCTACGTGCGAATTAGCCTGATTGCGGATTGCGATCGCCTGGGAGAAGCCCTGCGCCGCCTTAAACAAGCTGGCATCACCTACCACTCTGGGGCAGAACTCGCTGCTAGCTTACAAGCCAAGAAGTAGCCTTACCAAAACTGGCTCACCGGGAGAAATACAGCGATCGCGTCTAAAAAGCGTGCTGCCAGAACACCCCCCAAAAAGCTAATCAGATGGGACTTCCAGACTGAATCACCAGTGATAGGCACCATGCCCCACAACATGCGGCTACAAACGCAGCCCACCAAAATTGTGACCAGAATTGCAATGATGCCAGGTTCAAAATAACCCCGTAGCAAGAGAAACCCAAGATAACTGAATAAAATATTGTTACTGCTAAAAAATTTGGCAGATTTGGGAAACAACACCCCATTTAAGCAGTCTGTTAGCAGCGCAATTAGCGTCACGATAAGCAAATCACGTGTGCCCCGCAGCAGCAGCAAGCTACCCAACAATAAAAACGTTTCGGCATTAGCAAAGACGCGCTCAGTGCGATTGATCGACTCGGAAACGGGAGGACTCCAGAAACCAGGCAGCGTGCGAAACGTGAAACCCAGTGCATTAAGGTTTCTGCCGAGCACAAGCGCGATCGCTAAGGAAAACAGCCAGACATACACAATCATGTCTGCGATCGATTTGGCTTGCACTGCAAAGTCGTTGACTGTCACCGATGCTCCGTAACCAATTGAGGCAGGCTCTGCTGCCTTCATTTTGCCTAAACCAACAGGCACCCAACAAATTGAATCGTAACTGCTAAAACCTGCCCAGACCGCGAAAAACTCTCTGAATTTTAACTCGTATCGACAAAGACCTTGCCTCAATGATGTTGCATTTCATAACGCTCATATCCCTATAATCTGGCAAGGGTTGAATAATCAGGTCTATTTCCTCAACCCTCACAGTCTCGAACCTATGAACGTTGCAACTGATTTAGGTCTCATCCTGCTTCTAATTGGGGTGAATGCCTTTTTCGCCGCCGCCGAAATCGCCCTGGTATCTGCAAATCCTGTACGGATGAGAATGATGGCGGAGGAAGGAAATCGGTCGGCACGGCGAGTTCTTGCCGCCATGGATGACAGCACTCGCTTTCTGGCAACGATTCAGATTGGCATTACGCTGGCAGGCTTTTTTACCTCAGCAACGGCTGCCACTAATCTGTCTGCCCCAGTCACAGAACTGCTTCAACCCGTCTTAAAAGATGCGGCTGGGACGGTGTCTTTCATCGGCGTAACAATCATCATCGCTTTTATCAGTTTGATACTGGGCGAATTGGTGCCCAAGCGTTTGGGGCTTCGTAATGCCGAAGCGATCGCTCTTGCTTCGATCAATCCCATTCGCCTTTTAGGCAAAGTTGCCGCGCCCATCGTCAAATTTCTCAGCATTTGCACCAACCTGATTTTGCGACTCACGGGCAATGCAGTCATTAACGAGGAAGAAAGCGTCAGCACCGAAGAAATTAAAGCCATGGTTGACTCCGCACGGGCAGGTGGCTCGGTGGGGGAGCAAGAGCGGCGGATTATTCATGGCGCTGTGGAACTGAGTAACGTCACTGCTCGTGCCATTATGGTACCCCGTGTGCAGATTCAGTATTTGAAAACCACCACTCCCTTAGAGGAGGCTTACGAGGTCGCTGCCGAAAACGCCCACACCCGGCTACCCGTCTGCGAAGAAGATTTAGATCACATCGTTGGCATTCTACATGTGAAAGATTTAATTCGCCCCCTACCCGAACTGCGAGAACATCCTCCTTCCATTGCTGAACTAGTGCGCCCGGTTCATTACGTACCTGAAACCAAACCTGTTCACGATCTGCTCGAAGAAATGAAGAAAAATCGCCTGCATCTGGTGATTGTGCGAGACGAATTTGGCGGCACCGCTGGATTAGTCACCCTAGAGGACGTACTGGAAGAAATTGTGGGTGAAATTCGGGATGAATACGACGCGGAAGAAGAGCGGGAATTTCGCCAAATCAGTGAACACGAGGGGATCTTCAAGATTCGCGCCAGCATTGCTACTGTGAATAATGAACTGAACCTGGAACTGCCTCGCGAAGATGCCGCAACCTTAGCTGGATTGTTCTTAGAAGATTTGCAGCGCCCACCCGTAGCAGGCGATCGCCTCCAGGTAAACGATGTGTTACTCACCGTTTTGGAAGATGGACAGCGTGTGCGTGTAGCAGTCGTACCGTTGCCTGAGCCAGAAGCCGACGATTAGAAATCCTCAACTGTTTTAGTTCTAATGTTTCTGGCAACCTGTTTGAATCATTCCTCAGTCAGTGAAATTCCCCGCAAGGGTAGTATCTCTAACTACCGTTGTCACCTGATGATAAAGCTACCCCCATCAGTGGGTACTCACACATTGGCAGCCCCCCGTCGGTGGACTCTGGCTTCTGGCTTCGAGTCCACCGCCAACGACGAATGAACCGTAATCGCCCATAATGGACACAAGGCTAGCTAACCTGCATCCTAGCCCCGTTTCCCTTATGGCTGGCGATTTTGAGAAAAATAGTCTCGACTGGCAACTACATCTCTGGCAACTCCGTATTGCCGAGTGGTTTGACCGACTTTTTCAGTCTTCCAATAATAACGATGTGCGCCTGCCCAACTGGTCATTTCCAGAGTGGCTGCTGAGGAGTTTATTTTGGGCGATCGCCATTGCCCTGCTTCTATGGATGTTGTGGCAGCTTTATTCCATCTTGGCTCCTTACCTGGGCATCAGCATTCTGGCAGGCAAAGGACAGCAGACAATAACAACCCAACCATCGGCAAAACGAACCACCTCCGAGTGGCTGCAACAAGCGCGATCGCTGGCGCAACAGGGCAACTATCGAGAGGCCTGTCGGGCGTTATATCAAGCAGCACTGCAAAAATTAGATGACGCAGGACTCGCTCCCGCCCTCTTAAGCCGCACGGATGGTGAATATCTCAACGTCCTGCAAACCCTGCCTGACCCCCGCCCCTATCAAGTGCTGATCCGCACCCACGAACGGCTATGCTTTAGCCGCACCGATATTACCCAAGAAACCTACAACCGCTGTGAGCAGGCATATCGGGAGATTGAAGCCCAATGATGCAACTTTCTCGCCGACAGATCATTCTCCTGGCGATCGTCCTGGTATCCTTGGTCTTGCTTACCCTGTTTCTTGCGCCCAGCAGCGGCAATCTGCGGCAGTATGGCTCAACCTATAGCCGAGTACCGCAGGGCTATGGTGCCTGGTACGCTTTCATGGCAAAACGGGGCACACCCCTCCAGCGCTGGCAGCGCCCCCTGCATGATTTGTATGACTCACCCTCCACACCAACCGACCAGAAATCCTCTGCAACCCTTCCCAAATCACCCATGACGCTGATTCGGATTAGCAACGGCAGTGATTTTCTAGCTCCCAATGATGAGTGGGTAAAGCGAGGCAATGTGCTGGTATTACTGGGAATGAAGCCACGGGTTACCGATGCACCCTTTACCTCTGATTTGAATAGTCCCCATGGCAAAGTCCGGATTGAAACAAGCCGCCGTCAGCTAATTACTAATCGCAAAACCAGAGCAGGCGGCAAAGAGGCAGCACTGTTGAGCGATCGCGCCGGAGCTGCAGTTTGGCAAGAGGCACTAGGCAAGGGAAAAATCATCTACTCATCAACACCTTACCTGGCAGCAAACGCTTACCAGGATCATCCCGCAAACTACGAATTTTTGGCAAAGTTGGTAGCAGAACCGGGTCATCCGATTTGGGTTGACGAGTTTATGCATGGACATGAAGACAAAACCACCCCAAACGGCGAACTTGAAACCGAAACCGATTTAATCTCCTACCTGCTCAAAACACCGCTAGCATTGCTGGCATTGCAAAGCTTAATCATTTTGGCAGTCCTAATTTGGGGGCAAAACCACCGTCTTGGTGTTGCTGAACCCCTATTGTCCCCAAAAGTAGACAATAGCGAAGCCTACATTCAGGCGATGGCTGGCGTATTGCACAAAGCAGACTGTAGCGAATTTGTGCTGGAAACCATTGGTAAAGCAGAACAACTTGAAATCCAAAAAGCATTGGGGTTAGGAACCATTCCACTACCAATTGAAGCATTGGCAGAAGCCTGGGAGCGGCAAACGGGGCGATCGCCCGAAACATTGAAATCCGTGCTAAAAACGGCTTCTCGCCACCGCCGCCTTTCCGATGCAGAACTGCAACAGTGGGCAGCAAACGTTCAAACCGTGCGACAAGCGCTTCCATCTAAAATTGCCTCTCTAACGTGATGGAGAAGTTAGAAGTCAGAAGTCAGAAGGGGTGAGTGAAATTTCCCCTACCCATCTACCCAATCCCCCATCTCCAATCCCCAACCACCGCTTCCCCCTCCCCTTTCCTGATTCCCATTCGTTTTACTTGTACTAACCACTAAGTGTTCCTGCTAAGTTCCGAAGAGCAGGGAACATGATAAGCTGTCAACTCAGTCAAGGGGATTCAGTTCCGCAAACTCAACCTTGAGACAGATTACAGAGGTCATGACTGTGAAGATACGGTGGTTGTTCTCTGGTTTGGTAGGCTTTTGGTTGCTATTGTCATCCATTGCAGAAGCTGCTAACCTCCAGTTTTGGCGATTTGATCAGCGAGACAATCGGCTTGAATTAAGAACTGATGATGGGGTTCAACCACGTGCTCAACTCATCTATAACCCTACGCGGTTAGTCATTGATTTGCCTGGAACCCGGTTAGGTCGTCCTAAGCAGCTAGAACAGTTTGGCGGTACAGTGACCGCACTCAGGGTTGCCCAATTTGATCGGGATACTACACGCTTAGTGTTGGAACTATCTCCTGGATACACGATTGACCCCAAACGAGTTCGGTTTCGTTACACCACTGCCCAAAATTGGACAATCGACTTGCCCCAACCAGAATATAATCCAGCGATCGCCAGCGACGATGACCAGGATGACCAAACGCTGGAAGTACCGATCGCGCCCGTTATGGTTCGACCATCAGTGGTTGGGTTATTCCCCGTTTCACCCAACCCGCGCCCAAACCCAACTGTGCCCATCATTCCGAATGGGCAGCCGATTGTGATTGTTGATCCAGGGCATGGCGGTCCCGATCCGGGAGCTGTGGGAATTGGTGGATTACGGGAAACAGATATAGTGCTGGACATTGGTCGCCAAGTTGCCGCCTTGCTATCACGACAGGGCATTTCTGCGGTGTTAACCCGCGATGCCGAATACGATCTGGGCTTGGAGCCACGAGTCCAACTGGCAAATCGGGCAAATGCCACCGTGTTTGTCAGCATTCACGCCAATGCTATCAGTCTCTCCCGTCCAGATATCAGTGGTTTGGAGACCTACTATTTCAATAGTGGCAAAGAACTGGCAGACGTGATTCATCGCACGATTTTGGAAGAAACAGGCGTGCGCGATCGCCGAGTTCGTCAGGCTCGCTTCTACGTCTTGCGCCACACTAAAATGCCCTCCGTATTAGTGGAAACCGGATTCGTGACTGGAGCTGAGGATGCTGCCAAGTTGCGCGACCCTGGTTATCGTAGTCGCATGGCAGCCGCGATCGCTCGTGGCATTTTACGTTATCTGGGCAGAAGTAGTTGAGGTGAAGAAAGGAGTCAGAAGTAGGAGATGAGGAAGGTAAGCGAGTGGGTGAGTGAGTGAGTGAGTGGGTGAGTGAGTGGGTGAGTGAGTGAGTGGGTGAGTGAGTGGGTGAGTGAGTTTCCATCTCCCTGTCTCCCCGTCTCCCGACCTACCCACCTACCCCATTGCCCATCTTCTTCAATCTCCAATCCTCAACCTCTGTCCCTCTTCTGCCGCCCGACGAGCTGCATCCGCTACTTTCAACGTGTAGAGGCTGGCTTCAGGTGTGACATAAAGTGGGTTTCCTAGCGTTAAGAAATCCAGCACCATTGTTGTGTCTTTGGCAAAGAGTCCCCGTCGCCCCCCTACCTCCAATGCTTCCACTCCGTCTGCGTTAATCAGGGTTCCTTGTTCTCCAGCAAACACCAGTGCTCCTTGTTCACCCTGCACTTCAAATTTTCGTTCTGCCTGCCACAGCGCTTCCCCCTTGCCATACGTTACTTCTGCCATTACGCCATTTCTGAACTGCAAATGAGCTGTGCAGAGGCAAGTAGAGTAGTAGAAATCGGAGGTTTTTTCAAAATGGGCACTACAGGCAACCGTGTCTACCTCCCCAAACAAATCCACTAGTCGATGCAACCGGGAGAGTGCCCCCATGAGGGGGAAGCCAAATGTTTGCGTGTGATAGCTCCAGCGCTGAGGAGCAGGATGTTCGGGTTTGAGGGTGGCGTAGCGGGCGTAAAAAACAGAGCCAATTCGTGGAAGGGTTGTTCGCAGCGCTTGATGGACACCGCCCAACAATTCGATGTGTTCAACGTGTAATAGTTTGTTTTGAGTTGTTGCTAAGTCAAGCAGTGCTTGTGCTTCTGCTACATCTAGCGACAATGGGTATTCCACGATTACGTGCTTTTGGGCAGTCAGGGCGGCGTGGGCGATCGCACCATGATCTTGATTTACAGTAGAAATCACCACCAAGTCGAGATCAGGCAGCATGAGTAAATCTTGCCAGGAGGCACAGGCGATCGCGCCGTAGGTGTGGCTAAACTCCTGAGTACGTGCTGGGGTGCGTCCCGCGATCGCAACCAATTCTGCACGAGGCTCTGCTTTCAGAGCTTCAGCTCGTAGTTTGGCGGCATAGCCTGTTCCAATCAAACCCACTCGCATAGGCAAAACCCGTTCCACTCTCGATGCATTCATAAGAAAACATCATAGTGTTTATGCTGGCTATTAAAGATTTCTCAAATCCCTGGACTTCTACACAAAATGCTGATCTTCCAGGTCTTTTCCGGCTTTTCTCCCTACTTCTGACCCAATTCGAGAAATTTTGTAGTCGTCCTATAAGATAAGCAGATTAAATTGCCCGTTTTCATTACGAATCCCATTCGTCCCAAACGAGCTTCAACGGTATCAATGGTTGATTTATCCCGTAGTATCAAAAATGGTGAGATTGAGATGTTAAGTAGTCTTAAATTTGAGACCACTTTTCCTTAATCTTTAACAAGCTCAAGTGCTGTATCCATTATTGAGAGGACCACTGATGGCAACTTTTAAAGTTACCCTAATTAACGAAGCCGAAGGGTTGAACACAACCATTGATGTTCCCGATGACGAGTACATTCTCGACGCGGCTGAAGAACAAGGGATTGACCTGCCTTACTCCTGTCGTGCAGGTGCTTGCTCAACCTGCGCTGGTAAGCTGGTTTCTGGAGGTGTTGATCAATCCGATCAATCCTTCCTGGATGATGACCAAATTCAAGCAGGCTACGTTCTAACCTGTGTGGCTTACCCCACATCTGATGTTACGATTCAAACTCATCAAGAAGAAGCTCTGTACTAAACGACTCCATTGGAAGGGAGTATTCAAAGTTCGTAAGCGCAAGCCTTTTTGGCATTGCGCTCTTTGCGTTTAAAAGGCACTATCCCAGTGACATCCTATGACCCCAATTTCCTCTGATTTAGATCGAAAAATTCGACAGATTATTCGCCGTTGCGGTTTACAGGCAGAACAGATGGCTTCTGAGGGGTTTGAAGTCACTGAAAAAGGACCGGAGGATTATGTCACTAACATTGATGCAGCGCTGGATGTACAGTTGGCGACTGCATTTACAGACCTGTTTCCCAATGACGGCGTGATCACTGAAGAAAATCGGCGATCGCGCCAGCAATTTCATAACAATTTCTCGCGTTTGTGGTGCATCGACCCGATCGACGGCACCGAAGATTTTATTCACGGGCGAGGCAATTACTCTGTCATGGTTGGGTTACTGGAAGACTATCAACCCCGCGCCGGATGGGTTTATGCTCCAAGCCGTGACCAGATGTATTTTGGTGGTGTTAACTGGGGATTATTTGAAGCGACGGGCGATCGCGACCCAACTCCACTCCCCATGGAATCGCGCCAGTCATCCCCAACTGCTCCTCTGCGGATGTTAATTGGGCACCGTGACCATCAGCGATATGGAGCCGCGATTGTTACTGCCTTACCAAATGTTGAGTTTTATTTCATCGGTAGCTTTGGGTTGAAGGTGCTGGAAGTAGTGATGGGACGCGCTGACTTGTATCTGTATCTAAATCGACGAGTGAAGCTCTGGGATACAACCGGACCTTTGTCCCTGGCAAAAACCGCAGGACTCGCCTGTTGCAGTCTTGAAGGGGAACCAATCTGCTTTGTGCCAAACGCGATCGATCCAGATACCCTTGCCCACAAACAAGCCATCCTGATTGGGCAGCCTCATCTAATTGCAGAACTACGCCCCAAATTGGTTGCCGCGATTCATAGCACATCCAAAAAATCAGGTGTGAGAGTGGAGTCAGACTGTTTATACTAGTGTTTTGCTCGCTTTTTTACACTGCTAGTATTTTTACAGACCACTCGTCGTTCTACCTCTAAACATTTTTCATGCAGACCGAAGCGTTTAGTGAGCTGTTTCCTCTTTTAACTGCTGCTAACCCGGAAACACTAGAATGGTTACTCTCTGTCGCTGTGGAGCATGAATATCCAGCGAATCGCGCAGTGCTCATGGAAGATGCCTGGGGCAATGCCGTCTACTTCATTGTTTCTGGCTGGGTCAAGGTTCGTCGATTATCGGGGGCTGGGGAAGATAACGTCGTCACGCTCGCAATTCTGGGTCGGGGAGACTTTTTTGGCGAGATGGCGATTTTGGATGAATCTCCCCGCTCCACCGATGTAATCGCTCTATCTCCAGTCAAACTCATCAGCATTTCAGCTCAGCGGTTCATTCAAACCCTGTTCAAAGATTCACAGCTACACCACCGAATGCTGCAATTAATGGTGCGGCGTTTGCGCCAAACCAATCTACGGTTCCAGCTTCGCCATCAACCCCCTGCGGTAAAACTTGCCAACACTCTCGTAACTCTGGCAGAAAGCTATGGACATGAATCAGCCAGTGGAATCAACATTTTCAATATTCCGGCAAAAGATTTAGCGGATGTGAGCGACATCGGCGTGGAAGAAACAATCAAAATTATGGAGAAGCTGGATAGCAAGGGTTGGATTAAGACCGATACCACTAGCCAAGTAATGCATATTCTCAACATGAAGCAACTCATGCATCTGGCTGGAAAGGTTTAGTGCTAGTGTGGCTAGTGTTGATACTGGAGTAAACCTGGGATGAATCGCGAGTCGTGGGATTCAGAACAAGTCACAGAAAGCGAAAGCCTGGAACAGCGAGATTCCAGGCTTTATCCAGTGGAATCTGTACCAACTCCAACACCGAAACCGCTGCCATTGCAATTGTTGTATCAGGTGGCGATGCCGAATCCGTCTTCCCACCTGTTTGAGGTATCGCTTCAATTCACAGGTTGGAGAAACGGCTCAGATTGGCTGGATCTGAAGATGCCTGTTTGGACACCAGGGTCTTATCTAGTTCGGGAGTACGCCCGCCATCTACAGAATTTTCACGCGGCAACAGCGTCGGGTATGGCGCTGCCATGGCGCAAAGCTGGCAAGAACCATTGGCAGGTGAATACTCAGGGTCATGCAGATTTGAGGATTCAGTATCGCATCTATGCCAACGAACTCTCGGTGCGTACTAACCATCTCGATATTTCTCATGGCTACTTTAATGGAGCGGCTGTTTTTCTCTACGTTCCGGGCTACGAGCGTGCTCCAATTCGGGTAGCGATCGCCCCGCCCCGCCCCGATTGGCAAGTGGTCACAGCATTGCCAGCCGTTGAAAACGAACCCAACACCTTTGAAGCACAGGATTTTGACACCCTGGTTGACAGCCCCTTTGAGGTTGGCAAGCATCGCCTATACGAGTTTGAGGCGGCAGGTAAACCTCACCAGCTTGCTGTGTGGGGAGAGGGAAACCTGGAGCCAGAGCCACTGCTGTTAGATATGCAGCGCGTGATCCAGGTAGAAACTGATTTGTTTGGAGAATTGCCCTACGATCGCTACCTGTTCTTGCTGCATCTGTCGTCTCAGGGATTCGGCGGGTTAGAGCATAAAAACTGCTGTTCATTAATCTATCAACGGTTTGGATTTCGCAACAAAGAAAAGTACGATCGCTTCATTCAACTGGTTGCCCACGAATTTTTCCATCTTTGGAACGTCAAGCGCATCCGTCCCAAAGCGTTGGAAATGTTCGATTATGACCAGGAAAACTACACCCCCTCCCTCTGGTTTAGCGAAGGCACCACTAGCTATTACGATCTGGTGATTCCGTATCGAGCGGGAGTGTATGATGTGCGGGCTTACTTCAGTGCCTTGAGCAAAGAAATTACTCGCTTTTTAACCACGCCGGGTCGCAAAGTTCAACCGTTGGCAGAGTCCAGCTTTGATGCCTGGATTAAGCTATATCGCCAGGATGCCAACAGCCCCAACTCCCAGATGTCCTATTACTTGAAGGGTGAGATGGTATCGCTGCTGTTGGATTTGCTGATTCGAGAGCGTCACAACAACGGGCGATCGCTGGACGATGTTATGCGTCAAATGTGGGAACGCTTTGGCAAGCCAGAAATTGGTTTTACACCCGAAGACCTTCAGCAGGTCATTGAGTTAGTTGCTGGCACCGATTTAAGCCACTTGTTTCAACGCTTTCTTCACAGTTCCGAAGAACTACCCTTTGATGAATACCTGGAACCATTTGGCTTACGGCTAAACGCCGAAGGCGATAGCTCGGTGCCCTATCTAGGTTTAACCCTCAAGACCGAAAACGGACGGGAAGTAATTAAGTTTGTGGAAAGCGATTCTCCGGCGCAGCGAGTGGGGATGGATGCTGGAGACGAACTGCTGGCAATGAATGGGATTCGCGTGAGTGCTGACCAACTCAGCGATCGCCTGCGCGATTTTCAACCTGGCAATCTGATCCAAGTCGCCTTCTTCCATCAAGACGAGCTGCGCCTGACCATGCTAACCCTGGCAGAACCTCGCCCTACGCGCTACCAGATCGTGCCCTGCGATCGCCCCACCCGCAAACAGGAACAAAAATTTCAAGGTTGGCTCGGTGTCCACCTATCGGATCTTCAATAGGCTGAGTCCATTCACTAACTCAATGCACCTAATATGGTGGGAACTAATGGTAGGAGAGTTCTCCACTTATGAAAATTGGGATTATCGGCAGCGGTAATATAGGGCGCTCTCTCGGTCTGCTATGGGCAGAAACACGGCACGAAGTTTTCTTTGGTGCGCGAACAAAAGAAAAAGGAGAGTCAGTCGCAGCATTTGTTGAACGCGGAACGCAAGGCGGACCAACAATGAAGCAGCGTTATTTAGGGATGCCCTGCTTTATACAGTTCGTGGAGTCAATCCAGCGGAAGTTCTGACCTCTGTTGAAACGCCATGCGGCAAAATTTTAATTGACTGTAATAATTTTGAAATTCCAGAGGGATTTGCCTATCTTCCTATTGTTGAGTCACTTAACACAGCAGTTACAAAATCCCGACACTACGATTTCTATCCAAGTCTTACCTGCTGCGTTAGAGCAACGAAGGGGTGGGCGACAGGCTTCTAGTCTTTCATGATGGTAAGTATCCGTGCGTTTCAACCAGGTTTTGTATGACTAGCTACCAATTTCCGAGTGATTTCCTTTGGGGAGCCGCGACTTCTGCGTATCAAATTGAGGGCGCAGCCAATGAGGGTGGACGCAAGCCAAGCGTATGGGATGTGTTTAGTGCACGCCGGGGACGAGTGCTAAACGGCGATACAGGGGCTATTGCCAATGATCACTATCATCGGTATGAGAGCGATGTTGAATGGATGGTGAGGCTGGGTATTCAGCATTATCGTTTCAGCATTTCCTGGTCACGAGTGATCCCGGATGGACGCGGGCAAGTGAACGAAGTAGGCATGGATTTTTACCGTCGCCTGGTGGATTGCCTGCTGGCAAAAGGGATTACGCCTCACATCACCCTGTTTCATTGGGACAGCCCCCAGGCATTGGAAACCAAATACGGTTCCTGGCGCAGTCGAGAAATGGCAACCGATTTTGCCGATTACTGTACAGCCGTGGTGCAGCGGTTGGGCGATCGCGTCACTAATTGGATGACTCTCAACGAAATCATCTGCTTCACGCACTTGGGTTATGACGTACTGCAAACACCCCAACATGCCCCTGGAACTCGGGTACCGCGCCGCAAAGACGTGTGGCAAACGTCTCATCATGCTCTGTTAGCTCATGGGTTGGGTTGTCAAGCAATTCGTGCCGCCTCGCCTCAACCTTGCTCCATCGTCCTGGTCGATAATCCCTCAATCACAGTACCACTCACCGAATCACCAGAGGATATTGCCGCCGCTCAAAAGGCGTTTCATGTGAACTGGGCAAACGGAGGGATTATTTTCCCCGTATTAACTGGAGCCTACAGCGAAATTCAGTGGGAACAATTGGGTAACGATGCACCCGATATTCTGCCAGGCGATCTGGAAACAATTCATCAACCCCTGGATGCTCTGGGGCTGAATATTTACACTGGAATTTACGTCCGAGCCACCAACAATGCTCAAGGCTACGAATTTTTAGACTATGCCAAAGGCTATCCTCGATTAAATATGCCCTGGCTGTGGCTAGTGCCCGATGCCCTGTATTGGGGAATCCGCCACATTGCAGAGGTGTTGCAACGCCCAGAACTTCCACTTTTGATCACAGAGAATGGTTGTGCTGCACAGGATGAAAAGACGGACAAGGGAGAGATTTTAGACACCGATCGCATCGTCTATTTACGGGAGTATCTGCGATCGCTGCATCGGGCTGTGGCAGAAGGCTATCCGGTTCGAGGGTATTTTGCCTGGAGCTTAATGGATAACTTTGAATGGTCGTGGGGGTATGAGCACCGATTTGGATTACTTTACAACGACTACCGCACCCAACAGCGCACCCCAAAAGCGAGCTTTCACTGGTATGCCGAATGTATTCGCCAAAATCGCGTTGTGTGAAGGTTGCAATCAAGCGATCGCTTGCACATCTCCCTGTGCCAACGCATCAATAAACTGATCAATTAACATCATTTCCGCTTCGCTAATTTCTTTGCTGTCTAGAAGCCGATGAATTTTTCGCTCTACTGCCATTGGCAACAAACCCGTTTCTAGCACTTGAGTCATGATTTCGATTAATTGCATATCTGGCTGCACCTGATCGTCTTGCACCGTGGCTTAAACAACACTTGAGAGGTCATTAACAACCTGCACATACCCCTTGCGGATGGCATAAAACAGGCGGTCAAGAGCTTGCATTTCTTCCTCGGACATGGTTTCTTCACACAGCGCTGCCAAAATACCGTAGCGATCTGCCAGTGTTAGCTTGCACGTTGTCGAAGCTTGAACAAACAGTTCAGAAATGGCGTTTGGGAGGCATTGATGTGAAATCATTCGGAAGGTGTTGGAACTCGATGGTTCTAATATCACCTTCCTGGCTTGGGATTCAGGTGACGCACCGGGGCGCAAAATCGTGACATTTTCGTAATCGCCGCGTGATGAAATCGCTTCTCAGTGCGTGATAGCGATCACGAGGAGAATCAGGAATAGAAAAGTGGGGATAGTGGCGCGATCGTTAAACCTTTACACATCATTGCACCGAGTCTAATTAATCTCGGTTACAACGGAAGGGGGAATTTAGTGCTGCAATAATCACCCTGTCATTACGGGTGAACAGCAAGGATCGTAATGCACATGAGAACGGTTCTGTTCTTACTGGGTGAGCTAGATGACGATGATATCGACTGGCTGATTGAGGCAGGCGATCGCCAGGAAGTGGCGGCGGGAACCGTACTCATTCACGAGGGACAAACCATCAGCACATTGTTCATTCTGCTAGAGGGCGCACTCAGTGTGACAACGGCTGCATCAAACGGGCAGGAAATTGCCAATGTGCTCAGCGGTGACATCGTGGGAGAAATGTCATTTGTTGATACCCGCCCGCCGTCTGCCACCGTTACGGCAAAGCAGAACTCTATTGTGCTGTCGATTTCTAAAGAACAGCTCACTCAAAAACTGGAATTGGATGGCGGATTTGCAGCTCGTTTTTACCGAGCCTTAGCAATTTCCTTATCTACTCGGCTCAGGCTCACAGTCAGTCGTTTGCAAAATTTTGCTCTGCCGTCTTCTCCTGAATATGAGCTATCGATGAATGAGCTAACTAAAGACGCAAAAGAAAACGTAGCACTGGCAAAAACCCGGTTGGATTGGCTGCTGAGACGACTGCAAGATGAGGCTGGATAAGCCGCAGTTCGGAACTTTTCACCTGCGATGTGAGTCTTCAATACATCTGCTCATTCCACTCACATGAGGGACAGATTATGTTACTTCACCATCGATCGCATCTCTTTCCTACCCTAGTCGCTTCAGTCAGTCTCATTACCAGCGCGATCGCACCTTTCACCTTACCGCTGCAATCTCTGGCTACGCCTGCTCCAATTACCGTGGCCCAGCTATTCCCCAACTCCAGTGCTCCGCGCAATGTCACATTGCCCGCAGGCACCCGCATCCCTACCCGTTATGACGGCGCTGAAAAAATTGTGGTTGCCCCAAACGAAACACTGCCTCTAACTGTGACCGTCTCCAGAAATCTGCGACTGTCTAACGGAACGGTGCTGGTTCCGGCGGGTAGCCGAGTTTCTGGCAGAGTCCAACCTGTGGGAGACGGATCTCAATTCGTTGCGGATACACTGATCTTGCCAGATGGCACTCGATCGCCGCTGAATGCTCGCTCGGATGTGATTAGCAAGCGGCAAGAAGTGCAGCCTGGAGTCAATGGAGACGCATTAATCAAAGGATCGGCGATCGGGGCAGGTGCCGCCGCGATTTTGTCGGGAATTCTGGGGAACCGCCGGATTACTCTGGGCCGCGTGCTGTTGGGCGCGGGGGCAGGTGCTGCAGGAGGATTGATTTTTGGCAAACGCAAAGCTGAAGTCATCGTAATTGACTCGGACTCTGACCTGGTTCTGACCTTAGATTCTCCGCTCACATTTAGCCGCGCCTATTACTAACCCGCATCCCGTCCACACTCGGACATTTTTGCTGAACTCCATTGCAATGTCCGAGGTGGAGGGGTTTTTAGAGCGCTCTTAATGTGCTGGGAATGCTGGCGATCGCATCCATTGCTTGAATCTCTGCCAATGCCTGCCGGAAGTTACCCTCACGCACGTCATGGGTCACTACCACGATCTCGGCAACGTCGCCGCGTACATCGGTTTGCACCACCGACTCCAGACTCACCTCGTGATTGCCAAAGCAGGTACCCAACTTGCCAATCACACCGGGAGTGTCTTTCGTCAAAAAGCGAGCATAGAAGCGGGTAGAGAGTTCTGCAATGGGTGCGATCGCGCAGTAATGCTGATGAGAACATGCCAGCAGCGGATCAAGCAGGGGTGTGCCATTCGCTTGTTTGGAGTTGCCTCGCTCAACTTTGAGAATGGCAGCAATGTTGAGCATATCTGAAACAACCGCGCTGGCAGTCGGTCCCGCTCCGGCTCCGGGACCAAAAAACATCACCTGCCCGATTGGGTCACCTTCAATCAAAATCGCATTGTAAACATCGTTCACGCTGGCGAGAGGATGCGTTTTTGGTACCAGTGTTGGATGCACCCGTACCTGAAGTTGTTCTAGTTCGCTAGAGAGCTGTGAGTCGCGTTTGGCGATCGCGATCAACTTGATGACAAAACCCAATTTTTCGGCATAGGCAATGTCAGCAGCACTGATCTGACGAATCCCCTCACAATGCACTTCGGACAGCTTAATCCGCCCACCAAACGCCAGCGATGCCAAAATTGCAATCTTATCTGCCGCATCCAATCCATCCACATCCGCTGTAGGGTCAGCTTCCGCATATCCCAGCCGTTGAGCATCTGCCAGCACGTCTGCAAAATCGGCTCCTTCATTCTGCATCCGCGTCAGGATGTAGTTGGTGGTGCCATTGACAATCCCCATGACAGCATTGATTCGGTTAGAGCAGAGCGATTGTTTCAACGGCTCAATCACCGGGATGCCACCCCCCACAGCCGCTTCCAACAACACGTATACGCCTGCTTTCGTCGCCGCCGTAAAAATTTCATCGCCAAACCGAGCGATCGCGGCTTTATTTGCTGTCACCACGTGTTTACCATGTTCGATCGCTTTGAGAATTAGCGATCGCGCAGGCTCTAAACCACCAATCACCTCCACCACAATATCTACGGCTGGGTCAGTAACAATGGCTTCCAGGTCAGTCGTCACAATCTCAGGAGGCAACTCCAGCGATCGGGGTTTCTCCAGAGACTTTACCCCCACCCGATACAGTTCCAGTTCTTTTACTAACGGGTGTCGCTGAACTGGATCGAGCAAAATCTTTGCAGTTCCGGTACCAACGGTTCCCAAACCCAACAAGCCAATCTTGAATCCCACGGTTTCCAGCGTCCTGAAATGGTTTACCCAACCCTCATTTTAGGGTGAGGTTGGGTTGAAGACGAAAGAGTCATTTGCAGACCCCAATAAAGTCCAGTTCTAAGCAGACTTATATCGAGGGGAGGAGGTAGAACATCAGCCTCAACCCTGTAATAAAGACAACAGCCATAAAACCTAGTTCTAGGCTGCATACACTACTGTCATTAGCTCATTCAGAAAAGCTTATGCTTACTGTCTATTGTCTTGTTATGACTTTTTTCCTGGCTGCCTGCATCGGAGAATTTGACCCTGGCAACCCTGATCACTCCTAGCCTGCCCACACGCGCTCCAACACAGCAGCGGGCACAATATCCGCCATTTTGCCAGTCATGGATTTGATGCCAACAAAGCGATTGTCATTAGGCAACAGCTTAGCTGGATCAGTAGGACCAAACAGCGCCACCGTATAGGTTCTCACCGCTACCGCAAGATGCATCGGAGCACTGTCGGTACATAGCATCAAGCTAGCTCCCGCAATCATCGCTGTAAGCTTACCAATATTGGGCGGGCTAGTAGCTTTGAGATTGGGGTTGATTTTTAACAGCGCTTGCACCAAGTCTTTATCGTCGGGACCTTGCACTACCACAATTGGAAGATCGGGTTGTCGCTGGTTAAAGTCTTGAATAATCCCCTTCCAGTTGTCTACAGGATAGATTTTATCAATGCCCTTTTCTCTGGCAAGTTGGCTAGAGCCTCCATGAATGATCACATATCCACCTGTGCCAATACCTAAACGCTTGCGCTCGGCATCTGCCCAATCCAAATCTTTTGCCGGAACGCTCACTGCAATGTCTGGGCAGGGCGTATCAATTCCCAAGCCTTTCACCAAGTCGTGATACATGCAAGCGGCGTATTGTTCTTTTTTCAAAGGAACAGCACTCGTCAAAAATCGTTCACCGCCTCCCCCGGCGAAACCCACACGAGTAGGAATTCCCGTTAGCCAAAGGAGAAACCCCACGGCTGCTCTCTGTCCTAAAGATAGGGCGATGTCATACTCGCGATCGCGAATTACTCCTAACAAATTACCGAAATCCGCCAGACTGTTACGCCCCTTAAAATCAAACGGGATCGCGTCTCGCACTGATTTGCTAACACGATAAGCGGCGATCGCTCTCGGCTCCACAATCACATCAATTTGAGACTCTGGGTAAGTCTTCTTTAAATCATCCAGCGTGGGAAAAAACAATATCTGATCGCCAATTCCGCCGGGAACGAGGGCTACTATCCGCATAATATTTGTTTACGCAAATTCGCTCCTTATTTTAAGGGGTATCACTCAAAAGTTATGCGCTTTTCCAACACTCGTCACCAGGAATTTGTGGGAGTGGGAGATGGGAGGTGGGAGATGAGGAAGGTAGGAAGGGTGAGAAAGGTAGCAAAGAAGGGAAGCAGGCGAAGGGCAAAAGGCGAAATTCCATATCCGATCCCCTAACCCATTCCTTCACCTTGAGACTCTTGACTTTAGACTCCTGCCTTTAATCTCTCCACTTCCCCCTTCACTCGGCCCCTGTGCCACTTTCCTGAGGAAGCGTAAAACCCTTGAATGAAGGTGATATAGAACTTATGACAGCCCGAAGCCTTTTTACTCTGGGCATTAGGCAAATTCTTATATGCAACTCGTAGACCGTCCTCCTATTCCCACCCCTGTTGTGATGAATGCCGCTGCCCAACCTATTTCTGGATCGAACCAGAAAACCTATGCGCGGTTGAAAATGTCGCTACAACTAAATTTGCGACGACAGATTTTTTTGGCGGTTTGTGACGACTTAGAACTGCGGAATCAATTAGTCAACAAACTTCAGGCGGAGCTATCTCCCCATTTTGTGAGTCTCAATCTTAACCTGGCAGACCCAAACCCGATGGCGCAAGCGTCGCAATGGCTCAACCACCGGCGAAAAGAGTTGGACGGACAGCGATCGCCCTCCCCTGGCTTCCAAATTCTGGGCATTGAACATCTAACTCGCCAGCCAGCGCCCGTGCAAAAGCGGTTTCTAACCCATTTGCAGGCAATTGAGTATTACATGCCCACCCTGGAATGCACCTTGCTTCTGTGGGTGCCTCGTCCCTGGTTAGGCAGCATTCGGCAATCAGCTCCCACCTTTTGGGAATGGCACACTGCCCTGTTTGAGTTTGAAGGTGATCCCACCCCGGTTCGTTCTTCCCAATCAACGCGATCGCCTGTAGCGTCACCCGTTACTCGGCTTCAGCTTGCCAAAATCGAGCCGTGGCTTGGTTCCACTATGACTACGCCGCCTCCACCGCCGCGTAGCGAGCCTCGTCAACCATCAAACGATCATCCTCAAGTGATTGCGGCAGATCTGGACTCTGGCGAAATCGAAGATGCAGCGCTACTGCATGATAACGACTATTTTCCAGAAGCCGTTTGGGACATTTTGACGCAAGACCTGGCGCAATGGCAGGAGGAGGAGACGGAAGGTAGACGGCAAAGACAAGAGGCAGGAAGTGAGAAAGATAGGGGAGACATTCAAAATTCAAAATTCGGTTCGGCTGACTCACCGGAAGCCAAAATTCAAAATTCTTTAATTCCTCAATCTGCAATCTCCAATCCCCAATCTGCAACTCCTTCCCCCAACCCCCAACCCCCAACCCCAACCTCCACCAACTCTCTCCTGAAACAACGGATTCTGGCTGCCTTAGAGGAAGCACCCCAGTCTGAGCAGCACCAGTTTGGTTTGGCGGCGCTGCAACGAATTGAGCAGTTACAGGAACAACAGATTCCAGCTAATGCACTGGCGGCAGCTTACTATGCGTTAGGTAGGGCTTATCGGGAATGTATTGAGCAGGGCGACAGTTCTGACCACACCTTAACGACCGCGATCGCCGCCCATGAGCAAACCATCGCGATTTTGGAAGAGGATGCTGCTTTGGGAGCGGATGTTGCTAATGATTTAGGCAATTTGTACTGGATGCGATCGCGCCACGCTGTGGAGGCAGATGTGCAGTTAAGCAGCCTGGAGCAAGCGATTCAAGCATATAAAACTGCTCTGGCTCAAACAAACCCCAGAGAACACCCCAAAACCTGCGCCATGATTCAGAACAATTTGGGGTCTGCCTATGGCGATTTAGCACAACATCAAGCACCAGCGGAGAATTTGCAAAAATCGGTTCAAGCCTACCACGCAGCGCTGCAATTGCGTTCTGCCACGGAGGAACCAGCACGCTACGCTGCGACGCAAAATAACCTGGGTACCGCCTGCTGGAATCTGGCACAGCATCAACAACCTATTGTTCATCTGAAGCAGGCGATCGCGGCTTACGAAGCAGCTTTGCAGTACTACACGCCCGATAATGAACCCCTCAGCTATGCCATGATTCAGAACAACGTGGGCACTGCTTATTGGAATCTGGCACAGCACGTTCAACCCGGTAAGAGTCATCTTGCAACAACGGGTGTCTCCCCTGATGTTCTGCTGCAACTCGCGATCGCGGCATACCAAAAGGCACTGGTCTACCGCACACTCCAGGCGGCACCCCTTGCCTATGCCGCAACACAAAACAACCTGGGAACTGCCTACTGGGATTTAGCCAATCTTGCCAAGATCGCTCCCAAAGACCGTCAAGAGCGGCTACAGTCTGCGATTACGGCTTACGAAGCGGCGATCGCGGCAGTTGATGTATTAACTCTTCAATCTTCACAGCATCCAGCGCTGACATTTGACGTATTTGCCACCTACAACAACCTGGGGCTGGCTTATTACCAGCGTGCCACCGATCCAAAAAATAACCTGACGGCGAAGGAGCGGCGGGCACATCTGGAAGCCGCCTTGAAAAACCACCTGAAGTCACTTCAAGGATGGGAAAACCTAACCAACTTACAACAATCCACGTTGGATTTCATCGTGCAAACGGTGCGCGCCTTCTTCAATGAGTTTGGTATTGAGGGACAAAGTTTTGCGCTCTCCCAAATTCCACCCAGTTTGCTACCTGAGATTATGAGCAAGCTGTAATGCATAAATGCATAAAAAGGATTTCTCAAACTGATAGGTCTTTATCCTGCTTGGTTGGCGATCGCCGCTCTCAGCAGGACTCCCTTACCGACCCAATGCCCCGTAAGGAAAGAACCTATGAACAATCCACATCAGTTGCTCAGTCCATTCCATCGCAAACTGCTAGAAAAAAGCCTGGATGCCAATATTCGCGCAGAGTATCGCCGCCGCATTGAAATTATGCTGATGGCAGACGAAGGCTACTCTCAAACTAAAATCTGCGAAAGACTGGGCTGTTCTCACGAAACGGCTCGTTACTGGATCACGATGGCGCAATCTGGCAATGCGTTGCGCTGGAGCGATCGCCCGATGGGTCGTCCTAAAACCGTCAGCGATGCTTACCGCACTCGACTGCAAGAACTTGTTAGCCACAGTCCACGAGAGATGGGCTATCCATTTCGTCGCTGGTCTGCTCAATGGCTGGCAAAACACCTGGAAAAAGAGCTTGGCATCAAGGTCAGCAGCCGCTATATCAACTACTTACTCAAAGAAATGGGGCTTTCAACCCGCTCAAGTGCTCAACCCAGCACTCCCAAAGCCGCCCCCCTCGCCCAAACGGCTGGCTTAGGCGAGGAGGAAGACCCGCGACTCGTCCTGCTAGAAACTGGTTGAATCCACGACACCTGTCCACCAGTGATTGCGCTGCACCAGCGTATGCACCTGCCAAGCCGGGTCAGTTTCTGGGTAATCAGAACGGTAGTGCCCACCCCGGCTTTCCGTTCGGAAGTGGGCACTCCGCAAAATTAACTCAGCAATCTCAAGCAAATTACGGACTTCAGCCCAACTTCGCACC
>JACYLN010000055.1 GCA_015272515.1 Leptolyngbyaceae cyanobacterium C42_A2020_001 | reverse complement strand
GGGCAAACTGCGCTCCAAACACAAGACATTCCAACAAGGAATTACTGGCAAGGCGATTCGCACCATGAACGCCTGTGCTAGCAGTTTCGCCGACGGCATACAAGCCAGCGATCGCAGTCCGATTCATCAAGTCGGTGACAATTCCACCCATCCAGTAGTGGGCAGCGGGAGCCACGGGAATTGGTTCCTGGAAAACGTTAATGCCCCAGTGTTGACAAACTTGAATGATGTTTGGAAATCGCCGTTGAATCTGGTCAGCCGGAATGGGACGCAGATCAAGCCAGACCGTTGCTGTTGCTGGGTCGGGAGCTATTTTTTGTAGGTGGTTGAAAATAGCTCGACTCACCACATCCCGTGGAGCCAGTTCACCATCGGGGTGATAATCAAACGCAAACCGATGCCCGATCGCGTCCACTAAATGGGCCCCCTCCCCCCGCACCGCTTCGCTGATCAAAAAATGGGGAGCACCAGGCTTGGTCAGGGCAGTAGGATGAAACTGCACAAACTCCAAATCCCGCAAAACCGCACCAACCCGATGGGCGATCGCTACACCATCTCCTGTACTTAACGCCGGGTTTGTGGTTCGAGCAAATACCTGTCCACCACCACCCGTCGCTAAAATCACAGCGCCTGCTCGAATCCAACCAATTTGATTGGCATACAGCACATTCACCCCTAGGCAGCGCTGCCCCGCTTCATCCATCCATACATCCAGCGTGAAACCTTGAATTACTTGAATATTGTTGCGGGCAAGGACCTGAGCTGCCAACGTGCTGACTACGGCTCGTCCGGTAGTGTCTGCGGCATGGAGCACTCGTCGTCGAGAATGCGCCGCTTCCAGGGTCAATGCCAACTTGCCATCATGGCGATCAAACCCCACACCCATATCCACCAAAGCTTGAATACAATCCGGCGCGTGTTCCACCAAAAATTTGACCGCTCCGTGATCACACAAGCCTGCACCAGCGTTGAGTGTGTCTTGAATATGCAAACTGGGGGAGTCTTGCGGGTCAATGACTGCGGCAATTCCACCCTGGGCCCAATCACTCGCTGACAAAGACAGGGGTTCTTTGGTAACGAGAGCGATCGCCAGGTGACTTGGTAAACAGAGAGCCGTATACAAACCAGCAGCACCCGCCCCCACCACCACCACATCCACACGGGTTGGTAATGCTGCGGGACATAACTCAGAATGACCAGAAATCAATCATGCCCTCCCTTCGTCACTTACTCCTCATCCTCCATTACCCATTCCCCTGACTCACGCCCTCTGAAATTTATACTGGTTATCCAATATAAAAATTGCTCGATGCCCCAATTTAGGACTACGAGCAATTTCTAGTTGAGTTGGTGTAGTTCAAACAGATTTAACGGTAGATGCCATTGTTAATCCGGTCATCCCCTTCAGTCAAAGCAGATTCAACATCCGTTACTGTGAAGTTCGCCAGATTCTCCCGTAAAATCTCCTTCTGACGCTCAGTCAAGCCTGGAATATCAAGGACATCTTCAACACTTTGATAGGGAGCATTTTTAACTAAAATCCCTGCCAACGTTGGGTAAAGCCCCCGATATTCTCTAAATGCACGAATATTGGTGTTGTTCAAATCTAGCTTCTGACCAAATTCAGTCCTCAGTTTTGCGCTCACAGCGTCCCGAATCTCTCCCTCAGTGGCTGCTAGCAACGTCGGTGCAGAGGCAACATTCAGCCAGTTCAGTTGGGGCACAAACTGTCCTGCTGGAATGCTCAGATTTGATGCCAGGGCGCTCTGAGATCCTGACCAACCCAAAAAGCTGAACATCAGACTTAGGGTTGCCAACAGGCAGAATAGTCGTTTCATAAAATCTATACCTCCCATACCAATCCCACGGAATTCACAGATGGCGTTTACAACCGTTCTCACACGAGTCAAGCAATGCGCCGCAGGCGATCGCACACAAGCACGAATTTGCCTACACAAATGAGAATCGCTGTATTAGAGACTATCATTTCCTGAACACCATCTAACGACAGAGTTATGGAAGAAAATGGTTCCATCAACGACAAGAAAAGCCTGTCACCGATCTAAGCGAATGAGAAAGCCAGACAAAACTTTACACTAAGTTATCTTTCTTTTTTAAGAATGTGTCGAGGTCAGTGAATGAACAGGCATAGGCAAGAGCAGGAGCATCATATCCTCTAAGGTTGACACTGTACTGACCAAACAAGTTTTCGTTGGCTCCTATCTCTGTTAAATATTGATAAGTAGTTTTACCCACGGCAACGTCTTTGCCAATTTGCTTGGTGGAAGTTTCCAACCGAAAGGCGGCATTCACGGTATCGCCAAGCGCGGTGTAGTCTGGGCGATCGCCGCTGCCAGTATTGCCCACCATCGCATACCCAGTGTTAATTCCTGCGCCAATTCGCAACGGAAACGGCAAGGGATACAGGTTATATAAATCGCTAGTCATCTTGTGCATGGCGCTGAGTGCTTTCATAATTCGCAGCATTTCATCATCGCTCACCTCTTGAGTGCCATGAATCCACACTGCCATCACGGCATCGCCAATGTATTTGTCTACCCAGCTTCCATGCTCACGAATAATATCGCCCGCATGACGAAACCAAGTGCCAATCATTTCAGACAGCACTTTTTCATCAAGTTGCCGTGTCAGAACGGTGAAGTTTCGAATATCAACCACCAACACCGAGATCAAGCGCCGAATATGGAGGGTCGCTGTGGCTGTAAAATCCTTTGCTTCAAGTTTCTCTGGATCGTCTTCTTCAGAAGGTTTGGGAGCAGGACAGTAAAATTCCAGCTCGGTTTGCCCAAAGGTCAGGCGATCGCCATTGTTGAGCGTCACTGGAATACTCACCCGGCGATCGTTCACGAACGAGCCATTGCGGCTGCCCAAATCAATCAAATAAAATTCGCCATTCTCCATAAACTGAAGCATGGCGTGGTTGCGCGAAATCCACCGATCTGGCAATACGAAGTTGTTATCCTCGCTGCGACCGATCGTCCAGCAATTGCTTCCGGTCAGCAGCAAGCGTCGATAGCCAGAATCAGTCCGAAGTAGGAGATGAGGGACGGGTTGGGTGGTCACCACAGACTGCAAGAAATGTAATTCTCCCTATGATGCATCCTGACATATCCATCAGGGTCAGTGTAAGTGAGTAGATCAAAATCTTGCTTCAAGATTTTCAATCCAATCCCTTCCAGGCTAACAAGTCTATGACGATTTGCCTTGATCTAAGATTTCAAGAACCTTCTGAGAAGGCTAAGCCGCACATGCCGCCAGCCAGAACAAACCGTCCACCAAAATGGTACTCAAAACTGCACCACTGAATGCCCACCAGTGTAATTTCTGAGAGCAGAGAGGTAACATTCCAACGACCAGAAGAAAGCTTGCTAGTATAATAGCCCAGCTAATTCCCCAGGATGTTTGAATTTGAGCGATCGCGCCCTGAAAGATTGGTCGTGCAGATGCTTCATCGACCACCATTAGTTTGCGCCAAAAAGGAATCAAATCTACCAGGTAGAAGAAAATATCTGTAACAACTGTTCCCAGTAAGGATCCCAAATAAAAGAAATTACCAATCTTTCCCCTACCTTTCCAAATGCCCCAAAAGGCAAAGGGCAGTCCAACGGATTCTACAGGAAGGTGCAAAAACGGCTCCCACCGCATCCATCCCCAATACACAGACCCTGCCACCCATGTCCATGTAAAGCCAACCAACAAATCGCCCCAAACCTGAGTGTGGGGTTGTTGATTTAACCGCTGCGCCAAAATGAGAAACCCAACGGTGATTAGCAGGCTGAAAACGGGAAAGTTGCGAACCAGCGGAGCCTGAACAAACACCGGAACAGACACGAGAAATAGTGCTGAGGCAAATATCCATGCATGACGCTGTTCAACCGGCAACTGCGTTGGTGAAGCGATCGCAGAAGCGTCTGATGAATAAACAGTAGACTCAGCAGCGTAGCTTGAGGGAGTAGCAGGCGTGTAGGAAACCAATGGCTTTAAGTATGAATGAATGTTAATACTTCTTATTTACTTTACTTTATTTAACAGAACAATCAAGTCTAGAAATCCCCCCAGGGGGCATCTCGTATGATTATAGCGTGAATAGATGACAAACCAACCATGAACAGATGCCATACTAGCTACGAGAAATGTCGCATCTGGAGTAGCTACCTTTGCCTCTTCCTATCCCTTTAGAAATGCTTGGTTGGCTCCCTTGCAAAGGAGTCAACGTTCCTGTACTAACTGTTATAGAGGCATCTACCAATTCCTCCACAGTGGGAGTTTTACAAGGATCGCTCCAGGCAGCGGTTCTCGGCTTAGTGCAGGGAATTACTGAGTTTTTGCCTATCAGTAGCACGGCGCACCTGATTATCTTTCGAGATGTGTTTGGCTGGCAGCAACAGAAGTACTTTGTAGACGCGATTCAGTTCGGCAGTGTGATTGCGGTGGTGTGGTACTTCTGGTCTGATTTACAACAAATTTTTTCGGGAGCGTGGCAGGCATTTCAGCAAAAAGATTGGACCCGGGAAGAGTGGAAGATTTTTGTGGGCATTGCGGTTGGGACGCTGCCCGCTTTGATTATCGGCTTTCTGCTCAAAGATTTCATTCCCGAAAGTCCTTTAGTAATTGCGATCGTGTCGATTGTCATGGCGCTGTTGCTGGGTTTGGCAGAAAAAATCGGGACGCGCAAGCGGGGCTTTGAATCTCTGGAAATTAAGGATGGAGTTCTCGTCGGCTTGGGGCAAACCTTAGCGCTGATTCCAGGGGTGTCTCGCTCCGGTTCCACCCTTACCGCAGCCTTATTTTTGGGGTTGCAGCGCACCACTGCCGCACGCTTCTCATTCTTGCTTGGCATTCCTACCCTGACGATTGCGACTCTTTACCAATCCACCAAAGCGATCGGCAACATTGAGAGCTTAATTCCGCTCCTGATCGGCATTATTTCCACCTTCATTTTTTCCTACCTTTCCATCGCCTGGTTGCTGCGCTACCTGCAACGCCAAAGCACCTGGATCTTCGTCTGGTACCGACTAGCTTTTGGGGCAGTAATTCTGGGCGCGATCACCGCTGGCTGGAAACCAGTTGGCGGTTAGTTGTCGATTGAGGGACGCATCGTAAATAGTGGATGTGGCGATCGCTTTAAACCGCTCACGCAAAACTCTGTCTACCTGACACAGCTACTTAACAATCAGCGGCAACTGAATGCAGAACTCAGTACCCTGACCCACCTCAGACTGAACCTCCAGGCTGCCTCCATGCTTTTCGACGATAATTTGACGCGCGATCGCCAATCCCAATCCTGTTCCTTTCCCGACTTCTTTTGTCGTAAACAAATGGTCAAAGATTCTTGCTTTAACCTCCTGTGACATCCCTTTCCCGTTGTCGCTAATCCGAATTTCGATCGCATTTGATGGTGTCAGTGCCGTTTGAATGGTGATGGTCTGAGGCTTGGTCTGCAGCTGAGCGAATGTTGCCTGTTGTGCTGCTTCATCAAAGACATCGATCGCATTCGCCATGATGTTCATAAATACCTGATTGAGTTGACCAGGAAAACACTTGAGTGCAGGAATACTGCCATAATTCGTGACAACTTCAATCGCAGGGCGATCGTCATTTGCCTTCAATCTGTGTTTGAGAATCAGAATCGTGCTCTCGATGCCTTCATGAAGGTTGAACAATACTTTGTAGTCTTTGTCGGCTCTGGAAAAGGTTCTTAAACTGGTGCTAATGCTGCGGATGCGATCGACCCCCAGTTTCATCGAGTCGATTAGCTTTGGCAGGTCTTCCCGGATATACTCTAGATCGATCGCGTCCATTTTTTGTTGAATCAGAGGACTGGGATTGGGACATTCCTGCTGATATAACTCCAGTAGCCCAAAAACATCTCGAATGTAATCGAAGGCAGGCTGTAAGTTGCCTGCAATAAAGCCAACCGGATTATTAATCTCGTGTGCTACCCCTGCCACCAGATTCCCCAATGCCGACATCTTTTCACTCTGCACAAGCTGTAACTGAGTGTTTTGTAAATCTTTCAAAGCCTTCTCTAAATCCTGGGTCTTTTGTTCCAAAGCTTGCTCAGCAATTTTGCGATCGGTAATATCAATCAATATTCCATCCCAAACAACCTTTCCATCTTCTCTCGAGTCTGGTTGAGAGGCCGCTTTGACCCACTTCAGATTCCCATTAGGAGTAATAATTCGCCACTCATGATGAAATGGGGTGAGTGCTTGCGCCGACTCGATCGTTGCCTGTAAATTCTCCACTCGATCGTCGGGATGTTCAAAGTCACGCAGGCTGCATTTTCCAGACATCAAATCCTCGGCAGACACCTCATAGAGCGTTTGACAACCAGAACTGACAAAAGGAATGGAAGCAGAACCATCAGCTTCAATCTGAATTTGATAAATCAAGCCCGGTACATTATTGGCAAGCTTCTGAAACCGGGTTTCGCTAGCCCGCAATTGCTGTAGTGACTGCTCTAGCTTCTGGGCATATTGTTGAGATCGCTCATACAGTCGAGCATTTTCTAACGAGATGGCGGTTTGAGCACAGAGCAGATTGAGCAACTCAACGCGATCGGCAGTAAATGCCCCTATTACTGAACTATTTTCGAGATATAAAATACCCATCAACTTGCCTTGATGCAAGATTGGGCTGCACAAAATACTCTTCGGTTGCTGACGAGCAACATACGGATCGTTGGCAAGAGTTGGATCAGCACTGGCATCGACCAGTACGACGGTTTGTTGGTCATGCTTGACCTTGTAAATCAGCTTCAGGGGAATGTTCTGGCTCTCTTCAATGGGAAGCTGCTGCAAGACAACTGGCTCTGCTCCCGCCATCATTGACCCTTTGATTAGCAGGTGATTGTCTCGCAGCAGCAGCAGGACACATCTGTTCGCTCCTGCACCTTCCATGACGATACAAAGCAGCGATGCCAGAAATTTATCGAGTTCTATTTCCCTGGAGAGGGTTTGAGACGCTTTGAGAATCGCCGCCAGATCCAGCGAATCGGAAACGCTGGAAGAGGAACTGCTGGAGACTACTGCTCCAGCAGCAAAGACGGTTTCGTTAACCGAGAGAGGCGTGCGAGTTTGTTGCAGAATGGGTGCCAACAGTTTCGGGTAGCGGGTTTCCAGGTCAGCAACTTTAGCTTTGGCTCCCCAGCGGGCATACCCATAGTAAGCTTCGATCACATAGTCTTGGGCAATCCGTTCCTTGCCCCAATTGAGATAAAACTTAGCGGCGAGTTCGTTAGCAAGGGCTGCTTCGTGGATATATTCGTTCGCTTTGGCGGCGGCGATCGCTCGATCGTACCCCTCGATCGCCTCTGCATAATTGCCAGTCAGGCGTGCCATTTCAGCCGAGAGCAACAGATACCGATGCAAAAAGTTCTCTGGGCAATGATTGGCCCATTTTTTAACCGTCTGCTGATGCTGTTGCAAAATCTTCCAATACTGATTTTTCTCTGCTGAGTTAGCAGTGGGATAGAGGGCTGCCAAACTCAGCGGGTAGTAGAAATAGTATTGAATAATTGGGAAAAAGCCCGCATTAGAGGGCAGGGTTGGCTCCGCCTCATTTGCGGCTGCGATCGCCTCCTCATATCGCCCATACAGGTACGAGAGTTGTAGTTTGAGGAAGCAATACCAGTTAATTCCATGCTCAAAATTCCTCTTTTGTCGCCAGATCTCAATGTGGGGAATGCCGGACTCATCCCGGTCATTGTGATTCTGATCATCCAGCAAATCGGTGGGCTGAGAGGGGTCTTGCAGGTTTAAGAGAAACTGTCGCTGTAATGTGAACGCATACAGCATATTGACATCGTTTACCTGCTGCACGTAATTCAGATACTTTTCTGTTTCAGCATACACATCAGACAGGTGATCGCCCTTCACCAACATGGCCCAGATGAGAAACGAAACTGCCCAAACACCAAACACCACATCTCCACCCTCCTGGCTGGTTTGATAAGATTGCCGGGATACGGGTAAGTTCGTTTTCAAAGGTTGGCTGTAGGGATTGATCGTGTGAGCAAAAATGTTGTTGGTCTTATAGATGAATTTGGTGCTATTGAAATGGCGATCGAGCTTCAGGGCTAACGTGCCAAACTCATAGGCTGTTTGATAGTCTCCTTGATTTGCCAGGCTCATTCCATAAAGGCAGTAAGCAAACCCAGAGCTTTCAGCATTGCCATGAGTTAATGAGGTGTTAACCATTAACAGCATACTGAGATGCGAAAGGTATTGATGTCCTCCCATGTATGCTGCTGCCCACAGATCCGCTAAAAGACTCATGCAAACCTTTTTAATCGGTTCGGTCATCTCAGGTTGATTAAACAAATCTGCAGGATTGGCCGCTTCAAGTTTAGTGCGAATTTCTTTTAGTTCACTATTAATGGCAACTTGCTGTTCTTCAACCGTGAGCGGCAGATGCATTCCCATAATGCTCAGCCCTTTCAGTCCAGCTTCAAAACCAGCCTGGATATTTTCGCCCTGGGTCATTTTTAAGTACATCTGGATGGCGTAAATATCGGCTTTATCAAACTTGTCTTGAGCCTGATTCAATGCGAGATCAAACAGATTCTCTGCTGCATTGAGGTTACCCGTCAGATATTCGCACTCTGCCTGTTCTCGATAAAGTCCAAAGGTAAGTTTATAGTGAGTTTCCCAGCCATTTTCGGGCAACAACTGAACGCCTATCGCAAAGTACTCAGCGGCTGCTTTATAAGCAGTAGAAACTTTTGCTTTTCTCCCAGCGACCAGATTGAGTTGGGCGATTTCAGTTTTTTCTGGTTGCTCGGTGAGGATTTCAATTCCCTGATTTAACTGACCGACAATATCAAAAATGCTCGTTTCAATGGCTTCAGACGCAGTGTTTTGCAGCAGTAATTGTCCAATTTTGAGGTGGGCTGCTTTTTTCTGGGCTGTTGGGATGAGTGAGTAGGCCGCCTGTTGAACTCGATCGTGTAAAAACTTGTAGGAAACTGTCACGTGTCCGTTGTCATTCGTTATTTGTTTTTCTACCAATGACGAATGACCAGTAACCAATGACGAGTCTTGATAAAACTTGTAAACCTGGCTAGTAGGCAAAATAAACCCTTCCTGCAAGGCTTTCCATAGCTGTGCAGCCGTTTCTTCATGTGATTGTTCTGAAACGATTGTCAGGGTTTCCAGATCGAACTGCGCTCCGATACAGGCAGCCAGCTTCAGCATCCGCTGGGTTTCAGCAGGCAATTTCTGGAGCTGAAGCGCCATAAACTCTACAACATCATCGGTGAGGGAGAGCGATCGCACCTGCGCTACATCACACTGCCAGGAACCTGTTACCCAATTAAAGGTAATCAACTTGTCTTCGTGTAGCGCCTTGAGAAACTGAGTAGTGAAAAAGGGATTGCCTTTGGTTTTTTGATACACCAACTCTGTCAGCGGCAAGGCAAGATCGAGCGCACAACTGAGAGTGTCTGCAATTAGATGATTGATATCCGATTGGCTCAAGGGCGCTAGAGTTAGCGTGTTGACGATCGCCTGTTTTTTTTGGATGTCATTCAGCGTCAGCATCAAGGGATGAGCCGCAAACACTTCGTTATCCCGATATGCTCCAATAATGAAGAGATAGCCGCAATCGCTGCCACTCATCAGCAGTTGCATCAGGTTGAGCGACGCAGAATCAGCCCACTGCAAGTCATCAAGGAAGATCACTAACGGATGCTCTGGGGTAGCAAACACCTGGACAAACTTCTGAAACAGCAAGTTGAAGCGGTTCTGAGCCTCACTGCCAGAGAGTTCGGGGGCGGGCGGTTGCTTGCCGATGATCTGCTCCAGTTCTGGAATCACCTCAATCAACACGTGCCCGTTCTCGCCTACCGCCGCCAGGATTTTGGCTTGCCACTGCGCCAATTGCTCATCACTTTCACTCAGCAATTGTCCCATCAGGTCGCGAAACGCCTGGACAAAGGCAGAAAAGGGAATATTGCGCTGAAACTGGTCATACTTACCCTTGATAAAGTAACCGTTCCAGCGGACGATCGGCTTATGCACTTCGTTTACAACAGCAGTTTTGCCAATGCCTGAGAAGCCTGCCACCAGCAGCAATTCAGACGCACCGTTGGCGACTCGTCCAAATGCCTCCAGCAGGGTTTGCACCTCTGCCTCCCGTCCGTAGAGTTTTTCCGGAATCAGGAAGCGATCGCACACATCCCGCTGCCCCAACTCAAACCAGGCGTGTTTACCCATGATGTGCCACTCTTCCTGACATTTCATCAGGTCGTGCTTTAGTCCTAAAGCACTTTGGTAGCGGTTCTCAGCATTCTTCGCCATGAGTTTGCGGATGATCTCGCCCAGCATTAAGGGTAAGTCTGGATTGACATCGCACACGGAAGGGGGCTGTTGTGCCAGGTGACAATGCACCAATTCCATCGGGTCAGAAGACTGGAAGGGTAACTGTCCAGTGAGTAGTTCAAACAACGTTACGCCTAATGAGTAAAAATCGCTGCGATAGTCGATTCCCCGATTCATGCGTCCGGTCTGCTCTGGCGATAGATAAGCCAGGGTTCCCTCCAGCCCGTTAGGATTCTGAATCTCCTGGGTTTCTTTGGGCAACAGCGAGGCAATACTGAAGTCAATCAGTTTGACCTGTTTCGTCTCAGGATGAATCAGAATATTGGCAGGCTTGAGATCTTTATGCACCACGCGATACTGACTCAGATCGTGGAGAATATCGGCGAGTTGAAGGGCGATCGCTAACACCTGCGTCCCATCTAACAACGGTTGCTTCGTGTACTTGCTCAACGCCACTCCACCCCAATCTTCCATCACCAGCGCATAGCCGCCGCCCACAGATTCCAGACTCAACGGCTGAACGATTCCTGGAATGTTAAGATTTTTAGCGATCGTGTACTGATTGCGAAACTGAACTAATTCGCTGAAGGTTGGATAGTCGCGCCGCAACACCTTAATCACCACTGGATGCTGCGAGTTCGCTTGCACGGCTCGGTATACAACCGTTCGAGAACCGAGATACAGTTGTTCGACAATGGTATAGCCAGCGATCGCAGCAGGAGCACGAAAAGAGGTATTTACAGCAGGTTTCATAGGTGTGGGTGAGTGATGTGAACCCAATTCAATTTCATAAACTCTAAAATTCCCTATGAGGTTAGCGATCGCACTATAAACTTCTACAGAATTCAAGGTCACAGAGCAGTACGATAACGGATTGACAAGAATTGGGAAGCCATTGACGACTTATTTGCCTGGCAGTGCTGCAACCATTGGTGTAAACCTCGTTTACCGCGATCGCACAACAGCTTTGATGGGCTTGCTGATGAGAACTTCTCAATCCCCTGGCTTGTGAAAGCGATAGATTAGAAGGGTGTGTCAGTTTGTTCACCCATGAGCGAAGCTTCGATCCAACCTGCGTTGATTACCGCTGTAGAACCCAATTCGATCGCGGCAGAAGTTGGGTTTGAGGCGGGCGATCGCTTAGTGGCAATTAACGGGCAACGCCCCCGTGATCTGATCGACTATCGCTTTCTGTGTGCGGATGAAGTGCTGGAACTGGAAGTATTGGACACCAAAGGTAAAACCCATCACGTCGAAATCGAGAAAGACTACGATGATGATTTGGGGCTGGAATTTGCAACGGCACTCTTTGATGGCTTGATTCAGTGCAATAATCGCTGCCCCTTTTGCTTTATCGACCAGCAACCACCCGGCAAGCGCGATAGCCTTTACCTCAAAGATGATGACTACCGCTTGAGCTTCCTCTATGGCAGTTACCTCACGCTCACTAACCTAACTCAGCGTGAATGGGAGCGGATTGAGCAAATGCGGTTATCGCCGCTTTATGTTTCTGTTCACGCCACTGAGCCGGATATTCGGACTCGCCTGCTCAAAAATTCCCGTGCTGGACAATTGCTAAGTCACCTGCAATGGTTTCAAGAGCGTCAACTGCAAATTCATGCCCAGGTCGTCGTCTGTCCTGGCATCAATGATGGTGAACATCTGACACAAACCCTGATGGATTTATCTCAGTTTCATCAGGCAGAGATTCCCGCCGTGGCATCGGTTGCCGTGGTACCAGTGGGCTTGACACGATTTCGCCCACTGGAGGATGAGTTAGTGCCTGTGACGCGAGAGAAAGCGCAGGAAGTGATTACCCAAGTACAGGCGCTGCAAACGACATTTCGGCAGCAGTTTGGCTCTACCTTTGCCTGGTTAGCCGATGAGTGGTTTTTGATTGCGGGGCAAGACTTACCCCCTGAATCTCACTACGAAGACTATCCGCAGATTGGTAATGGCGTTGGCTCGATTCGGCAATTTTTGAAAGAGTTTCAGAAAGCGGCGAAAAAGTTGCCCAAACAATTATCCTCGCCCCGTCGCTATACCTGGATTGTGGGAAGTGCTGTGGAACAAGCATTTCAGCCGATTTTGCAGCGATTGAACCAGGTCAAGGGGTTGACTGTGGAAATGGTGGCGATCGCCAGCCAGTATTGGGGACAGGACATCTCCGTTACAGGCTTAATCACTGGGCAAGACATTCTCCAGGCGTTGCAAGGGAGAGATGTGGGCGATGCCGTTCTGATTCCAACCGTGATGCTCAAACACGACTCACCCACCTTCCTCGATGACATGAGTTTGAATGACCTGGCAAGTAAATTGAACGCGATCGCTTTGCCCGTAGACGGAATTGAAGGGCTGATTGAGATGATCCGCAGTCAGGCAAAGTGAGTTAAGAACAATCCCACGCTGGCAGCCACTTGGTTTATCCTGAGATTGGAATCGCTTTGCAGAACTTTACACACTTTTCTGTGGCAATGCCTTTATGAAATGCATCATTAATCGCCGCGCTCAGTTTTCCGCCAGTCATCGCTACTGGTTGCCAGAACTGAGTGAAGCCGAAAACATTGCGCGATTTGGTGCCTGCACCCGTGCTCCAGGACATGGTCATAACTATGTTTTGTACGTGTCGATGTTGGGAGATTTAGATGAGTACGGTATGGTGCTAAATCTATCTGACGTGAAGCGCGTCATCAAGCAGGAAGTCACCAGCCAGCTTGATTTCTCCTACCTCAACGACGTATGGGAAGAGTTTCAACAAACCCTCCCGACAACAGAAGCGATCGCCCATACCATCTGGAATCGCCTCGCTCCTCACCTGCCGCTCACCCGCATTCAACTTTTTGAACATCCTGAACTCTGGGCAGATTATTACGGAAACAACATGGAAGCTTACCTCACCATCAGTACCCATTTCAGTGCCGCCCATCGGCTCGCCCGCCCTGACCTCAGCTACGAAGAAAACTGCGAAATCTACGGCAAGTGCGCCCGTCCCAACGGTCATGGGCACAACTACCACCTGGAAGTAACAATCAAGGGCGAAATCGATCCTCGTACCGGCATGATCGCCGATCTAGTTGCCTTCCAAAAAGCCGTAGACGATCAGGTGGTGGAGCCGTTTGACCATACCTTCTTGAACAAAGATATTGCCTACTTTGCGGAAGTCGTTCCAACGGCAGAAAATATCGCCATTCACATTCGCGACTTGCTGCAAGCACCCATCCAGCAAATTGGTGCTCAGTTGTATAAGGTGAAGTTGATTGAAAGCCCCAACAATTCCTGTGAAGTGTATTGTGAAACTCCGCAAGAATTAACTGCGATCGCCACTCAACGCGAACCCGCCTTAGCACAAGCATAGTGAATTCATTAAGAAACTTGGGATCTTTCCATCAGCACTTGTGTGTTTGCAGAAGCTGCCTTAGACTTGGGTGCTGATTAGGCATTCGTGCCTTGTCAGTTCCTCAGTTTCTCCATTAACCCGTGAATATCCGCCGACTCATCCCTTTTTTCGACACGACGGCTCAAGATTGGGCAATGGAAGCCAGAGTTCTGCGCTGGCTCACATTTGTCTGGTTGTTCATTGGATTGGCGATGGTCTTCTCTGCCTCCTACGTCATTGCCGATGCGGATCATGGCGATGGGCTGTACTATTTCAAGCTGCAAATTTTCTGGATTCTGGTAGGGCTGGTTGGCTTTAATCTGCTGGTGCATACACCCATCCGGTTTATTCTGGGCTTTGCCGATTGGTTCTTGCTGGGCATTCTTGCCATGATCCTCGTCACCCTGATACCAGGAGTCGGCATTCTGGTAAATGGGTCTTCGCGCTGGCTGTTTATCGGTCCGATTCCGCTGCAACCCTCCGAACTGATCAAGCCATTTTTAGTGCTGCAAAGCGCCCGCATCTTTGCCCAGTGGGATCGCTTACGTTGGGCAACGCGGATCACCTGGTTGGGCGTGTTTGGGCTGGTCGTCGCCAGTATTTTGCTGCAACCGAACCTGAGTACGGCAGCCCTGTGCGGCACGATGTTGTGGCTGATTGCTCTGGGAGCGGGTTTGCCCTATATCCAGTTGGGAGCAACAGCATTTGCGGGGTTTCTGGTTGCCGCATTGAGCGTTAGCCTGCGGTCTTACCAACTCAAGCGCATTCTCTCGTTTCTGAATGCCTGGGCAGATCCCCACGGCAACGGCTACCAGTTGATTCAAAGTTTGTTGGCAGTGGCATCTGGCGGGTTGATGGGCACTGGGTTTGGGTTATCTCAGCAGAAATTGTTTTATTTACCCATTCAGTACACCGACTTCATCTTTGCGGTGTATGCCGAGGAATTTGGGTTTATTGGCTGTTTGGTGTTGCTATTTTTGTTAGCTATCTATGCCACGCTGGCGTTACGAGTTGCCTTAAAGGCGAGAAATTCTGTGCATCGCTTAGTGGCGATCGGGATTATGGTATTGCTAATTGGGCAATCGTTGCTGAATATTGGTGTGGCAACTGGAGTATTGCCAACCACGGGCTTGCCGTTTCCATTTATGAGCTATGGCGGTAGCTCAATGATTTCAAGTTTGCTCTCAGCCGGATTGCTAATTCGTGTAGCCCGAGAAAGCAGTGAGGCAAAAGTGGTGCAGTTAGACGATCGCAGATCCAGTGGTAGTAGAGTTGGTAATTCGCGATCGCCGAATCCTGTTCGTCCATATCCCCGTCGTGCGACCTGAGCTGATTAAGATAGAGAAGGCGACTGTACGCGATCGCATCTTTATCAGGAATGATTGAAATTCTGCAAACTCAACTTTATCAACTTGCCCAATTTGCGAATAGCTTGGTTTCCAGCCAGCTTACCCACCTCACCCCAATTAGTGTGGGAGTTATCTTTCTAGCCGGACTGTTCACCAGCCTTACCCCTTGTATGCTGTCCATGCTGCCCATCACCATCGGCTATATGGGCGGCTATGAAACCAAAACTCGGCTGCAAGCGGCTATTCAGTCAACCTGGTTTGCCTTAGGATTAGCCACAACCTTAGCCGGCATGGGCATTTTAGCTGCCGCGGTTGGGCGGGTCTATGGGCAAGTTGGGCTGGGTTTACCCATCATCGTCAGCGTAATTGCCATTTTGATGGGGTTAAATCTGTTGGAAGCTTTGCCAATTCGGTTGCCGTCTTACGGTGGCTTAGACTGGATTTCAAAAGAATTACCGGAGGGTGTGAAGGCTTATCTGCTGGGGTTGACCTTTGGCTTAGTTGCATCGCCGTGTAGTACGCCAGTGCTGGCAACACTTTTGGCATGGATTTCTGCCACTCAAGATCCTCTATTGGGGGCGGTGTTGCTGTTGTCCTATACGGCTGGGTATGTTGCACCCCTTATCGTGGCAGGCACTTTTACCGCATCGATTAAAAAATTGCTGGAAGTCCGCCGCTGGTCAGGATGGATTACACCTGTCAGTGGGGTGTTGTTGATTGGGTTTGGGATGTTCTCGCTGCTGTCGAGAATTAGCAGCTTTTGAGGAAACGCAATGACTGCAAAGGATGAATTGGGAACGAAACTGAGCCGGATTGCCATCCCGCCACAGGTTTTCTTCAAGCGAGAGGTGATTCCATTTTTGGCAGATTTGCGATTGGCGATCGCGCTTCTGCTGATCATTGCCCTACTTAGCATCTCCGGCACAGTGATTGAGCAGGGCCAAACCCTGGCATTTTATCAAGCAAACTATCCAGAGAATCCGGCACTGTTTGGCTTCCTCACCTGGAAAGTGCTGCTGATTCTGGGACTAGACCATGTGTATCGCACCTGGTGGTTTCTGGCGCTGCTGATTCTGTTTGGCTCCAGCCTCACAGCGTGTACCTTCAAACGCCAATTACCAGCGCTGCGCTGGTTCTCCCGCACCTGGAACTTCTATACCCAACCCCGTCAGTTTCAAAAATTTGCCCTCAGCGCTGAATTCGATCGCGGTTCCATCGAGCAAGTCATTCCTCTACTAGAACAACGCCGCTACCGCATTTTTCGGCAAGAGAACTCGCTCTACGCGCACAAAGGTATTGTGGGACGCATCGGTCCCATTGTTGTGCATGTCGGTATTCTCGTGATTCTACTGGGTGGCATTGGAGGCGCGCTGACGGGTTTTATGGCGCAAGAAATGATCCCCAGCGGGCAGACCTTTCAAATCAAAAATATTACCGATGCTGGTCCCTTTGCCGCACCGCAGTTTCCTAAAGATTGGTCAGTCAAGGTCAATCGCTTCTGGATCGATTACCTGCCGGATGGCAACATTGACCAGTTCTACTCTGATATGTCCGTGCTAGATCAAGATGGCAAGGAAGTTAAACGTAAAACCATTCATGTCAATGAGCCGTTGCGCTACCGAGGCGTGACGCTTTACCAAGCAAATTGGGCGATCGCGGGAATTCAAGTCCGGCTCAACAATAGCCCCATTTTTCAACTGCCAATGGCACCCCTAGATACAGGCGGCAAAGGACAACTGTGGGGCACCTGGATGCCCACTAAGCCCGATCTGAGCGATGGCGTTTCTCTCGTTGCCAAAGACTTGCAGGGCATGGTCCTGGTGTACGACATGACCGGGAAGCTAGTATCAACTGTCCGAGCAGGCATGGCTACCGAGGTGAATGGCATTACCCTCAAAGTTCTGAATTTAATTGGCAGCACTGGCTTACAAATCAAAGCCGATCCGGGAATTCCGCTGGTATATGCAGGATTTGCGCTGCTGATGCTGGGGGTTGTGATGAGCTATGTTTCTCATTCTCAGGTTTGGGTTTTGCAACACGATGGACACTGCTATCTGGGCGGGAGAACCAATCGTGCTCAGGTTGCGTTTGAGCGCGAGATGATTGAGTTGTTTGACCAGTTTGCAGGACTTCAGCCCGTTGATGTGCCTGTCCTGGCGATTCCGTCATAAATGTTTCATTGCCTTGCCCTAAGGGAACACTGAAGGCAGGTGTGTTCAAGCTGACAGAAATATGGGCATTCGTAGGCGATCGCTTTTGCAAGCAGGTGTGGGGATGCTTTTAGCGTCTGCAACCCATAGCTGCGTTCAACCATCTCAATCAACATCTGGGCTAGAAGTTAGCCGAGAATTATTAGCACAGATTAATCAGCGTGGGTATCTTTTAGTTGCTACAGAAGATGATTACCCGCCGTTTGAGTTTTTGGTTAACGGTAAGCCTGTTGGCTTCGACAATGAGCTTTTAGACACTTTCAGAAAGCTGGTGCCCTTTGAGATCCGGCAGGAAATTTTGCCGTGGCAGGGACTGTTGCCCGGAGTTGCTAGCGGTAAATACGATGTTGCACTGACTGCGGTGGGTTTCACGGATGAGCGATCGCGATCGCTAGACTTCACCATGCCAATTTCTGAGTCCACCATTGCCTACGTCAAGCGGAAAGGTGATCAATCGATTCAGCATGTGCGAGACCTTTCAAGGAAAACCTTAGGCACACAGCAAGGGGGATTATCGTTTGCCGCCGTGCCCGACCTGCAAGCCAGACTCACCCAAACAGGCGGCAGTTTGGGAGCCGTTAAGCAATATCGCAACTTCACCGAAGCCTATCAAGATTTGCTGAATCAGCGCTTAGATGCAGTGCTCAACAACATCGTGTCGCTATCTGTTTTAGTGAACGATAAACCATCCATTTTTGAACTCGGAGAACGGGTAAGCCGCAAATCCTACGCTGGGTGGGCAGTCAAAAAAGGGAATCAAGCACTACTCGATTTGCTGAATCGTTTTTTGACCCAGCAGCACAACAATGGGGAGTTAAAGCGCCTCCAGCAAAAATGGTTCAAGTTGACATTCAACGATCTGCCGACGCAACCGCTCTTACCCGGCGATCGCCCAATTCAATAACGTGTGAAATTGAATTTCAACAGTTTTAACAAATGAAAATTTCTCGTCCCCAACGAAACCTGTTGATGCGGCTATTGCTGGGAGGAACCACGCTGATCGTGAGTATAGCTACCTGGTATAGTTACCAAGCCGTTCGTAACCTCACCTTAGAAAGCCTCAAGAAGAATGCGTTTTTAGAAGTGCAACAGGGCGCTTTGAGTATTGACGGTTGGCTAACCAATCTCAAAATTCATATCCAGACATTAGCCAACACTCCCAGCGTTTTAGCAATGAATTGGCGGCTGGCTGAGCCGTCTTTAAAGACAGAAATCCTGCGGTTTAGCGATATTTCGGCGATCGCCATCAGCACCCCCGATGGCTGGCAACACGTGACAGGAGGCACACTCTCCAGAGTGCAGGATCATCCTTCCTTACAAGCTGCGATGGCTAGGCAACTGGTTGTTAGCGATCCAGCAATGAACCCCTCCACTCGCAGTGTGACCCTGGCAATCACTGCCCCAATTCGCCAAGATCTCAGTGCTACAGCCACTCCCGTGGGTACTATTCAAACCCTGGTAAAACTTGATCGGGTTGCCCAAGTGATTGAACAGTTGAATTATGGCGATCGCAGCTATGCCTTTGTGCTGAATTCTCGGGGAGAAGCCACGATTCACCCAGAACTCACGGCGCTCAGTCCACCAGCAGCGTTATTTCCTAAACTTTCGCAAGCGGCAGATAAGTCACTCGCAGCGATCGCTGAACGCATGGTCGCCAAACAACAGGGAATTGAACTCACCCAGGTCAACGGACACTGGAATTATGTTGCCTATCTGCCGCTCAAAGAGGTGAACTGGTCAGTGGCACTGGTAATCCCGCGCGAAAATATTGACTCACCCCTACTGTCCCTCGATATACTTGCTGGGGTCGTAGCTGGACTCACCATTGCCATGATTGTAATGCTCTGGCGAGTTCAATCCGCAGAGCAAGCACAACTCAAGAAAAACAATGAGAACCTGGAAAAACGAGTCTCTGAGCGCACAGCAGAATTATCGAGTGCACTGGAACAACTCCAACAGTCACAGCTCCGACTCGTGCAAAGTGAGAAAATGTCAAGCCTGGGGCAACTGGTTGCAGGCGTGGCTCATGAAGTCAACAATCCGATTAACTTCATTCATGGCAACCTGAATTATCTGCAAGACTACGCACAACAACTGCTGTCGCTCATTCGCCTGTACCAAAAAGAATCGATCAGTGTTAGCCCAACCCTACAAGCGGCAATTAGGACAGCGAACTGCCGTTCATTGAAGAAGATTTACCTAAAATTCTCGCCTCTATGCGAATGGGAACTGATCGCATTCGAGAAATTGTGTTGTCGCTACGCACCTTTTCCCGCATGGATGAAGCGGAGAAAAAATTTGTTGATATTCATGCGGGCATCGACAGCACACTATTAATTTTGCAACATCGCCTCAAAGCAAACGCCAACTGTTTTGCAATTGAAGTTGTCAAGCAATACGGCAAGTTGCCCCTCGTAGAATGCTACGCCGGTCAGTTAAATCAGGTAATTATGAACATCCTGACTAACGCGATCGACGCTTTAGAAGATCAGTGGAGCAATCACGAATCTCAGGCTGTAACATCGGCTCAATCCACCACGCCTCCACACCTTCAAGGTCAACCATCACCCAAAATCGTAATCAGTACAGGACTCACAGCCGCAAACACCATCATCATTCGGATTGCTGATAATGGACCGGGCATGAGCGAAACCACTCGGCAACGGCTTTTCGATCCCTTCTACACCACTAAACCCGTAGGCAAGGGAACAGGGCTGGGGCTGTCTCTCAGCTATCAAATCATTACCGAACGCCACAACGGGATGCTTGAATGCGTTTCTGAACCAGGACAAGGAGCGGAGTTCATCATTCAAATTCCAGTCAGCATGGCGTTGTCTCCAAAGAATCGCGATCGCCCACTCACGACTTCCCAATTCTAAGATTGGGAGCGATACAATCCAAAGTCATAGCCCAGTTACCTCCCTGAGCCATGACGGATATTCACCCCCCTGCATCAACCGACCTGGATAACGTTCCCCGTGAGGTGAAAGTTGCTCACCTGCGAAACATGGTGGAAGCACTACGCATTGCAGACGAAGTCGCAGAGAAAGGTTATTTGATCACCAGCGCCGAACTAGCAGATCTAATGGATGTCAACGCCAGCGCTGTGACTAGCCGAGGCGATCATTGGGTTTGGCGCAACTGGGTAGTATCGCGTGTGCGGCGCGAGGGCAACCAAATTCTCTGGCAGTTAGAGCGAGTCGATTAAGCAAACGAGGAGTTAAACCTTGCCCACGTTCAAACTCATAGCTTCTCCTTAGAGCAACCTCTAGTTTTCGAGTGGACGTGGTTTAAGCTCCGTTCTTAAAGTTCTGTGGACCTTTGTACCCGGAAATTCTACCCAAATCAGTCAAGCTTTGAGTTCCAGGGTAAAACTTACCATTGATTTCCCAAGTGGGGAAGCCAAACTGCTGTCCCGTTTGCTGTTGTGCTTTAGGTGCAATTTCTTGACACAACGCAGTTTGCGGATTCTTGCCGTCAGGAGCGCACTCAATATAAGGATAAATCTGAGCTGCTTCCTTCCCAAATAGTTCTTTCTGGTCATGGCAATGGGGACACCAGTAAGCGCCATACATCTTCGCCCCAATCTGCTTCAGGTGCTTTGCTAACTCAATTTCAGCCGTACCTGACGTATTCGCAACTGGGATTCCTGTATTACCACTCGCAACCTGTTGAGTGGCCGCATTGTTGATGGGAGCGTAGATGGCGAGGGTGCCAACCAGGGTGACCACTGCCACGATCGCCCCCGTGAATAGCAATTGCCCCACGTCATCCCAATCGCGCCCAATCAACGTCAGCACCAACATGGCAACCGCGAAGATCGCTGACGCAATGCAGTAGTAGCAAATGCCCCCTGCCCCAAACTTGGAGACAAACTGGGAAAACATGATGTACATCAGGTAACCGCTGAAAATCGTCATTGCGGTTGCCCCAAAAAACAGCAGCCACCAGGTAGTTTTTTCCAGACTGTTGCGGAGCGGACGATTTTTCTCTGGATTAATTAGCAAAGGTCCGAGGGCAAATGCTGCCATCGCCAGGTAAGCCACCAAGCCAAACAACGCCAGGGGAAGCCCAAAAACTGTTGCGTAAGGACTTTCTAACACTCGTTCACAGCCGCTGGTTGGGCAAACAGTTGCCGCTTTTGCCAGCTTATTAATGGTGAGATAAGCAGTATTAGCAACCCCGAGCAGCGCGATCGCCCCAATCATTGGACGCGACCAGCGGTGAATCCAGGGGATATTGCGACGACGACTGACAAGACTAGACATACTTACATCCCTTACACAACAGATCTTCTCAATTTGAGGAAATCATGTTCCATTGTGCCCCATCTGCTTAGGGGATTGTCGGTTTGAACCGTGAGTTTTTGTCAACTTGTGGCGGGCTAAGCGCGATCGCGGCAACTCAAACTTTCACTAGAATTTGCGAGATCCTTTGTAATTCGAGGCTTCTGCCAGTTCCTCAAACGACTGCACCCCAGGATAAAATTTCCCGTTAATTTCCCAGGTGGGATATCCCTGAATCTTTGCTGCTTTACACAACTCTGGTCTGGGGTTCTTGCCACGGGGGTCGCATTCTACGTAGTCAATACTACGAAAAGCAGCACCAAACATCTCCATTTGGCGTGTGCAGTAAGGACACCAATAAGCGCCATACATTTTTGCGCCTGTTTTCTTAAGGTGTGCTGCCAGCGCCGAAATCGAGTTGTTATTGGCAAGTTCTACCGTGATGGACGCTGGGTTAACAGGGAGACCATTCCCCGGATCTGCGTGGGCAGGGTTAGCACCAAAGCCTGCAAGGGCGATCGCCCCCAGCGTGAGAAGGGGAAGCCGCCAAAATCGTTGAATAGAGCAATTCATCATATTGGAATTCAGTGACATCAGGAATGCAGACTAACAGACGATGACTTGGGTTGCACCTCTGCTTTCGCTGTAGCGCTGCGACGAGCCGCCTCCACAAATCGGCTTACCCGAATTGGATCAATTGGCTGATCGCGCCGCCCGTGACGTTTCAAGGAACTGCACGTGATTACTCCGTCTACCGCCTGCATCAGGGTAGAAATATTCTCCCAATTTGCGCCACTGCCAATAAAGACAGGAGTTGCTTCCGCTGCGGCTTTTGCTAACTCTAAATCTTCCAGGCTGGGAGGGCTACCTGTTGCCCAACCCGACAAAATTACAGCGTCGGCTAATCCACGCTCAATCGTGTCTTGCACGGCAACCGTCAAGTTCGGTGCACTTAAAGGACGGGCGTGTTTGACCAGCACATCGGCAAAAATTTTGACATCGCTACCCAGTTCCCGGCGATAGCGCAACAGTTCGTGGGCGCGTCCTTCAATCAAGCCTTGATCGGTTGCCATTACCCCTGTCAGCACGTTGACTCGAATAAATTGGGCGTGGGTGCAGGTCGCGATCGCCAGCGCACTGTGAGCATCATTTCGTAACACGTTGATCCCAATAGGCAGCGTCACCATACTCATCAGCCGTTGCACCACCAGGCTCATGGCGCTGACAACAACTGGATCAACGTGATCCTTAGTAAACGGCGCATCAAAAAAGTTTTCCACAATGATGCCATCCACTCCGCCTGAAGCTAGCGCGACAGCTTCTTGTTCGGCGCGATCGATGACGGTCTTCAAATTTCCTCCCCAACGCGGAGAGGTTGGCAGTGGTAATAGGTGTACCACACCGATAACTGGGTTAGGAGTTTTAAAAATCTTGACTAAGTCCACGTGTTTCTCAAGCCGGACTCATCTGCTAAATGTCCAATAGTTCAAATCATAACGTCATTGGGGAGTGGTCGTTCCATCAATTCCACAGCGATTTTGAATTCATTCAGCGAAACTAGTTTGTAAAATATCGTAATATTGTGGATTATGCGCTACTATAGTCGAAGAGATTATCTGGGCGATTGCATTAGGCAGCAGTCATAGCAGGTTTCTGCTACTGGGTTTAAGGCGCGGGGATCAGTCCGTCGCACTCGCGATCGCTACAGCTTGACGACGACAGACCTTTAGCGAGTGACAAATTAGGTATTCATGGGCAATAAGCCGAGCATTGCCATTTCTCATCTTGGATGCGAGAAAAATCGGATTGACACAGAGCATATGCTGGGTTTACTAGCAGAGGCTGGCTACGCAGTTAGTGCGAATGATGAACTGGCTGATTACGTCATTGTCAATACGTGTAGCTTTATCCAGTCCGCACGCGAAGAATCCGTTCGCACGTTGGTAGAACTGGCAGAGAGTGACAAGAAAATCGTGATTACGGGATGCATGGCGCAGCACTTTCAAGATGAATTGCTGCAAGAAATTCCCGAAGCCGTGGCGTTAGTCGGTACGGGTGACTATCACAAAATTGTGGACGTGATTGAGCGAGCAGAAGCCGGAGAACGGGTGAAAGAGGTTTCCCCAGAACCGACTTACATCGCTGATGAAACCACACCGCGTTATCGCACAACTACGGAGGGGATTGCTTACCTGCGAATTGCTGAGGGCTGTGACTATCGCTGTGCATTTTGCATTATTCCTCATCTGCGGGGGAAGCAGCGATCGCGCAGCATTGAGTCCATCGTGGCAGAAGCCAACCAGCTTGCAGCAGAAGGTGTTCAGGAAATCATTTTGATCTCCCAGATCACTACCAACTACGGGATTGACCTCTACGGCAAGCCCAAGCTGGCGGAACTGCTGCGGGCACTAGGTGAGGTAGATGTGCCCTGGATTCGGATGCATTATGCTTACCCCACCGGGTTAACATCTGATGTCATTGCTGCCATTCAGGACACGCCAAACGTTTTGCCCTATTTGGATTTACCCCTCCAGCACTCCCATCCGGAAGTGTTGCGAGCAATGAATCGTCCCTGGCAAGGACAAGTTAACGATTGCATCATTGAGCGGTTAAAAGAAGCCATTCCTGATGCTGTGTTGCGAACAACGTTTATTGTGGGTTTTCCGGGCGAAACTGAGGAGCACTTTGAACATCTGCTTCAGTTTGTACAACGCCACGAGTTTGACCATGTCGGGGTGTTTACGTTCTCTCCCGAAGAGGGAACTCCAGCTTACGATTTACCGAACCAGTTATCCAGTCTTGTTATGGAGGCTCGCAGAGATGCTTTGATGCAAGTACAGCAACCAATTTCTTTGAAGCAGAACCGCAAGGAAATTGGCAGGGTTGTAGATGTATTAATTGAGCAAGAAAACCCCGCCACGGGTGAATTGATTGGGCGCTCTGCTCGGTTCTCCCCTGATGTTGATGGACTCGTGTATCTCTCTGGCGAAGCCCGTTTGGGGTCACTGGTCTCGGTTGTGATCGATGACGCAGATGTTTACGACCTCTATGGTCATGTGGCAACGGTGACAGATTTGCTGAAAGGTCAACCAATGACGGTTCCTTAAGTCATTCGTTGCGATCGCTAAATGCCTCAATCAGGCGCTGACCTGATTCATAGGTTTTTGAGTGTTTTTTGTGTTTTTTATTTACTTCCTTCTATTCAAGGAGATTCAATGACTCTTTCGTTTCATAGTCTTGGACTTTCTGAGCTTCGCAGTCGTTACTTAGAAGAAATTGGCTTCACGACTCCCACTCCAATTCAGGCGCAGGCAATCCCCCATCTTCTCTCCGGACGGGATGTGGTGGGTCAGGCGCAAACTGGCACTGGCAAAACTGCCGCGTTCTCGCTGCCCATCATGGAGCGGATCGATGTCAAGTCCCCAGCAGTTCAGGCATTAATCCTAACGCCAACGCGAGAACTGGCGTTGCAGGTTGGTCAAGCGATTCGCGGTTTTAATGACGATCGCCGTTTACGAGTGTTAACGATTTATGGCGGGCAAGCGATCGATCCGCAAATTTCTCGGCTTCAGCGCGGTGCTCAGATTGTGGTAGGCACACCAGGTCGGGTACTGGATTTGTTGAATCGCGGCGATTTGAAGCTGAACCAGGTCAACTGGTTGGTGTTGGATGAAGCCGACGAAATGCTGAATATGGGCTTTATTCAGGATGTTGAGAAGATCCTCAATCAGGCACCCACCGAGCGGCAAACCGCATTCTTCTCCGCCACGATGGATCCCTCGATTCGCAAGTTGGTGACCAAGTTCCTGCGATCGCCCGTAACAATCACGATCGAGCAACCCAAAGCCGCACCAACGCGGATTAACCAGGTTGCCTACCTCGTACCTCGTGGTTGGACAAAAGCCCGCGCCTTACTGCCTATTTTGGAATTGGAAGATCCCGATTCGGCAATCATCTTTGTGCGGACTCGGAAATCGGCTGCCGAGCTAACCAGCCAACTGCAAGCCGCTGGACACAGTGTGGATGAATACCACGGCGATCTTAGCCAAACTCAGCGCGAACGGTTGCTGCTGCGCTTCCGGCAACGACAGGTGCGCTGGGTAGTTGCCACCGATATTGCCGCCCGAGGAATTCACGTCGATGACCTGACCCACGTAATTAATTACGACCTGCCCGACAGTGTGGAAAACTATGTCCACCGCATTGGACGGACAGGACGCGCTGGGAAAGAGGGAACGGCGATTTCTCTGATCCACTCACTGGATCGGCGCAAGCTGAAAGACATCGAGAATCACATCCGTCAACGTTTGGAGATCGCCTCGATTCCGACTCGCGCTGAGATTGAAGCACGACAGATCGAGAAGTTGCAAGCCTCCCTGCGGGAAGCACTGGCAGGCGAACGCATGGCATCCTTCTTGCCAATTGTGGCGCAACTGTCGGAGGAATATGAACCTCACGCGATCGCAGCGGCTGCCTTGCAGATGGCCTACGATCAAACCCGTCCTGCCTGGATGAGAACTGCTCAAGAAGCGGGTGATCAGTGGGATGATCCCGCTCCTCAAACTCACTCGGCTAGGGGAGGGCACTCTGGTCCTAAACCCAAACCAGTTAAACGGGGAGTCAACTCCGGCCAGTAATCGCTAAGCTGGGGATGGGAGAGAGCAGAGACTTGCAAAACTGACCTGCTCCCGATTGAATTCTTTTCTAGGGCATCTTCTTACAGGTGCCCTTTGCTAATTTTTCCTTCGGCATTCGGCTTAAACGTTGTGTTATCAACCGAGCTTTTGGCTTACTACCGTCGCCTCAGCCACGAAACACTCACTGTTGTGGATGTGGAGACGACTGGGTATCGTCCGCCACTCAGTCGGGTAATCGAAATTTCCGTGCTACAAGCTAGCCTGGAAAACGGAGTTCATTACCAGCAGACCCATTTAGTAAATCCGCAAGTGCCCATTCCGCCAGCTATCACTCGGTTTACGGGGATCACGCAGGATATGGTCAATACCGCACCGCTTTCAGTAGATATTTGGCGCGACTATTTACCACTGGTCAATGCCGGAATTTTGACAGCGCACAATTTGGCATTTGATTACAGTTTTTTGAAGTCTGAGTTTAATTACATTGATGTGCCGTTCTCACGAGCGGAGGATGAGCAACTCTGTACAGTGATGCTGGCACGATTGATGCTCCCCGATCTACCGTCGCGTAGTTTGCCTAATTTAGTAGAACATTTTGGATTTGATGTGGGGCGATCGCACCGTGCCGCAGCCGATACCCAAGCCTGCTGGCTGCTAGCCAAACACCTGTTGACTGAAATTCAAACCGAAGCAGATGACGTTTTATTAACACGATTTCGGCAACAATGGCTCACCTTAAAATATGCAGCAACACTCTTAAATACCACGAGCAAACAAGCAAAAACTTGGCTGAAAAATGCAAAAGTAGAACCGCGTTTAGTGGGTCGTTATCAAACTCTAATGTATCAACGCTGCGAGATCGAACGAGTCCATCAAGAACTTTACAAATTTTAGAAGAATTCTAAGATTTAATAGCAATTTCTATTTGAATAAACCCAACGACAAAGCTCTTACTCTGCCTTTAGAGGATGCTTTATACCTCATTTAGGGGAGTTCCAATCTTTAGACATAGGAGCTAAAACTTATTAATGTTAGCTTTACTACTCAACCATTATTGAACTTAGATTAAGTAGCTGGGCGAAATTAAATATAAAACAACGTAGGTTGGGTTGAGACACGAAACCCAACGCCCGCATGGGTTACGCTACGCTAACCCACCCTACAAATGATTGCACCTTCCTACCTTAGTTAAGCCGTGAAACAGCACGGCATGGATAGAGTCGAGAGATCTGGATTTAACGAACTCGACTTAAATACTGTTTCTTAAGATCCCCCTTACGTTACTGAATTTTCACCTAAGTGGTAGGCTTCTTTTAGTAAAAACTGACCCATCATTTTGGTGTATATACCAACCAGCTTAAAAGATAAGCAATAAGAACGAGGCGATCGCTATGTCTAATCATGAGCAGGCGACATTTACTCAAAATCTACACATCGTTCAGCAGCGGACTCAAGAACTGTATAAAAATGCCTGTGATTTCCCCTGGCGACAGTCTCATTTGATCATCGTTTGCTTAGAAGAACTCCGCTTGGCACTAGAAGGGTTACAGATAGCGGAGGAAGAACTACACCAACAAAACCAGGCACTGCTAGCTGCCCGACAAGTGATTGAGGATGAACGGCAACGCTACCGAGAACTGTTTGAATTTGCGCCTGATGGGTATGTGGTGACTGATATTTATGGTATTATGCAGGAAGGAAACTGCACAGCGGCGGCATTGTTTAACGTTGCTCAAACCTATCTGGTTGGGAAACCCCTGGGAAGATTTGTACCAGAATCGCAGCGGCAATTGTTTCACTCTGTTTTGAGTCAACTGCCAACCATTCACCGCATCCAGGAATGGGAGATTCCTCTGTGTGGGCGGGATATGGAGACATTTGATGCTGCTATTACGGTCGAAACTGTACGAAATAGCAACGGTAAAGCGATCGCTCTGCGCTGGCTACTGCGAGACATTTCTGCCCGCAAACAAGCTGAGCATCAACTCCGCAAAGTGCAGCTAGAAAATACGCAGTTGCTCGAAGCAGATCGCCTGAAAAGTCAATTTATGGCGACCATTTCCCATGAACTACGAACTCCCATGAATGCGATTTTGGGATTTTCTGAACTGCTGCGGCGTAACTTTCATCAGCAACATGACCCTAAACTGACGCACATGATTGAGAGTATCGCCCGCAATGGCAAACACTTGCTGCTTTTGATCGAAGAAATTTTGGACTTCTCTAAACTCAAAGCCAACAGTATTGAACTGCAACTTGAACTATTTGATCTGGTTCAGCTAGCGGCTTCCACCGTTGACGAATTACAGAGCCTGGCAGAACAAAAATCATTGAAATTGCAATTTCAGGTGACCCAACCCAGCATCATGATTACCAATGATCCCAACCGACTGCGCCAAGTTTTGACAAATCTATTGTCAAATGCCATCAAGTTTACCGAAACAGGCAGCGTCACATTAGCTATCCCATCCCCCGCAGACAACCTGATTCAAATCAAGTTTCAAGATACGGGTATCGGAATCGCCCCTAGCAACCAGAAGCTAATTTTTCAGGAGTTTTGGCAGGTCAACCAAACAACCACTCGCCGACATACTGGCACAGGCTTGGGGTTAACAATTGTTCGAGCTTTAGTTGAACTAATGCAAGGCGTAATCGCCGTCGATAGCCAACTGGGGCGGGGCACTACCTTCACGCTGAAATTTTCTCAGCATCTTCGTGCGTCCAGGTCTTGATCTCCGGAAAGGCGCTAGACGCTGGTGCGATCGGTCAAGATTTCGTAGCCCGTTTCAGTGACTAGAACAGTGTGTTCAAACTGCGCTGAGAGAGAGTTATCTACAGTGACGGCGGTCCAGCGATCGCCCAAAATCCGAGTGATTTTTGAGCCAGCATTAACAATCGGTTCGATCGCCAGCGTCATCCCTGCTCGCAATTTGACATTTGGCATGGAGTGCGTGCGGAAGTTAAAGACAGACGGTTCTTCGTGCAAATTACGCCCAACTCCGTGCCCGGTAAAGTCTTCCACCACTGTAAACCCATTGGCTTTAACGTGATCTTCGATCGCACCTGCCAAATCCATCAAAAATGCGCCTGCTTTGACTTGTTCAATCCCTTTGTAAAGTGCCTCTTCAGCCACACGAATGAGCCGAGCTGCTTCCGGTTTTACCTCTCCCACGGCGATCGTAATGCAAGAATCGCCATGAAACCCTTCAAAATATGCGCCCGTATCCACCTTCAACACATCTCCCGCCCGAATCACCTTGCGCTTGTTGGGGATGCCGTGTACGACTTCATGGTTGATTGAGGAACAAATCGAGCCAGGAAAGCCGTGATAGCCCTTAAAGCTAGGAGTTGCGCCCATTTCACGAATCCGCTTCTCGGCATGAGCATCCAGATCCGCTGTCGTCATTCCTGGCTCAACCAGTTCTGAAATTTCCTTCAACACCGTTGCCACAATTCTAGAAGCCTGCCGCATAATCTCGATTTCACGGGCGGACTTAAGTTCTACCCCGCGACGTTGCCTTTTAGGTGCGGGAAGAGCTGGCTGGTTGAGGAGTTGGGTCAAAATATTCATTGTGGTTGGAGGAATGAAGACCGACAAATCGAGACGGCAATGCAGAATTGCAGATCTTTACATTAACCTAATTCTTGCTGGAGGGGGAGGCGGGAGGATTGCAGATTGCAGATTGACGCGATGTGCAACGATTTCGCCCTCACATCCCCACCCTCACATCCCAAATCTGGGCGAGAAGGGAGTTTGAATCCTTTCTGGCTCCCTTATCCCAACGTTGGGATAAGGGCTGAGGATGAGGGCAGATGCAGGATTGAAGGGAACTTCAAGAAAGTCGCACATCGCGTGATTACCCATTACCAATCCCCACTCTCCAATCTTCAATTTCCCACTCTCCATTCTTCAGGTTGCCTTGGCTGGGGCGATCGCGAGTTTTCCGATCATTCCGGCTTCGGCATGTCCAGGAATGGAGCAGTGTAACTCGTAAGTTCCAGCTTTAACTGGGACAAACACCCAATCTGCTACAGCACCGGGTTTGAGTTCTAATTCATGGATCGCGCCTTTAATTTCCACGTTGCCCGCTTCCACTTTTTGCGACCAGATGTTATCTGCAAAGTCTTTGGCGGTGAAGTAGTGTTTGTTGTTGCTGGGATTATCGAGCACGAGTTTGTAACGCTTCCCAGCGGCAAACTCAATCGTGTCGGGCACAAACTTGAGTTCGTTGCTGGCATTACCGAGGTGTACTTTGATCTCGATTGTGGGTTGCCGAGAAAGGTCGATCGCAGAGGGAGCTGCGATCGCAGGTGTTACCCAACCCCAGGCAAAGCATCCCATGAGGCAGACGATACTAAACACACGCTGGAAAAATGGCTGCGATCGCGGCATTTTTTGGCTCCTTATTTTTGGGAAGTGGATGGGGAGGGGCCAGCGGTGACAATCACCAGGTTTGCGGGATGGAGCAGTTCTTGAATCGCCTGACTAACCTGAGCTGGGGTGACTGCCTCAATTTTAGAGATGTACTGACGAATTTCGCGCTCACCCAACCCATAAACGGCATTCATCAAAATCGTACTTGCCAGATCGGTGGGTGAGGCTAACTCTACTGAATAAACGCTAGTGAGCGATCGCTTAGCCGCAGCAACCTCAGCCGTAGTAACTCCTTGTTGCCGCACCTGTTGCAGCAGGCTAATAGTGCTAGAGATTGCGCGTTCCGCATCTTCCGGGGCGGTTTGCATATACACGAGGAAAGGTCCTGGCGTTTTGCCCGCCTGAAACAGACTGTAGATACCGTAAGTCAATCCCAGGCGATCGCGAATCTCAGTTCCTAAGCGACTCGAAAGCGTATCGCCCCCCAGAATTTGATTCAGCACCTGAACGGCATAAAAACGGGGATCTTGACGATCAATGCCGTTGTAGCCCATGAACGTGATGGACTGGGTTTTGCCAGGAAGGACGGGATTCAAACGAACGGTGTGATCGGGGAGAGGCACGGTTGGGAAGGTAATATTGGGGCTTTGGTCTGTCACCTGCCAGTTACCAAATTCTTTCGTTAACAGGTTTCGCACACCAACCGGGTCAAAATCTCCTACCAACACCAGAATCGTTGACTCTGGACTGTACTGCTGCTTGTAGAAATTCAACACATCATTGCGCGTAATGGCTTTGAGGCTGGCTTCTGTAGGTAGCACATGAAAGGGGTGATTTTCGGGATAAACCGCTTGCTGAAAGGCGCGTCGCGCCACGCGGGCAGGATTGTCTAAATCTTGCTTGAGTGCAGTGATTGCCTGCTGACGACTCAGTTCTAGCTCTTTTTCGGGGAAGTTGGAATGTTGCAACGTATCTGCCAGAACTTGAACCAGCGTTGGCAAATCGGCGGCGAGCGCTTCCCCTGAAATACTCACCCCTTCTCGTGTTGCGCCAAATTGCAGATCGGCTCCACGATTTTCCAAAGTTTTGGCGATCGCCAGTGCATCCTGCGTTTTGGTGCCGTTCAGCAAATTATCCGCCGTTAAACTCGCTAGCCCGGCGGTCTGAGGTTGATCGTAAATAGACCCCGCTGCCACAAATCCACTCAGCGTCACGGTGGGCGTGCTGCGATCGCGCAACAACAGAACCTCCATTCCATTTTTCAGCGTTAACTTTTCGGGAAGGGTTTGGGCAGAAAATTGTTGACTATTGGATTTGATCTCAGGCAGATATTTGGCAATCTCGGCTGGATCAACGGGCGCACCTGGACTGAATTTTTCAGCAGTTTGAGCAAAGTTACCGGGTGTGGCTCCGGCTTTGCCATTAGGAGCCGTAGGTTCAAAAAATCCTACCGTTCGGTTAGCAGGTGTCAGATAAGTACGCGCCACACGTTGAATATCTGCCGCCGCAACTTGAGTAATTCGGCTCAGAAGCTGATCGGTAAACTGGTAATCCCCTGTTGAGGTGAAGTCGTCTCCAAGTTGAATTGCCTGACTGCTGATATCCCGGTTACGCAGCGTGATCGATGCCCGCAGTTGAGCTTTTGCCCGTGCCAACTCTTCAGCCGTAATACCCTTCTCTCGTAGTTCTGCCACAACCTGCTGCAAAACGGCATCAATGGCTTTCAACTCTTTCCCTGGAGCGGCTGTAATCGAGAAGTCGTACCAGCCCCCTCCAATCAAGTTGGCAGCGTAACCACCGGCATCACTTGCTAGCCCAGTTTCGACCAATGCCTGATATAAACGAGAACTACGTCCACCCGACAGAATGTAGTCCATTAGCTGGAGGGCAGGCACATCAGGATGTAGCACATCCGGCAGGGGATACACGGCGTTGAGTAAGGCAGCGCTTCCAGGTTCGCGCATGATGATGGGCGATCGCGAGGCGGGGCGGGGTGTTGGCTTCGTTGGTGCAGAAATGGGCGCTTTTGACGGTAAAGGCTTAGTTACTTTGGGAATTTTGCCAAACGTATCTTGAATTAGCTTCTTCGTTTCATCGGGTTTGAAGTTGCCGACAACAACCAACACCGCATTATCAGGACGGTAGTAGGTATCGTAGTAATACCGCACTTGATCAACGGTAAATTTCTCCACATCCGCTTTGGTTCCGCCTACGGGCAATCCATAAGGGTTGTCGGGAAATACCGATTGCATCACAGCTCGTCCTAACCGATAACTTGGGCTGTTTTCATACCCCTGCAACTCGGAGATCACCACTCGTTTCTCGCTGGTCAACGCGCTTTCATCAATGATGGAGTTTTTCATGCGATCGGCTTCCAGCACCAGCAATGCTTCTAGTTTGTCTTGCTCCACCGTGCCAAAATACGCTGTCATGTCATAACTAGTGAATGCATTCGACTCACTACCCAACGCACTAAAGAACCGTCCAAACTGGATCGGGCGGTCTTTTGTTCCTTTAAACATCAGGTGCTCAAGTTGGTGTGCAATCCCATTCACGCCTGGAGCCTCATTCCGAGAACCGATGCGATACCACACTTGCACACTCACCACAGGCGCAGTGTCTACCTGTTTCGTCAATACCGTCAATCCGTTGTCTAAAACGGTTTTCTCAACTCCTTTGGTTAAAGCAAGCGTAGCGGGTTTTGGTGTTGTTTTTGTTGGCTGGGTAGGTGTCTGAGTTAGTTGTGCGGCAAAGGCTGGTAACAGGGTTTGCGAAATGGCGGGCGCGATCGCAACCAGGATGACGGTTAGAAAACCAGTGACGAGCAGAGTGAAGAAATGAAAGCGCCGAAAGCGATGAAACGGAGTCATAGAGCAAATACAGGCAGTGTGACGAAGAGTGCAAGCATTGAGAATGGGAACACGACGGATCTCAGTAGAGCGACCCATTCAGAATGGTGGGTAATTTTGATCCCGAAATCTACTCTAATCCACTGGTCAAAAATTCGTGTAACGGAGATGGGTTAATAATTCTTGCTTCAGGGAAATAAGAGATAGGGAAGAAGAGATGGGGCGATCGCAGAGACAGAAGAATTAATCAGGTTAGTAAACGGGCTTTTTTAGAACTGGATTTAAGACCGCTCAGGCTTCTCTGACAACGAATCTCAATGGTACAGGCTCTGTTTCAATCCATCCCTTAACGGTTCATATCGGGAGCATGATTTAACTGACAGTAAGGGCGGCTGTAGCTGAGGGGCAGTTCCAGGGCGTATTGCTCCAACAGTTCGGCGTTGCCCAGGATGGCATAGGTGTCGCCGTCGCAAATAATTCGCCCCTCACTGAACAAGATGGTGCGATCGCAGAGTTCCAGCGCTAGATCCAGATCATGGGTGGCGATCAGTTGGGTTTGGGGCAGAGAATCGAGCAACCGAATCAACTGCCGACGAGAGCGGGGGTCGAGTTGGGCGGAAGGTTCATCCAGCAGGAGAATTTCCGGGTTGGTTGCCAGCACACCTGCGATCGCCACTCGCTTCTTCTGCCCACCCGATAGATGATGGGGCGGACGCTGCGCCAGATCCACGACATTAGTTAGGGTCATTGCCGTGTTGACTCGTTGCTCCACCTCATCCGGCGGCAAGCCCAGATTGCGCGGACCAAACGCCACATCTTCCCAAACGGAGGCAGAAAACAGTTGGTCATCGGGATTTTGAAACACCAGTCCCACACGGGTTTCAAACGCGCCAGGAATTACCGGCTTGCCCAGAATCGAAATTTCTCCAGCCGTAGGAGTCAAGATGCCACAAAGTAAGAGGAAGAAGGTGGTTTTGCCGCAGCCATTTGCGCCAACGATGCCAACTCGTTCTCCTGGCTGAACCTGCAAATTGAGATCGTAAATGGCATGGGTGCAGTCAGGATAGCAAAAGCTGAGGTGAGAGATCGAGATCGCGGGGGGATTCGCTTCTTCCTGCTTCAAAATAGGTTGCCGTTCTTGTAGCGCTTGTTCCATGCGTGTCATCTCGCGTTTCACTAAGTCCTTAAATCAACACTTCCGCCAGCACAAATCCACCTGCCACAACCAGACTCAAGCCTAGAGCAAGGATATTGCTCACCTGAATGGAACGCCAATCTTGCCGATTTGTCTGTCCCTGAGCCAGCCCATATCCGCGCAGGCGCATCGCTTTATAAACTCGTTCTGATTGCTCATAGCTGCGAATCAGTAACGTTCCTGCCAGAGATGCCGTTTGCCGAAACGTTCGCCAGTCGGGGATGAGGAAGCGGGCACGCGAACGATCGCCCCCCCTCAGGCGCATGGCAGTTCGCATCGTGGTCAAACTCTCTGTAATGTCGTGCAGGTAGCGATAGGTAAGCAGCAGCATATCAGTCAAAATCGGCGAAAGACCCAGCGATCGCAACGCCTTGAGCAACGCCAGAAATGGAGTGGAGGCAACCAAAATCAGGGCGATCGTCAAAATCGAGACAAATCGCACTGCAATCAAGATCGTCGCTAAACAGCCCTCCTGGTAAAGCGACAGCTTGCCCCACTGCCAAATCACCGTTTCTCCCGCGAAAAAGGGCAACAGTAGCACCATGCCCAGCAAGAAAAAACCCGGATAGCGCAGGCGATGGGTTAACACGGTAAGCGGCAACCCAGACGACATAAACAAACTAGCCGTAACCACCAGCATGGGAACGAGCAAGCGCAAATCCTGCACAAAGGCGAAAGCAAAGATCACCCCCATCAGCCCAATCAGCTTGCATCTTGGCTCCCAGCGATGCATCCACGAGTGTTGATGGCTGTAGACATCCAAATCAAGCTTCATGACGATGCCTTTGACCATGTGTTTCGCAACAGTTCGGGCTTCACCTTCTCCAGGAACAGTACCAGAACAGCAGTAAAAATCCCTTCTAGAATTACCAGAGGAATGTGAGCAACAGTTAGCCCTGCCACCGCAATCCGCTCCGCCATGACATCCATTTCTGCCGGAACATTGAGCACCATCAAACTGTAGAACAACAGGGCTGAAATAGCGGTACCACTTGCCCCTGCCAAAAAGGCGAAAAAACCCGTCGTCAATCTTTGATTCAATCGTTTAGGAGCGCGATCGCGCAGTTGAAACACAAAGTACGCGATTAACGCCGGAATTCCCATAATCAGGGCATTGACTCCTAGCGTACTCAGCCCACCATGCCCAAACATAATCGCTTGCAGAAACAGTCCTACCAGAATCGCTAGAAACGCATAATAGCCAAGAATCACCCCCAGTAAGCCATTTAGCACCAGATGTACACTCGCAGGCGGCACGGGAATATGGAGCAGGGAAGCTGCAAAAAAAGCTGCCGTGAGCAATGCTGCTTTCGGAACTCCCTGCGCCGGATCGTGACAGCGGTTAATTTTTCGTAAACTCAACCAGGCAGTTAGCCCAGTCAACGCATACCCACCCACACAAATCTGGGCTGGCAAAATCCCATCTGGGACGTGCATCTACGCCTTCCTCCTGAGAAAGAACAATGCCGTGCCCACACATCCCCAAATCACTGATGCCGCCATCACCCCTTTTTGCAAGGGAGTGTACCCGTTTCCACCGCTAACTGTTGCTAACTGTTGGGTTCCACTACTGACCGGAATATTGGCAACATCTCCATGCCCTGCTGATCGCACCTTCACCTGCCAGGTACCTGGTTTCGAGTCATCTGGCGTAAAGGTAAATACCCCATTGTTGTCGGTTGTCCCTTTTGACCAGGGCTGATCGCTATCCGGCGCATACACGGTTACCTGGGCATTGGCAAATGGATCACCCGAATCGTACTTTGCCTGTACAGAAACGGCTTGAGTGGTCTGGTATTGCATCACCACCCCATGCGCCAGCGATCGCTCCGCCAACCCCATGATTGCGACTCCCAACAACCCAGGCAACGCCCACCTACCACCCAGAGAGAGCCATCTCCTTCGCCATTGAATCTGCTGTTTGCTCATCCTTGCCTCAGTTTTTTGCCAGGGTTGTTTCCTTGCAGTGACCTTCCCCAACATGACCCAAACTCGGCAAAATCGCCTGAAATTTCCTAAAATCTTCGGCTGACAAGGATTGTTTCAGCGTTGCCACATCCACATCCACTTTGCCGTCTTTTGCCAAATTTGCTAAAGGTTGAAAACCCAGTGCCTGCTTATTCAAATCATCCGTAGGCGGCGTTTTGGCATCACCAAACAGATGATCGAAATGGAAGGTCGCCTCTAAATCTGCTTTGTCGCCTGCTTTCAAGGTCCCTTTGCGCTGTTCGCCCACAAACTCACCACACTGATAACCCAGTTCTTCATCAACCTTAAGCACAAAGGGAAGGCTTTGCCCGCCTTTGGTTGCCGTGCCCACGAGCATCAGTGCGTAGCCATTCGCCTCGCCAGTGGTTGCTTTTGGCATTTTCCAGGAAAGGGCGTTGTATCGTCCCGCTGGAGCGGTTACCTCACCCACTAAAACAGGCTCAGCAGTTGCGTCACCTGCCGCCAAATCAACTGTTTGAGGCTGATCTAGGCTGACTTGCTGTTTTACCTTGAGTTCTGCATCTGCCTGGGCATCATAAGGAGGCTCGGTTTGATAGGCAGTCACTGCTGCAAGCGTAACGTACACATTATCAAAGGTGATTTTCCAACCATCTTTGGATGTAAAACCCTGTCGGACAAAATCTTCCCCGTTTGCCCGAATCACCAATGTTCCCTGATCGGATGAGACTCCGGCAGGAGAAGCGGTTGTTGGAATTTGCGCCTGCGGTGTTTGAGGACTGGAACAGGCTTGGGTGACTGCGGTCATCAACATAAAACCAAGCAAAGAGATCAATCGGATCTTCATCGTGAAAATTTCCCCCGCGATCAATCCATTTTCTAAGGCTTACAACGCTCAGTATGGCGATTACAGCAGGAATTACAATCCCTAGCAGGGGGATTTTGCGATCGCAAATTTGCTCCTCATCTAGACTTAAGCGCACTGACCAAGCTATTATTGAGGACTGTGAGTTTTTACCAGAGCCATGAACGCCCAGGAAATCATCCGCTCAATTGAAGCGGAACAGATGAAGTCGAATTTGCCAATCATCTATGTTGGCGACACCGTTAAGGTTGGTGTAATTATTCAAGAAGGTGGTAAAGAGCGGACTCAGCCGTATGAAGGGGTTGTGATTGCTAAGCGGGGTTCTGGAATTAACCAGAACATCACTGTGCGACGCGTCTTTCAGGGAGTCGGTGTTGAGCGGGTCTTTTTACTTCACTCTCCTCGAATTGAAAGCATAAAAGTGTTGCGCCGAGGTAAGGCTCGCCGTGCGAAGCTATACTACCTGCGGAACCGTGTTGGTAAGGCAACCCGTCTGAAGCAACGGTTTGATCGCGCTTTGTAACGGTGGGTGGCAATTAGTTGCTAATCCTTGTCCATGTGTGATTAGCAACTTGTGACCCCTCAGCTGTTACACTAAGGGGGTTAGTTTTGTATGCGCTCTTAGTTCAGTTGGTAGAACGCAGGTCTCCAAAACCTGATGTCGGGGGT
>JACYLN010000048.1 GCA_015272515.1 Leptolyngbyaceae cyanobacterium C42_A2020_001 | reverse complement strand
ATTAAAGAACTGCTCCACGAAGCCAACCTCGACACCATTACTGGATCAACCATTACCCTGAAACGGGGAGTCATGGTAGGAAATCTGACTGGCGGCATTACAGGGCTTCTGGTGGGCATTGGGCTCCTGGCAGTGCCAGGAGTTGGAGAAGTTGTTTTGGGATCTGCATTTCTTTATCTGCTCTCTACAGTTGGAGTTGGCACTCTCACGGGTGGAGCATTAGGGGCCTTGGTGGGGCAGGGCATTACCGAGCGACTTGCTAAGAACTATGCGGATCAGGTGATTCAAGGCAACTATTTATTGATCGTCAATGGTAGTGAATCTGATATTTTCCGAGCAGAGCATATTCTTTACGTCAGAGGAATTCAATCCCATCGCTGGAGCTAAGAATTTGGAGAAAAAATAAAGCCCCCAGCGTGCGTTGAGGGCTTGAAGTTTAGGAGCGATGAAGTGTAATAGTAAAAATGTACTATTTTATTTTCAACCTGTCAATTCTCCACCGCAGAAACTGCTAAGTCGTGTATAGTTTTCGGCTATAGGACGCGATCGCATACACCTATGGCTCCTAAATTCCAACAACCTCCTCCTCACTCGTCAGCACCCAAGCAGCAGCGGCAGCGTTTCAAACACTCAAGACGAGTGTTAAGCCCCGATGGTCGCATCAGCATTTTACGCTTGGGAGACAACTACAACCCCTGGAAAGATTTGTACCATCGGCTTTTGATCATGTCCTGGATGCAATTCCTGGTCTTGGTTGCCAGTCTGTACGTTGTGACCAATATGCTCTTTGCCGGTGCCTATTTAATTGGTGAAGAAAACATCGCCAATGCCCGTCCTGGATCGCTGATAGATGCTTTTTCATTTAGCATTCAAACGATGGCAACCATCGGCTATGGTGCCATGTATCCCAAAACGTTCTATGCCAATATCCTGGTAGCGATCGAGGCATTTGTGGGTTTACTTGGCGTAGCAATGGCAACCGGGCTAATGTTTGCGCGGTTTTCCCGTCCCACTGCACGGGTTGTTCTCAGCCGAAACGCCGTCATCATGCCTTATAACGGGGTTCCCACCCTGATGTTTCGCGCAGCCAATAAACGCGGCAACCAAATTTTAGAAGCACGACTTTGGGTAACCCTACTTCGAGAAGAAACCACCGTTGAAGGTCACACCATGCGCCGCATCTACGACATGAAGTTAACCCGGAGTCACAGCCCTTTCTTTGTGCTCACTTGGACTGCCATGCACCCAATTGATGAAGAAAGTCCGCTGTATGGAGAAACACCAGAATCATTAGCAACCAGTGACGCAGAAATCTTGATATCGCTGACTGGAATTGATGAAACTGTTGCCCAAACCGTTCATGCTCGTTACACCTATGCAGTTCGCAATATTCTCTGGAACTTCAAATTTACTGATGTGGTTTCCACCCTTCCCAACGGGCAGCGGGTGATTGATTACGCCAACTTTCATGATGTGGAGGTGTTGCATAAGTAGGGACTAGGATGGGGAGAGTGAATGAGTAGGTGAGTGGGTGAGTGGGTGAGTGAAACTCCGTTTACCCACTTACTGACCTACCCACCTACCTACGACTAACTCTTCACCGACATTTCATTCTTAACGTTTCCAACTTTATTCTTTTTCCATGTAGATATGTGTACTGTTGAGTCAGGATGCACGGACTCCTAATCTTGTACAGTGCTTTCTCATAAACATTTCATCGAATAATTAAAGCTCCCATGACGCGAATTCTACTAACTGGCGCAAATGGACAGGTTGGCGAAGAACTTCAGCAGACGCTTGCTCCTTTGGGCGAAGTGATTTCGGTCGATCGCACCTCGTGGGATATGGCTGACCCTGATGCAATTCGCCCAATTGTGCAGAATTCTCAGCCCAGCCTGATTGTGAATGCGGCTGCTTATACGGCTGTGGATAAAGCAGAAAGTGAACTGGATCTAGCGCATTTGATTAATGGTAAAGCGGCTCAAGCTCTGGCTGAAGAAGCCGAAAAACTAGGAGCAGGGTTGATTCACATTTCTACTGACTATGTATTTGATGGCAAAAACAGCAGCCCTTACCTGGAAATAGATCCAACCAATCCGTTGGGAGCTTACGGACAGTCAAAATTGATGGGAGAAGAGGCAGTTCGTGATGCCTGCCAGAAGCATATGATCATCCGTACTGCCTGGGTCTATGGCGTATACGGCAAAGGCAATTTTGTGAAAACCATGCTGCGCGTAGGTGGACAACGGGATGAGTTGCGGGTTGTGACCGATCAAATTGGTGCGCCTACCTGGGCAAAAGATTTGGCCTTGGCGATCGCTCAACTTGCGCCCCAACTCAATGCTGACACTGCAGGCACCTATCACTACACCAACAGCGGCGTATGTAGCTGGTACGATTTTGCGATCGCAATTTTTGAAGAAGCCAAAGCTCTTGGGTTTCCGCTCCAGGTGCAGCGGGTTGTGCCCATTACCACCGAGGAATATCCCACCCCTGCCCGCCGTCCCGCGTTCTCGGTGCTCTCGCTGAAAAAAATCAGTTCGCTTTTGGGTGAGCATCCTCCTTATTGGCGACAAAGCCTCCGCAAGATGCTAGTGGAGTTGCAGGGAGTTTCTAATTAGAAATTAGATAACAAATCGCACGTTATCAGAGTTCCCGAAAGTCGTACATGACAACGCCTGTTTCAGGATCGTTGTAGATATCCACGTAGCCTGTTTTCACGAGTCCGCGCAACGCCGCTTCCACCTCGACAAAATTGGCTTCGGTGTCCATCACGCCCTGCGTTACAGATAATTTGCCATTGCGGGAATGGGCTGCCCTGACCAATTGCACCACCAGGCGATCGCGGGTTGGAATTACCGCAGGGGGAGGGGCAAATTCATGCGCGACGACTCGCTGAATCACAGGTTGCAAATGGGGCGAATTGGGTGGTAGCATTCCGTGCTTTGCCCGGTATTTCGCGTTGTGTTCATCCACCATGCCAGGGATCAACATCAGATCAATAAGTTGACCGAATCCCATCAACCCAAACGTGAATAGCCACAAAAACCCTGTGAAAATCTTGCCGTTGTACAACCGCTGAAGCCCGTGAAGCTGAAGCAAACAGCCAAGCCAGAGAACATAGGCAGTGCCAATGTTGTTCATAACCAGTCTCTTACCAAGTGTGGAGAAGCTTGCTCCCCATGATAAAGAGTTTGGCGAAAGATGGGGAGTGGGAAATGGGGAATTGGTGATTTGTGATTGGGAATGGGAGTTAGGCAAAACAAACCCGTAGGGGCATAGCCTTGTGTTTGCCCAGTGCACTGGGCATAGAAAAAAGGGAAAGGGAGCGATCGCGTTGCTTGGAAGTTTGCTCCCTTCCGGCATGTTTTGCTGTCAACCTTTAAACGCTTGCGGTTTGGGGTTGCTCTGTTTTTGCTGATCCCTGGGTACCAAGCTGAATTAGTTCTACTTTGTAGCCATCTGGATCTTCCACAAACGCAATCACCGTTGTTCCGTGTTTCATCGGTCCGGGTTCACGTGTAACCTTGCCACCTTGCTGACGAATTTGCTCACAGGTGCCGTAAATGTCATCCACTCCGATCGCGATGTGCCCATAGGCATTCCCCAGATCGTAGTGATCGGTGCCCCAGTTGTAGGTCAGTTCCAGGACGGTGTGGTCTGCTTCGTCGCCATAGCCCACAAACGCCAGGGTAAATTCCCCGCCGGGGTAATCTTTCCGCCGCAACAGTTGCATTCCCAGCACATTGCAGTAGAAATCCAGCGATCGCTCCAGGTTGCCAACTCGCAACATGGTATGAAGTAGTCGCATCAATCCATCCAAACGCTTCAGCTTTATTCTGACAAAAAGGAGAGGAACAGGGGATAGAGGAGGTGGGGAAGTTGAGGGAGAAGGAGGAGTCAGGAGTCAGGAACCCAGAAGAGATGAGGCAGGTGAGGGAGATAGAAGAGATATTCAAAATTCTCTAACTTCTCAATCTTCA
>JACYLN010000008.1 GCA_015272515.1 Leptolyngbyaceae cyanobacterium C42_A2020_001 | reverse complement strand
TGCATCCTCAACGCTGCCTTTATTGTAACTACCATCCTTTAGCAGACCAGTGCCGATTTGTTTTGTGGCTGCGGGGGTTTATCGCTTGGGTTTCAAAACGCTGGATTTGATGTAGTTGCTGCTTTTGATTCCTGGCTTCCAGCAATTGAAGTCTATAAAGCAAATTTTCAACATCCTGTCTTCAACAAAGATCTTTCAGAAGACAAAGCATACCTAGATGTAGCTGAATTGAAACCAGAGGTTGTTATTGGTGGACCTCCATGCCAAGATTTTTCAAGTGCGGGCAAAAGAGATGAAAGTCTTGGCAGAGCAGACTTGACTTTGAGTTTTGCAAATATTGTTTCACAGGTCAAACCATGTTGGTTTGTCATGGAAAATGTTGAGAGAATTGCAAAAAGTCATGTTTTGAAAACAGCCTTAAAAATTTTTAGAGAAAATGGATATGGTTTAACTTCCTCTGTCTTAAATGCAAGCTATTGTGGTGTTCCACAGGCTAGAAAGAGGTATTTTTTGGTTGGTCAGCTTGGCGGCAAAGATGATTTTTTGAATTTCTACCTAACAAAGAATCAATCACAGAAGCCCATGACTGTCTTTGAATATTTGGGCGATAGTTTAGGAATTGAGTACTTCTATAGGCATCCAAGAAGCTATAAGAGAAGGGCAATTTTTAGTATTCATGAGCCTAGTCCAACAGTGCGGGGTGTAAATCGTCCTATTCCTAAGACATATCAGAAGCATCAGGGAGACGTTTGTGAAGTCAATGAGAATTTACGACCTTTAACTACAATTGAGCGAAGTTACGTTCAAACATTCCCCAGTGTTTTCAAATTCAAAGGTAATAAATCAGATTTGGAGCAAATGATTGGTAATGCGGTTCCCGTTAAGCTTGGTGAGTATGTTGCCCGTTGTATTCTTGAGTATATTGAGGATTCTTCTGAAAATGCTTACCATTTACCCCCGGTTCAATTAAAACTATTCGAGAAGTCATCTAATTACCAAGGTACATTCAGAAAATAAAAATTTGCGAGCGACAGTCAGATTAAGGTGCTGCAACCGTCAGCGACCTAACACTGCGTTGGTGCGGACGGTACAGAGGTTATCGGTGAGAGTTTAAGGTTATCTGCCGCCGCACAACTTCACCGTTAGCTGGCTTTCTGAAAAATCATCACGTGTTGTTGGGGTAGAAGCGTTTTGGTTTCCAGCCAGGTCAAGCCGATCGCTGTCATTTCTTTGCGAACCTGACGCTGGCTCATCTTGTGCAGGGGCTTAATGAACACGCGAGGATCTTCTGCCCGATATTCAACTAACACCACGCGCCCATCGGGTTTGAGGGCTTGAGCGATCGCCGTCATCATCTCTCTGGGATACTCAAACTCGTGATAAGCATCCACCATCATTGCCAGATCAACGCTAGCGGGCGGCAGGTTGGGATTGTCTACCGTACCCAACACGGGTTCCACGTTCGCAATCTGCTTTTCCTGCTTTAAATACTGCAAAATCTCAATCATTTCCGGCTGCACATCCACTGCCAGCACCTTTCCTTGTGACACCAGCGGCGCAATCCGAAAGCTAAAGTAGCCCGTTCCCGCACCGATGTCTGCTACCACATCGGTAGGTTTCAAGCCTAAATTGTCAATCAACTGCTGAGGGCGTTCTTCCTGTTCGCGGCTCGATCGCTCCAACCAGCCCGCACCTTGATGCCCCATCACTTGAGCAATCTCTCGCCCCATGTAAAATTTGCCAATGCCATCGGGATGATGAATGGGACGCTGTTCGTAAACCGGAGCAGAAGTGGTTAGGGGAACTGCAATCGCCCATTCTGGCAACAACAGCACAAAACTCAGACAGCAGAGAGTGACAAACAGCGATCGCCAGAGCTTCCTCCCCTCCTGCCTTCTTTGCTTAATCATCATTCGCCGTGCCATCCTTAAAGGTTTATTTCAGGTCGTATCCATCATCCACTTTGTACACTGGGAAGAGGAGACATCTTGAGGAAACTGATATGGCCTACAGTTGTAAGTTGGGTACGGGTCGTACCTTGTACCTGGACAACGCCAACGGGCAAACAACGATCACCATTTCCAGTTCCACCTCTGGGCAGCAACAGCAAGCCAGTAGTAGCTTTCAAACTGGCGCATGGACTGCCACTCCAGAAGTGTACCTGACAACGAATGGCGCTGTCGTAAAACTCCAGGCAGAGCGAGGCTCTCACTATATCCGAGTGCATGGTAATAGCATTGGTGTGAGTGAAGCCTTTTCGCTGGAAGCGCTAGAACAGATGCAAATGCAGCAAATTTCTGGTTTTCCAGCCGCTGCACCGAGTATGGAACCGATGAAACCAATGGAACCCATGAAACCGATGACAATGGGCGATATGCAAATAAGCATGAACCCGATGGAGATGCGGATGGGAGATATGGAGATGCGAATGGGAGCGTCCTCGTCTGCTCAGGCAACTTCAACAACTCAACGTTTTTGCAGTCAGTGTGGTACGGGTGTTAAGCCGGACGACCGTTTTTGCAGTCAGTGTGGGCATCGGTTGGGAAATTAGGAGATAGAGGTTGGGGGATAAGTAGCATTCGGGTGAAAAGCTCTGAGGGTTTTTGGGACTTCTGCCTGAAATTTGAGTTGACTTGCGAAATATCTCAACAGGGTCTTGTATTGCCTTGTAGTATGTCGCTCATGTGGCTGGAGGTGCCCCGTGACAGCCTTGTTATTAACCTATCGGTTTCGGCAATACAGCGGTGAGACAGATTTACCAGCGATCGCCCATCTGATCAACACCTGTAAAACGGCCGATCATCTGGATGATTTTGCTTCCGTAGACGACTTGCGTCACGAATTTGCCAGTCCCGATTTTGACCTTGAGCAAGATCTGCGCCTGTGGGAAGACGGGCATGGGGAACTTTGCGCGATCGCCCAGTGCTGGGTTCCCAAAGCAACGGATGTACAGAACTGCTTTTTGTGGTTCAGCATTCGCCCTGATATGCGAGAGCTTGGGCTTGAAACTGAAGTGTTGACCTGGGCAGAAGCGCGAGTGAAGCGAGTTGCTCAAGAATGCAACCTTCCGGCTCAACTACGTTCTGGTGCCCGCGATGATCAGGCAGATCGGCTCCACCTGCTCAACCAGCATGGCTTTAGAGTGGATCGGTACTTCTACCGCATGGCGCGATCGCTCAATGAGCCTATTCCCGAACCGGAACTTCCAGCGGGTTTCGTGGTACGTCCCCTTCAGGGAACCACCGAAGCTGCCGCCTGGGTGGAGATGTTCAACCAAACATTCATTGATCACTGGAATTTCCATGCTTTGACAGTGGAAGATCGCACACACTGGATGGAAGATTCAACTTACATTCCAGAACTCGATCTGGTTGCAGTTGCCCCCGATGGTACCCTGGCTGCCTTCTGCTACAACATCATCCCCACTCACGAGAACGATCGCACTGGACGTAAAGAAGGTTGGATCGGCGACCTCGGTACTCGTCGCGGGTTCCGCCGGATGGGTTTGGGGCGGGCGATGCTGTTAACTGGAATGCTTGCCCTCAAAGCAAAGGGAATGGACACCGCGCTTTTGGGTGTAGACTCCGAAAATCCCTCTGGAGCGCTGAACCTGTATCAATCCGTTGGGTTCTACAAGCGGTATACCTTTGTTTCCCAGGTGAAAACTGGGGAATCGGGAGTCGGGGATGGGATGTAGTACATGGGAGCGAGAACCGCTATAGTCGGTGAGCGGAGTTCGTGAAGCACCATGATGCAGATAGGGGAGATGGCGACTGTGGGTGTCTCTTCAGAGCAGAAAGTTGGGTTAGCAGCATGGCTGGAAGAACTGTTGACCCAATTTGCTCAACTGTTAGAAATTGCCCTGGAAACCATCGCGATTTTAGTGGTAGCGATCGCCGTGGTAATTGCCGTTCGGCGATTGTTCCACCACAAAACAAAGGGCAGAAGTCACCACTTACAGGAAGAGATTCGCCTGGAATTTGGGCAAACCCTCGCCCTATCTTTAGAATTTCAACTTGCCGCCGATATCGTAGCAACCGCAGTCTCTCCCAGTTGGGAAGATGTGGCAAAACTAGGCGCGATCGCAGGCATCCGTACCTTTCTCAACTTCTTCCTGCAACGAGAAGTGCGAGAACTACAGGCAATTACCGAAGAGAGCGAAGAAGAAAGGAGGGAAGAAGGGAGATAGGGAAGAACAGAAGACAGAAGACAGGACACAGAAGACAGGAGAGGTGGAACAGGTAGAAGATAAAGCGGACAAGAAGACAGAGGTCAGGAATCATCAATTCCCCATTACCAATCTTCAATCGTTCGACTGAGGCTCACGAACGTCTCCAATCTTCAATTCCTTCCCCATCTTCCCCACCTCCTATTCCCCACTTTCCTACTTCGGATTCCACGGTAACCCCGCCTGCCAGGGCAGCTTTTGCAAAATAAATTTGCAGCGAATCAGGGCATGGTCGCCAGAAGAGCGTGCTGGACCGACTAGCCGAATGGCGACATCCAGGAAAAACTCCAGGGTTTGAATAGTAGTGACAAAGCGGGTGTATCGCTTCTTATCGGATTTATTCAGTCCAGCAAAGTCGAGCAGCGGTTTATCAACTTCCAGTGCCAGCGCTACAGACACCTTATCGTCCTTTGGCTCTTTGCGTTTGAGTACGTCTTCAGCCGTGATAGTTTCTTTAAGGGTAGTGCCAGGGGCGATCGCGCTAAACGCTTGCATTTGAAACAAATCCAGAGTGGTACCAGGCATTAACCGCGTTACCCGTCGCGCCCGCCCACCAAAATCAGTCATGGTGCAATAGTCCCAATCAACATAGATAGAGTGGGTGGTAGATTTGTTGGCAATATTGATTCCTAACTGGCGCAACTTATCGTTTTTGCCAAACTCATAGCGTTTGTCGAAGTTGAAGCTAATGCTAACAATATCTCCTAAATCCTGCTCTGCCAGATTTTGCTTGAGCGCGTCCCCGTCCAGGCGCACCGTGTACTCATCATTAAAGTTATTAATGATTTTTGAAATGGCAGTAATAATGCACACAAAGTAAGTGATCAGAATCAGCACATCCCACGTACTGAATGGCAGTGGTTGAGTAATCTCTTGAGTTGTTTTTGTGCCAGGATCAGGAATGGTAGTGGAAGGGGACGATCGCGTTGGCTCGGGTAGAGGAGAAGGGGTGGGAATTGCGCCAGGAGCAGTTTGGGCTGGAACAATTTGCAACGGTTCTGCTGGGGATGGATCAGCCTGAGAATTTGGTTGGGCTGGCGCAGGAGTTGGAGCCGTCCTCAGCGGTTCTGCTCTCGACGGATCAGATTGAAAACTCGGCTGCGTTGGATAAGGCGAAGGGCTACTCAAGGGGCTAGCGATGTCCGATGGGTTTTGTGGCACTGGAAACTAAATCTTTGACGGCGGAGTAATCTTCAAACCAGCCTTTGCGCTTGAAGAAGAGCGCCATAGAAACCGCGATCGCAATCATGATCGCCATACAAGCCGGATAGCCAAAATACCAATTCAGTTCTGGCATATTGAAAGGTGACTTCTCAGTACTAAAGTTCATGCCATACACCCCAGCAATGAACGTTAGGGGGATGAAAATGGACGAGATTACAGTCAAAAATTTCATAATCTCGTTCATCCGGTTCCCCACCGATGACAGATACACATCCATCAAGCTAGAAGCCACTTCTCGATAAGTTTCCACCATATCCAAGACCTGAATTGCATGATCGTAGCAATCCCGTAAATAAACCAGCACCTCATCGCTAAACAGCTTGCTGCCATCTCGAATCAACACGTTGATCGAATCTCGTTGGGGCCAGATGGCGCGGCGCAGAGTGAGGAGTTCTCGTTTGATGGAGTGGATCTTTTGCAGGGTTTGGCGAGTTGGGTTGGCAACCACTTCATCTTCCAAATCTTCGAGTTGCTCGCCATACGCCTCTAACACGGGGAAGAAGCCGTCAATGATGGCATCAATGAGTGCATAGGCGAGATAATCCGGTCCGCTTTTGCGAATGGCTCCCTTATCAGTGCGGATGCGTTCTCGAATGGGACCAAAGCAGTCGTAGCGGGGTTCCTCCTGAACTGTTAGCAGGTAGTGTTTGCCCAAAATTAAGCTCACCTGCTCACTTTCAAAGGTTTTGTCATCTTCATGCAGGGTGACCATACGGGCGATGATCAGCAGTTGATCCCCGTGTTCTTCAACTTTGGGGCGTTGGGGCACGTTCACCACATCTTCCAGCACGAGCGGATGGAGTTTAAACACGTGACCTAATCGCTGCAAAATATCTTCGCTGCCCAACCCTTTGACATCTACCCACGACACAGATTCAGAGTCGAGAAAGGGAATGCAGGCTTCTGGGGTTTCCAATTCCTGGCGAATTGCCTTTTCTTCGTTGTAATCAATCAAAATAATGACGGGTGGAGGCGCATCAGGGTCAATATCCAGCGTGCCTGGTAAGTCGCCCGGCTTATCGTAATAGTAATCGACGTAAGAAGCTTCCTCGTCACCGGGAGGAATGACTGGGGCTTCTAAAAAACGGGTGCGATTTTCTACCATACAAGGTGCCTCTGAGTAGGAGCGGTCTTCCACTAAAAGTATGCCCTGTGAACCAGGATGATGAGGTGTTTCTAATTGGATGTTTCTATTCGGGGTGGCGCTTTACTGGAGCGTGCTTACTGGAACGATCGCGCCCCTGCCTGCCCGTTTGGCGTAATTTCTAGTTCAACAGTAAGCGGGCCAGAGGTGTAGGTGGAGGTAGCCGCGATCGCCCGCAATTCCACCGCTTGCTTATATTCTTTGATGCGCTCAATAAAGGTAAGCAAGTTTTGCACCCGCCCAATTTCCACCGTATCGGTCAAAATTCCCAGCCGACGAGCGCGAAAATTTGCTGCTGCCAGCAACAAGTTGATCCGCTGTTGAATTTCGGCATCCGTCGCCACTGAGGGATCAATCGAGGTAGAGGCAACCACATCTCCCTTGTTGAAGATCACCTGGTTGGGTACGGCTTCAACCACCACCTGAATTGGCGTTTCTCCTGTTAAGTAGTTGGCAGCAGAGAGCACCCGAACCACATAATCACGTCCATCATCAATTTGATTTGCCAGTTGTCCCACTTCAGCTTTGGTAATCAAAATGATTTGTTCCTGTTGACGGCTACCAGGACGAGCCAGTTGAGTTGCCACTCGGTTTGCCTCCCTTAGCAGGCGATCGACCGCATCTTGGGCAGCGGCTGGGTTCACAATTCGCACCACGGCTGTAGATAGCACCTGCCCCCGCTGAATGGCAACATTACCGCGACGTAGCCCTTCTGCTTCTCGCTCTAGTTTGGCAATTTCTCGCACTAAAAATTCCTGTTGGGCTTCTAACAGTTTTAAACGCTGTTCTCGCTCCTGAATCACCGCATTTTTAGCACGAATTTCCTCTTCTCCCTGAGCAATTACCCGTTGCCGCTCTGTTTGCAGTTGGTTAATTTCCGATCGCAGCCTCGCAGCCTGATTGGTTACCATTGCTAGCTGCGTTTCGTTCTGATTGAGTTCCGCTTGTGCCTGAGATAGGGCAGATTGCACTTGCGAACGTACAGCATTTGCTTTGTCTCGCTCCACAACTGCACTTTTTAACGATTCATTGGTTTCTAGCAGTTGCCTCTGGGCGGTTGAGCGGTCTGTTCGCGCTTTGTTGAGTTCTTTGCCAATTTGCAGTCTTTCGTTTCTGGCTGCCTGCAACTCTTCTCTAGCGGTTTGCAGATCGGCTCTGGCACGGCGGCGATCGCGCTGAATCCGTTCATATTCAAAAATACCTGTTCGGAGTGGACCACTGGTGCCAATCAAAATACCCAGGGTCGAAGCGGCAACTACAACACCAGTCAAAATCGTTACCAGGGTAGCAGTTCGCCGGGGGCGGAGGTTAAACAAACTAAGGCGAGCTTTGCCCACCTTTGTGCCGATGCGATCGCCCACGGTAGCAATCACCCCACCGAGAACCAAGATCGCCAAAATCAGAATTAGCCCGCTGGACATTCAATCTCCAAAGCACCTGTCACACCGAATTCACAACGCAGAGCGACGCAGGCTTTATCTACAGCCTACCCTATGTCTCAGGAGTTGTGGTTTCACGATGAGGAGTTCAAAAATGTGTGCGGGCGAATAGTTTAAGTCTACGTAAATTGTTGGCTTAAGGTCACAGGATTGTGGACAGTAATTTTTTTCTTATGGATGGATATCATTTTGTCTTGCCGTAAATCACCCAACAACCGCGTGACCGTTACACGAGTTGAGCCAATTGCCTCTGCGATCGCCTGATGAGACAACTTGAGGTCAATCGTAATTCCATCCTTTGTGGGTACGCCAAAATCCCGGCACAAAATCAGCAAAAAGCTGACCAGTCGTGATCCCATATCTCGATGCGCCAACGTTTCAATCATCATCTCCGTTTGCAAAATCCGAGATGACAACCCCTGCAACAACACCATCGACAAATCGGGATTATCCTTCAGAGCTTTCTCCATCTGCTCAATGGGTACAGAAAGCAGTTCTACAGGGGTGAATGCTACGGCATGGTAAAACCGATCAGAACGATGCCCAGTGATGAGGGACAACACGCCAAACACACTGTTTTCACGCAGCAGCGCCACGGTGATTTCTTCCCCTGCCTCATACACTCTAGAAAGCTTAACGGCACCTTTCAGCAAGAAATACACCCGTTCTGCTGGATCGCCTGGAAAAAAGATCGTCTTTCCACGCTCAAACGTTTCAACAACAGGGGGAAACACCCCACCCCCTATCTGACGAAATACCGATGCTAACGGCTTATCTTGCGTCACGACCATATCCTTTATTCGGAGCCTCAGACTCTGCTAAAAAATAACTGCCGACCAGCTTATAGAAGCTCTGTAACTTAGAACACTTAAACGCACTCCAACAGGGTTTTTTGTAATAGTTGTTACATATCTCTTTCTCGGTACAAAAGACTTGGGAGATTTACAAATCAGCAGACTATTGGCAGGTGTAGAAAGTCTGTATTGAATTAACAGTATCTTAACCGTAGCTTGGCAAAGTGAACGCCTATTCTCCTCAAGGAAAGTCCAAAACTCCAACGATGCGACAAGGTTAGGCGATCGCAAAGCTCCTGCCCCACATTGTTTGTTCACCCCGTTACCTTCAGACCCTATTCACAGTATGCTGAATAGTTGCTCCTAACTGTGGATCTCTATGCTGGACTTGACTGGAAAAAACGCCTTAGTCACTGGAATTGCTAATAACCGTTCGATCGCTTGGGGAATCGCGCAACAGCTCCACAAAGCCGGAGCCAACATTGGGATCACTTACCTACCCGACGAAAAAGGCAAGATGGAGAAAAAAGTTGCCGAACTCGTTGAGCCACTCAATCCCAGCATCTTTGTCCCCTGCAATGTGCAAGACGACGACCAGATTCAAGCCGCCTTTGACAGCGTGCAGGATAAGTGGGGCAGAATTGACATTCTGATTCATTGCCTTGCTTTTGCAAATAAAGACGATCTCTCCGGTAGTTTTGCCGAAACTTCGCGATCGGGCTTTGCCACTGCGTTAGACATCAGCACCTACTCCCTGGTCAAACTGTGCGGAGTCGCTAAACCTTTGATGAGCGAAGGCGGCAGCATCGTCACCCTGACCTACCTGGGCGGAGTACGCGTCATCCCTAACTACAACGTCATGGGGATCGCGAAAGCCGGGTTAGAAATGAGCGTCCGCTACCTGGCATCTGAACTCGGCCCCAGCAACATCCGGGTGAATGCCATTTCCGCAGGGCCCATTCGTACCCTGGCATCATCAGCCGTCGGTGGCATCCTCGACATGATTCATCACGTAGAAGAAGTTGCGCCCCTACGCCGCACCGTTACCCAAACCGAGGTCGGTAATACAGCCGCCTTTCTATGCAGCGATCTATCCAGCGGCATTACTGGACAAGTTATTTACGTTGATGCTGGCTATGAAATTATGGGCATGGGCTAGAAAAAGGTAATCGCTTACTCTAAATCGCCAATTAATACAAAGGCTGCCCAATCGCGAGGTTCGGGATGCTCCTGAAGGGTGGTGAGCATGGCTTGGCGCAGTGCTTGAGCTTTGTTAGGGTTTTTGAGCAATGCCTGGTAGAACTCCACCATTAGGGTCGCAGTGGGTGCATCGGGGACGGACCAGAGAGAAACGACAACGCTGGATGCACCAACTGAGAGCAGCGATCGCGACAATCCCACGACCCCATCTCCCGTGATTCGTCCCCGTCCGGTATCACACGCACTTAGTACAACCAGATCTGCGTTTAAATTCAAATCCAAAATTTCGTTGGCCGTGAGCAATCCATCGCCTTTTTCCAGGTTGGGTACATCTGGAGCCAAGGCGATCGCACCGGGAACTCCCAATCCCTGGAAATCATCCAGCAATCCATGGGTTGCCAGATGAATCAGTTGATTGTTGGGCATTTGCTGCACAATGAATCTCTCTGTCGCTTGGGCACGTGTTAAAGCAGAGACCTTCAGCAACGACGCGATCGCCTTCGCCTCAAGTTCAGCTCCCGGTAAATCAGATAATTGCTCAGGTGGTAGCCCTGCCTGCAAGACGATTTTGGGCATTGTGGGGTTGCCGACGATTAGCGATGGGGTGAGGGAGTTGGGAGTCGGAGAGGGGGAGGCAATGGGGGAAGATGGGGAGGCAATTGTTTTGCGACCACTTCGAGTTACTCCGGTTGAGACTTTCCTATTGCTTCTACCAATTCTTGCTGACTGCTGACTTTTGATTCCTGGCTGCTGACTCTTCCCTCCTTCTCGTCCCTGCGTTAGCTCAAGCACTTGAATAGACGGCGCGATCGCGATCGTGTACTGTTCGATCAAATAGGTGCCAGAAGCGTTTTGGAGGGCTGCAAAGGGCACTAAGAACAGGGCACCCTGCGGGATAAAGATGATTTGAGAACCGGGTTCCTTCGGTAGATATTCGGCGATTGGCTCGATCAGTAAACGGTGGAGCTGCTGCAAGTCAGTTGAAGTAGCACGTTGTTCACCACGAGTACGACGGTTGGTTGCGGTACTCCGCCCCCGCACTCCTAAACTCTCGAACCGCATTTGTTCGATATAGTTTGCCAGGGTGCCTCGACGGTTAGCAAAGAGGGGTTTGAGATCAACCGCGCGAAACGCGATCGCGCCACTCGGCGGCACAACCCAGATGTAAAGAGTATCGTTGCCGATGAGTGAGTATTCTACTAAGGTTGCGTTTTGAGTTTTGGCAACCCGTTGAATTTGAGCAATGTTTAGCGGTTGAACGGTTATTTGGGCGCTATCTACGGGCTGCAATCGGCGTGTTAGCAGTTCAACAAAGGCTCTGGCTCTGCCTCGTTCGGCAATCTCCAGGGCTTGCTCTGGCTGCTTTTGGGCAATCAATGCTGTTTGCAGTAGTGCGTAAGTTTGGGTCTGTGTTTCAAACAACGCGAGAAAGTTGTCGTCGCTTAAGCCTGGTCGCAGGGATTCTAGCGCTTCCATTGCAGCCGTTAGGTTGGTCGTAGCTTGTCCGTAGTCATTGGCTTGCAAAAATGCCGTTCCGAGGTGGGTAAGGGTTTTGGCTTGCAGGGCGCGATCGCCCAGTTTTCGGCTCACGTCTAACGCCTTTTGATGGTACTCCCGTGCCTGTGTGGCTTGCCCAGCATTGCTGTAACCGATGCCCACATTGTTGAGGCTAATTGCCTCTAGTTCTTGATCGCTGGTAAAGCGGCTAGAGTCCAGCGCTTTCAAAAAAAAGAATTGTGCCTGCGCCTTGCCTACCTGAGCGTAGACATTACCAATGTTGTTGAGCGTGGCAACAAACAAATATCGTGCCCAGGGGTGCATCCGCACAGGTGCATGATAGGTAGGCTGAATCGCTTTTTCTAGTAAATTCGTCGTATCTTGGCTGTTGGGGCGTTGGGGGCTATAAATCAGCTTGTTTGCCTCAATAAAGTTGATTGGCTTGCCCCCTGTGGAACTGTCGCGTCCTAAGGGATAACCCACTGTTTCAACGATTTGCATTGCCTGGTAATAGGCTTCTAAAGCTTTGGCAGGCTGTTTCTGGCTGGCGTAAACGGTGCCAAGTGTGTTCAAAATTTCGCCGTCTAAGGCATAATCTCCTGGACTTCTACCACTTCGAGCCAGTGCGTCCAGGTTATAAGCGATCGCTTTTTGATATTGCCCCAGCCGTTGATGAATTAAGCCCAGAAAGGAAAGCGTTGAGCGTAGTCTGCTGCGATTTTTGAAAAAGATTTGCAGGGTGGTGTCGTTTTTCTCAGCATTGCCAGCTCGCTCAATTAGGGTTTCGTGTAATTTGGCGGCTTGCTGCAAAGTATCTAACCCTAACTGGTATTGTCCCAGACGAGCATAAATTAGCCCAACCATCTGAGTCGCAGCAGCTTCCCCATCCTGGCGGCGTAATTGCTCCAGGGCACTACCTCCAGAGCGGCGATACTGTTCGCGTGCTGTTTGGTACGTCGCCAGAGCTTCGCGCAGTTGCCCTCGCTGATACTGTTGTTGCCCAGCATTCAGAAGTTGATCGGTTTGAGGAAGGGATTGGGCGATCGCTCGTTGATTGAAGAAATTCTGTGCTGACACAGAACTTGGAGCATGAAACGCTAAATTACCAACCCCAAAACCAACACCCACCGTCAGTACCCATGAGGAAAGCCCAAAATATTTCTTCATGACAGAGCCAGGACGACGAAACTCTCCACTGTCTTAGCTCAACTTACAAGGACTGTCAGCATGTAGCATTCACGGCTTTGAAATGTTTTGGCAAATGGGAATTTCGATAATAAATTCCGCTCCTTCACCAGGAACCGAGAGACAGGTAAGAAACCCATCATGTTTCTCCGTTACAATCTGATAGCTGATAGACATTCCCAGCCCGGTTCCTTTCCCTACTTGCTTGGTTGTAAAAAATGGATCAAACAGCCGCTCTTGAGTTGCTTTAGACATTCCCAATCCATTATCAGCAATGCGAATAATTGCGGTGTTGTTAATAGAAAGTTCTGTAGAAATTTGAATGGTTGGAGAGTAGTCTCCATAACCTTCTGGCTCTCGATTCTTAACTGCCAAACACTCTTCTAACGCATCGATCGCGTTACTCAAAATATTCATAAACACCTGATTCAACTGTCCGGCGTAACATTCCACAGGAGGTAATTCTCCATAGTTCTTAATAACTTGAATAGTTGGAATATTCGACTTAGGTTTGAGGCGATTCTGTAGAATCATCAGCGTGCTCTCAATCCCATCATGAATATCAACAGTTTTAAATTCTGCTTCATCTAACCGCGAGAAAGTACGAAGCGATTTGACAATTTCACGAATGCGCTCGGCACCAACTTTCATCGACATCAGCAGCTTGGGTAAATCCGCAATTAAAAACTCCAGATCTATATCTTCTTCTCGTTCTTGAATGTGGGCAGGAGGCAGAGAGCAGTGCCGTCGGTAGAGGTGTAAAAGTTCCAATAAATCTTGGGCATATTGTTCAGCGTGGAGCAGGTTGCCATGAATAAAATTCACTGGATTATTGATTTCGTGGGCAACGCCAGCCACTAATTGCCCCAAGCTAGACATTTTTTCGCTCTGCACCAGTTGTGCCTGAGTGCGCTGAAGTTCGTGGAGCGTTTGTTCTAACTCCTGAGTTTGCTGGCGTAATTCCGCTTCCGATTGGCGCAGAGCTTCTTCGGCTTGTTTGCGTTCGGTGATACTCAATCCGGTTCCACGAAAGCCAATCAGTTCTCCCTGAGCATCTAGCAAAGGAACGCCGTTTACTTCTTCCCAAACGATTTCGCCATCCGGGGTAATATCTCGGTGTTGTAGTTTAAAGCTGCTTTTTTGAACAACGGCTGTCTGTAGAGTTTGCTGCACTCCTGCAACGTCTTCAGGCGGCATAAACTCAAAAAGCGCGCGTCCCAAAAGTTCATCAGGGCTGTATCCTTTCACCTGTTTGGTTTTATCAGTGACGAAGGTATAAACTCCATTCGCGTCAATGTCCCACAAATACTCTCCAGCCGCTTCGGAAACATCTCGAAAGCGTTGTTCGCTTTGCCGCAGTTGTTCTTCTGCCCGTTTACGTTCAGCTTCTTGCTGTTTGGTTTCGCTGATATCTTCGTAGGAACCAAAAATGCCAATCACTTCTCCTTGTTCGTTGTGTAAAGGAATTTTATTTTTCCGTAGCCACATCATCTCGCCAGTGCCCAAACATTTTAATTCCTCAAAATTAATTTTTGGAGTGTTGTTTTGCATGACGGTCAGATCTTCTTGCTGAAGTGTTTCTGCAAGTGCTTTCCAGGGCAATGCATAGTCATCTTTACCAACAATTTGATCAGGAGATGAGAATCCAGCATCTCTGGCGAATAGTGTATTACAACCCAGGTAACGACAGGTTTTGTCTTTCCAAAAGACGCGCTGAGGCAGGGTGTTGAAGACTAGTTGCAGGAGGTGTTTAGATTCTTTGAGTTCTTGTTCGGCTTTGATGCGATCGCTGATGTCAAACGCAGTGCCAACTAAGCGATAAATGCGTTTGTTGTTGTCTTGTAAGGGGCTGAGAGTAGTGAGCCACCAAGTCGGTTGATTTTGGAAGGTCAAACACTCTTCGTAAATGATGGTTGAGCGGGTCTGAACACATTCCTGAAATCGCTGACAAATTCCATTGCCTTCTTCCACTCCAAATATTTCCTGCATGGTTTTGCCGACCACATCCTTTGTGCGGAATCCGGTGACTTGTTCGGCAAAGCGATTGAGTCCGGCGTGGCGAAATTCTTGATTCTCATCGATATCAATCACAAAAATTTCGTGGTTGACGCTTTCGTAAATGTTGCGAAGAAACTGTTCGCGATCGTGCAACCGCATTTCGGCTGCTTCCCGTTCCTGTAAAACGCGATCGCGCTCCTGATTATCCTGATCAAGTTGAGCAATGACCTGCTGTAGTTCTTGGGTGCGCTCTGCAATTTTCCCTTCTAAATCCTGTTTTGCCTGCTGCAATGCAATTTCGGCTTCTTTGCGATCGGTAATGTCAAGAAACACTCCACAAAACGCGACTTCTCCCGTAGGAGTTTGGCTTGGGGTTGCGTCTCCCTGAAGCCACCGCACCTGCCCACTGGGTTTAATTAACCGGCCTTCGTAGTGCCAGGGGGTGAGATTTTCAACTGCGTCTGCCACTGATGCGATGTATTGCCGCAAGTCTTGGGGATGGATGCGGGCGGTGAAAGCCGATAAATCCTTAATCACATCCTCAGCTCGAATACCCATGATGTTCCAGATGCCATCACTGATGTAATCCATTTGCCACCTGCCGCTGTTGTGGCAAAACTGAAAAATGGCACCTGGAATATTGGCAGCAATATTTTTGAGGCGCGCATCGCTGGTTGCCAGTGTCTGTTCAATTTGTTTCCGCTCGGCAATTTCCTTTTCGAGGCGTGCAATTGCGTTTCTAAGGGCGTTCTCCTGTTCTTGAAATTGCCATTCCAGTTGAATTTTGGAGGCTTTAAGCGCTGCTTCGGTATATTGCTGGTGTTTAATTTCGTCGCTGAGTTGGGCGTTGAGCTTTTGAGGGGTAATATCTTTTACGGCGGCGTATAACTGCTGATCGGGCGCGATCGCCACTCGCCAGGATAACCAGCAATAATGTCCATACTGATGCTGAAACCGATTTTCAAAAGTGACAACCGCGCAGTCGGAATCGGCAAGGCGACTGAGGGCAACCAGGGTTTGGGCGCGATCGTTGAGATGAACCCGCTCTAACCAAGACTGTTCCAGTAATTCGGCAGGTGTCCAGCCTAAAACTGCTTCCCAGGCGGGGTTCACGAGTTTGAAATCACCATCCTGGGTCAAGACACTCAAGAGATCCCAGGACAACTGAAAAAAAGGGGCAGGATTCAAAAGTGAAGTTTCAGGTAGAACGTCCTTAAACGGCTGATGCATACTGAATTCTGAAGCACGAAGGGTAGAGCAACAATCAAACGCACATAATCTAGACTTCCCAATTTTGCTTGTGATACCGCGATTCTTGGTTACTCCCACTGAGTAATAAGTCCATCTTCATACACTCTTAACTGTCTGCCGCGCCAGTATACCTTTTGCCCGTAAGCGCCCACTAGCCAAATCACAAAACTGAGCACATCCCGTAATGGCAACGCCCAGAGCCAGGGAACCAAGCGAGGAGCATTCATGCTGGAAATGGAGATGAGCACCTGCAAATAGCGAATTGCCAGCGTTGCCAATGAGAGCGCGATCGCCCAGCTAGCAAACCCCGACACCAGCAACAGGGGTAGACAAAACACAATGCCGTAGCAAAAAATCATCGAGTAATACTGAACACCCCGATTGAAGCGAATGGTGCGTGCCCAGCGCAGTTCCCGGCGATACACTTCCCCCACCCTTTCCGTCCCCGTATCCGACTCCAGCACATAGGGGGAAAGCTCCACAATGTAGCCTGCCTGGGCTGCCCGTTTGCCAATGTTGTAGTCAGAACCAATACGATTCAGATGCAAACCGCCATAAGCATTGAGGGCATCGCGACGGGTGGCGATCGTTGTACCCACGGCGCATTTCAGCCCGCCATCAATCGCCCGCGCAATTAGCAAACTGGGGATGAAATCAAAACAGCGCCCAAAGGAGGCGATCGCCGCTCCTAATGACTGCGGATTGTAGCCAACATAGGCACAGGTCACCATCCCCACTTTTGCATCTGCCAGAGGAGTCGTCACCGTATGAATGTAGTCAGCATGGACGCGAATATCGCTATCTACAAAGATTAAAATCTCGTGATCCGTTTCCTCCAGCAAATAGCTAAGACTGCTGTCCTTATGGTTAATGCCACGCGGCTCTAAACCAGTGAACAACCGCACTTTATTAGGATAGGTTGCCTTTAACTGTTGAATCACCGGAACCGCTGGATCTTCTAGATCAACCACGCCAAACAGCACGTCATAATCTGGGTAATTTTGCGTACACAGAGACGACCAGTTCTCCCAGGCACCCGCATCCAGCCCACAAACTGGAACAAGGATAGAAACGGGGGGAGAGGGCATGGGTGAATGGGTAGATGGGTGGGGGGGGGAATGGGTGGATGGAATTTCACTCTCAACTCCTGCCCCCTGCCTCCTCTTCTCCCCAAAAAATCGATAGGTGAAAAAAGCACACGCCAGGTAAAAGGCGTTGCCTCCAGCGATTAGCAGGATGAGCAAAATTTCCAGGGCAAGCATGATTTAGGAGCAACTTTAGACCTCGATTTAATTACCTGCACCAATCTATCAGCCAGAATTGCTGCAAACAATTGATTGTTTCGTGCTCTATTCTATGCCTTTGCTGTCGCTTTAATTTTGCTGGTCATGCTTTGCAGGCGGCTACTGAGCACCACAAGCAGATTTCTGGAAACTTCTGGATCTTGGCGCAAAACCGTATCGAAGCGATCGGCTTGGATGACGAGGGCGCGGCAATAATCGGATACAGAAATTACCGACGCAGAGCGCTTTTGTCGAGTGAGTACGCCCATTTCACCGATGGTTTCGCCCACGTTCACCATGCCCACGGTTTGCTGGGCATCGCCGCGCTGAATCACCACTTCGGCAGTGCCGTCGATTAGCAGCAGAATGGAATCGGAGGGATCGCCTGCCTGACACATGCGATCGCCACGGGGGTAAATTTTGACGATCGCATCTCGCCCCAGTTCAATCAGCGCATCGGGGTTGAGGGAACGGAAAAAGCGGCTTTCGTACAGCAGCATGACTTTATCCAGCGTGCCCAATGTTTCAGTGGGGGCTTTTTTGAGCGGGGGTTGTTTGTCCCAATAAACGGTGATGCTGGGGTCAGCGGATTCACCAAATTTGATGCGTTCTCCTTGTACCAGACGATCGCGATCGCTGCTCAAATGTTTGTTGCCCACATACAAGCCGCGATCGGTGCTACCCAAATCCAACACGCTGTAATCTTCCCCATCCAGGTAAAAGATGGCGTGATGCTTTGCCACCGCTGGGCTAGGCAACACAATGTCATTCACGGGACTACTGCCCACCCGCACCACGGGTTGCTGAAAGGTTTGCTTCTCCGCCTTACCGCGCAGCGTTATTTGGGCAATCAGGGTTTGCACCTCGTTGTCAATTTGCTCCTGATTTTGACTCAGCACAGTTTCGGCGGTTTCCTGAATCAGCCAGTGCCCTTGATTACGGGAATTGAGAACTTGGTCGGCTTTTGCGATCGCTACTTGCGGGTTGAGCACATTCAATCCATACAGCGCTAGCGCTTGAATCAACGGATCGAGTTCATAGAGCCATTCATCTAGAACTGTTTCCAGCGCAAGGGTGCTGCTTGAATCAGGCGAAATTAAATCAGGTGAACCAGAATCCGTTGCTTTCAATTCAGAAAGGGCAGCGGTGGATAAATCGGGTGCCCACTGGCTTAACTGACCATTTTCTAACGAAGTTGGGGTGGGCGTTTCTCCTTCTAACACTGCCAGCACCTCTGGTTTGAGGCGTGTTTTCCAGGTTTGTGCCCCGTCTACCGCTTGAAGAATGTCTGGCAGAACCGCGATCGCCAGGGCCCGAGTCGTTCCTGCCAGTTCCAGGGATTCCGTCGCGTCGCCCAGCACTTCTAGTAAACCCAACATTTGTTTGGTTAAAATCTGCTGTTTTTGTTGCACTGCGGTTAAGCGTAGAAACTTAAAGACTGGAGTTTGAGCAGCCAGGACGTGATCATCCAACACGCGATCGCGAACTGCCAACTGCCGCATTTGTTCCAGTAACGTATCCGCTTTTCGCAAAATCGTACTTTTCTCACCCGCTAAAATCTGGTTCAACACCTCCTCTTCTTCTTCGCTGGTCATGCCGTATTCCAGTTTGAGGAACTGAATTTGTTTGCGCTGCCGCTGCATCGCTTCCTGCAACGACATGCCACTATCCAGCAAATCTAGCAGCATGGAAGCCAACGCCTGGCGATAACTTTCAATCCGTAACTGATTTTCGCGAGTGCGGCGCTTCTTCGGGTCGAGCAAATCTGGTTCCACGCTGCTCAATTCCGTCAACACAGCAAAGTGATCTTCATCCTTAATGTTCAATTCCTGCCGAATTGGACGCAACACTTCCAGGCTGGAAGCAGAATCCGCATTGCCCTGTTCCAATGTTTCTCGCAATACGCCCTTATACACCTGCAAACTCTGCTCCTGGTTGAAACCGGGTAGTACTTTCGCCAATACGTAAACTTCTTCCGCTTTTAGATCTTCCATCGATCGCCCTTCTAAAAAGCGAGAGAAATCGATGGTGAGTTTGCCTAATTGCCGACGTAGCGTATTCGCCAGACTTTCACGGGTATACAGTTCTGAACTGCGGTTGAGGGTTCTGGAAAGCCATAAGGTACTGACCAGCACAATAAAGCCATTAAACAGCAAATGTACCGGAAACGGGAAAGTCGAGAGTAGCGATCGACTGACAAAGAAGAAGAAGAGATTGAAGCAAAGAAACGTACAAATGGAGAAAATTGTATGCGTAGCTTGCTGGCTAGAAACTGTTCCCTGGAGCCGTTTAAGAGACTTGCGATAATCTTTTTCAATCAGTGTTAAGGCACCATAACTGAACACCACAAAACCAACCAATGTTAACGGAACTGCAACAACCTTTGGAATCGGAATTGCCCGATCAGCAAGATAAAATCCAGGACTTAATAAAGTCGCAAGCTGATTTTCTTCTCGCAACCAGGCTCCAGAGAACAAGTAATCAAAGCTACCTGCATACAAGAAATAATAAATGAAGAAACCAAGTAACAAGCCAACATAGCCATACTGCACAAAGCGACGACCCGGTTTGGAAGCGACTTCCCAGTAATTGCGTTCGGCATCAATATCAATACAGGGAGACTGACACCCCACACAGGCACTTTTTTCATTGCCTTCTTTATCTACCGTGCGACACATGGATTGGGTTACAGTTTGGCGCGGACCTTGATGGGCTTCAGTTCCCATCAACCCGCGCGGACCATTAAAAACCAGTTGTACCGGAGCCATTGGGCAGAAGTACTGACACCAACTTTTACCTTCGTACAGAAATCCCACCACGATCGCCGCCATAATGGTTGCTACTAAGAAAATCCCCAGCGCGATCGCATTGGAATTAATAAACAGTAATCGAGCCGCTAACCCCAGCGTTAACAAGCCAAACTGCACATATAAATGATACTTACCAAGCCAAGAATCTTTACGGATTTTCACCATTTCATAGCGCGTTGCCCCCCCACCATTACGCGACTCCACTTTGCGTTTACGCTGAATTCCCAACGCTCTTGGAATTTGCGATAAAAACGACATTGGGCAAATCCGCCGCCACGTTTCATGCCCAAACACCAGCAAAATCAAAATAGAAGCAGGAATCACCAGTGACCAGAACACAAACAGCCCGATTGAATACGGTTTTTGTGGCAAGCATTGCCCCTGCACCTGCACACACTGATCCGGATCGAACTGCAACGGACTGAACACCGCAGTCGGATCGGTAAGGTAGGGTGAGATAGGGTCCCAAAATAACGAGCCAATCATCGCGATCCAGCCAACCGTTAGCACCCATCGCACTAGGTGCATCTGACGCTCAGACACTTGTGAAAGCTTATGCGCTCCTAACATTCAGCAGTCTCCCAACTCCGTATGGACTTGAATGGATAGAAATCAGGGAACAGACGACAGCCTTATAGGTCCGTTAGATTCACACATTCAATGGATTACCGTCGAAGCCGGAGAAAATTAGAAATCTTTATGAACTTCTTGTAAGGAGACAGGATTTTCTTATGTTTTTTCCATGAAAGACTTGACCTGGATAGAAAAATAATTTTTGAAATCTCCGGATAACCAGGACTCTGACCTGAAAACAATAGCGTCAGGTGCTAAATGGAGAAATTTGATGAATCTGGCTACCTCCAGTTCTAGAAAGCGTTCCAAGCTACCGATCCTGCGTCCAATCCTGAATTTTCTGGTTCACCTTCTGAACCGCCGGACGATTCTCCTCTTAGCAGTTCTCTTTGTGGCAGGGTTAGCGGGTGCCCTTTACAATATGTCGCGCCTCTCGTCTGACCTGATTCAGTCGCAAGCGGTACAAAGCTCTGCCCTCTATGCTCAAGCTATTAAGGAAGCCCGCACCCTTTACAGTACGAATGCGGTGAGCCGCGCCCAGGTTAACGGCATTAGTGTTACCCACGACTACATCACTCAACCAGGGGCAATTCCCCTGCCTGCAACTTATTTAATCGAGCTGAGTAAATCGATTAGCCAGCAAAATCCGGGGATGTCGGTGCGGTTATATAGCGATCTGCCGTTTCCCTGGCGCAAAGCAGAAGGTGGTCCCAAAGATGATTTCGAGGCAGCCGCGATCGCCTTTCTGCGGCAAAATCCCAAAGAGCGCTTTGTACGGGTGGAAGATTTTCAGGGGCGGCGATCGCTCCGGTATGCTGAAGCCGACATCATGAAACCGAGTTGCGTGGAGTGCCACAACACCCATCCCAGCAGCCCTAAAAAAGATTGGAAAGAGGGGGATGTGCGCGGTGTACTGGAAATTACTCGACCACTGGATAGCTTCATCGCCCAAACCCGCGCCGGATTGCAAGGCACGTTTACAATGTTGTCGGGCTTGTTGTTACTGGCATTAATGGGGATTGCGCTGGTGATTACCAAACTGCGCCAAACCTCTAAAGACTTAGAATTGCGGGTGATTGAACGCACTTCGCAACTGAGTCGGGCAAACGAACAACTCACGGTTGAGCAGGAAAAATCAGAACAGTTGTTGCTTAACATCCTGCCGGAACCGATCGCCGAACAATTGAAAGAAGGGCATAGCAGCATTGCCGAAGGGTTTGCCGAAGCAACGGTGTTGTTTGCCGATCTGGTCAACTTCACCAAGTTATCGGAAAAAATTCCGCCAACACAATTGATTTCCTTACTCAACGAAATTTTTTCCCGGTTCGATCGCCTCACGGAAAAACACGGGCTGGAGAAAATCAAAACCATTGGCGATGCCTATATGGTGGTGGGTGGTTTGCCCAATCCCCGTGAGGATCATGCCGAAGCGATCGCTGAGATGGCGCTGGATATGCTGGGCGAAATCACCATGTTTAGCCTGGAACGGGGGCACGACTGCGACATTCGGATTGGCATCAACTCTGGCCCCGTGATTGCTGGCGTGATTGGCACCAAAAAATTCATTTATGACCTCTGGGGCGATACCGTCAATGTTGCCAGCCGCATGGAATCCCACGGATTGCCAGGCGAAATACAGGTTACGGCTGCTACCTACGAGCGCCTCAAGCATTGCTACACCTTCCAAGCCCGGGGCGCAATTCAGGTGAAAGGGAAAGGTGAAATGGCAGCCTACCTGCTCACTGGGCGAAAGCCATCCAGGCAGCGAGTTGCCGCCCTTCCCACTCGTGTTTAGACGTGACTGCAACAATATAGGGGTACAAGATCTGGTATAAACCGACTGGTATTGAGTGATCCCCTGACTGACTTATGGATATCAAAACGCTGATTCGTGAAGTGCCAGATTTTCCCAAACCTGGGATTTCGTTTAAGGACATTACCACCCTGCTACGAGATGCCAAAGGGTTTGATTACACCATTCAGTGCCTTGCCGAAAAGTGCGCCGATCTATCGCCCGATTTCATTGCCGGAATGGAGTCTCGCGGTTTTATCTTTGGGGCAGCGCTAGCAACCAAACTAGGAGCTGGGTTTGTTCCAGTTCGTAAACCGGGCAAGTTGCCAGCAGCGGTTCATGCGATTGAGTACGAGTTGGAATACGGTCGCGATCGCCTGGAGGTGCATCAGGATGCGCTCTATCCGCCCGGTTCTAAAGTGCTGATGGTGGATGACTTGATTGCTACGGGTGGGACAGCAGGTGCCACGGCTGAATTGATTCAGCAAGCAGGCGGCACCCTGGTGGGATGCGCTTTTGTGATTGAACTGGTGGATCTCAAGGGACGCGAAAAGTTACCTTCTGTGCCAATTATTTCGTTGGTGCAATACGAAGGGGATTGAGTGGCTGTTCGTTGAACCAAATTAACGACTACACTGGAAACCACTCCTACAGCCCACAGTTAGGACATGAGCACTTCCGTTCAAAATCGGTTTGAGTCTGCGATCGATGCGTTGACAACGTTCTTTGCCAGCGACACGTTTGCCTACATTGTCAAGCGGTTGCTGCAAGGCTTGATCACCCTGCTGCTGGCATCCATGCTATGTTTTCTGCTGATTCAAATTGCACCCGGTGATTATTTGAGCGCCTTGAAAGAAAACCCCAAGATTTCGCCAGAGCGGATCGAGCAACTCCAGCGGCAGTTTGGGTTGGATAAATCCTGGATTGAACAGTACTTTCGCTGGCTGCGGCAGGTGGTTTTGCAGGGCAACTTTGGTGAAAGCTTTGTTTACAACCGCTCCGTGTCTTCCTTGCTGTGGGAACGGGTTGCCGCAACGCTGCTGTTGGCAATTTCGTCGCTGGTGTTTACCTGGGCGATCGCAGTACCAATGGGGATCATTGGTGCCGTGAATCAAAACAAATTTATCGATCGCCTGTTTCGGGTCATCAGTTACATCGGGCAGGGCTTTCCCAGTTTCATTGCAGCCCTACTACTGCTGATCTTTGCCCAAAACACCACGCCGCTTTTCCCCGTGGGCGACATGACCAGCATTGATTTTGAAGACCTCACCCTGTTCGGCAAAATTTTGGATATTGGCTGGCACATGATTTTGCCCACGATCGCCCTCAGCATCACCAGCTTTGCCGGACTCCAGCGCATCACCCGTGGACAATTACTAGACGTGTTGCGGCAAGACTACATTCAAACTGCCCGCGCCAAAGGCTTACCTGAAAATCGAGTCATTTACGTCCATGCCCTGCGAAATGCCATCAATCCATTAATCACGCTGTTGGGCTTTGAATTTGCGGCATTGCTAAGTGGAGCTTTCATCACCGAGTACTTTTTTAACTGGCCCGGTCTTGGACGACTGATTTACCAGGCGTTGCTGGCACAAGACATTTACCTGGTGATGGCCAGCCTGATGATTGGAGCAGCGATGCTGATCGTCGGTAACCTGTTAGCAGACCTGCTGCTAAAGCTGGTTGATCCCCGAATCAAATTGGGAGATGACGGTTAATCATGTATTCCCAAACCTATTACTTAGTGCGCTCAAAGGTGGATGGTCAATATCTGGTTGCCCATCTACGGCAGGATGAAGCATCCGCAGCAAAAAGCAATTCTGGCTATTTGCTGTTGTTTCAGGAACACTTTGATGCCCTCAGCTACCTGAATACCCACGGGAAAGACATCGCCGATCGCTTTGCGGTTGAGTCGATTCCAGGAAGTCAACTCGAAGCCCTGATCAAGCGCTGGAATTTTGGCGGCGTGGGAATCGTACAAGATCCGCTGCTACCAAAGATTGAGTTTTTAGCACGAGGAAGTTGATAGGAAATAGTTGCTTCCCCCTGGTATTGTCTGTTGCGGCAGGGTGTAGGGGCTAGGGCATAGGGTGTATTTCGTACAGTTGAAAACTGCTACCGCAATGGAAACTTCCCAGATTATTTCGATTCTTTCAGTGGCGATCGCAACTTCTACACCGCTCGTGTTTGCCACCATCGGCGAAACCTTTACCGAACGGGCAGGGGTGATTAACCTCTCAGCCGAAGGCACAATTTTGCTGTGCGCCATGTCGGGGTTTGCTATTGCCAAAACCACAGAAGGCTTGGGAACGGTGCCCAGCCTAATGCTAGGATTTGCGGCGGCAGCAATTGTGGGTGCTGCGATCGCGGCAATTGTGGCATTTGGAGCGTTAACCCTGAAGCAGTCTCAAGTGGCGATCGGGTTTGTGCTGGCACTGCTCTGTGCCGATCTGTCATCGTTTTTGGGCAATCCCTTTGTTCGCATCCCCGGACCCACCGTTCCTAGCTTCAGAATCCCCATCCTGCAAGACATTCCCATCCTGGGCAAGCTATTTTTCCAAAGCGATTTGCTAGTGTATCTTAGCTATGGGTTGATTGTGGCAGCCGTGATTTACTTCTACCGCACCCGCTCTGGGCTGATGCTGCGAGCAATCGGGGAACAACCTGGGGCAGCTTTCGCCCGTGGCACCAATGTTGTGCTGATGCGCTATGTCTACACGTTATTCGGTGGGGCACTAATGGGAATTGGCGGAGCCGCCTTTTCGCTAGATTTCAAAGCTGGATGGAGCCATCGCCACACCGCAGGCTACGGTTGGATTGCATTGGCGATCGTCATTTTTGGCGGGTGGAATCCCCTGCGAGTGGCGCTCAGTTGCTACCTATTTGGGGTGCTGCAATCGCTAGCAAGCGTCGCCCAAAGCACCATCCCCAACGTGCCCACCCAGGTATTTACCGTCGCTCCATTTGTGTTGATGATTTTGTTTCTGGTATTAACTTCAAGCGAGTGGCTAGAGCGATCGCTCAAATTGCTTCCTCCCCAAATTGGGCGTGCCGCCAGGCAAACCATCCACAGCACCCCACCCGCCGCACTCGGCAAAGCCTTTGAGCAAGACTGAGAAGGCAGAAGCCAGAAGGCAGGCGAAGAACAAGAAGGTCAGGAAGATAAGAGAAGTGGAGGAGATAGGGAGATGGATAGATGAAGGGGTAGGCGAGTGAGCGAGTGAAATTCCATCTACCTACTTACTTACCTACCTATTCGTTCATCAATCACCAATCACCTATTCTCCCTCACCTTCACTCGGTCGATGCCCATCGGGTAGGGTTGTGCTGGCATCTATCAAGGCTCCCGAGAAGTTGGCGTTTTGAGCGCGAAAGAACGTAGCACCGCTGAGTTGAGCATTGGTCAAAACGGCATTCTCCAGATTGGCGCGGGATAGATCTGCATTTCTTAAATCCGCAGAACTTAAATTCGCATTCGATAGATCGGCTCCCTGAAGATTAGCTCTAACTAAATTGGCGTGGGATAAATTAGCAGATCGAAGATTAGCTCTAGACAGTTTGCTATCCTCTAAATTTGCGTTTGCAAAATTGGCTTGATAGAGCTGACTATCACTCAATTCCGCATTTCGCAAAACAGCATTTTGAAAATTTGCTTGGCTTAAATTTGAATAGGGCATGTAACCATTCGTCAGATCGCCATCAGAAAAATTCACTTGGGATAAGTCAACTTCAAACAGGTTGGCTTCACTTAAATTTGCCTTACTGAAGTCGCGCTTACCAAGTCGGTATTCAGCAAGTAATGTCTCTACACTTAATCTCTGCATCGCAACAGTGACAAATGATACTAGTGTTAAAAAAGTTGTCAAACAAAAACTTCCTTAACCGCAGACAGCGCCGAAGCGCCACCTCTGGGGAGAGGTATAAATACTTATTCAAAGGTAAAGCCGTGTAAACAAAAGTTAGGCTTTCTTAAACTTTTCTTCTGTTCAGCACAACTTATCAATAGAATTTTGTTTGCTTAACTTCGGAATAAACGACTGTATTGAGTTTCGTGGGTCATACTCGCGATCGCGAGTCCCCAGCTACAGCTATCTAACTGCTCATCCGGCAGGACTGCAATCTCTGCCGCTGCTTGAAGCAAAACTGGCTGGAGGTTTAGCAACATTTGTTGTCCGGCGGTTTGTCCTAGAGGGATGAGTTTAATCCCAGCATTCACAAGGTTCGTTGCCCAACTGTGAAGATACCCTAGCAGCGCAGCCTGGCGGTTAATCTGCCAGCCAGCCGCCACGATCGCAAATGCAATGGGCAAATTACAGTCCTGCGTTTGCAGCCCATCTAGCAAGAACAATTGTTTATTTTTCAGCAACGCATCGGGATGCAAATCAAGATACAACCGCAACAGCGATCGCCCCATCTGCACACTCTGCAAGCGCAACTCCTCTGTTTCTCGTGCTGCCAAAAGCCACTGATTCCAATACTGTAGATCGACTGCATCCCGCCGCTGAATCGCCTCGTATCCTCGCAGCATCACCGCTGCCTCCAGCCGCCCCGCTCCGTAGCACAGTTCTTGCCTAATCCAATGTTCCAGACTGGTTGAACTGGCGATCGCCCCCATCTCCACCAGCGACTCCACCCCCTCCGAATAGCTATATGCCCCAATCGGCAACGCCGGACTGGCAAGCTGTAACAAACGTAATAACTCAAACTCTCCCATGTCCCTTTTCTCTTTATATTTTGCTGGGCAAACCCAAGACATTGCCCCTACAGTTCCCACTTCGGCGTTGCTGAATAGAAGTATGAAATTACAAAGTGAGTTTCTGCATTGCCCCCTAAATCCCCCAATTCTGGGGGACTTTGAAGACTGTTGCCCCCCAAAGTTGGGGGGTTAAGGGGGCGAATCATAGTTGGATTCAGCAACGCCCCCACTTCCCTATCCCCCTAATGCTGATGTCCACCATACGCCCCCACCTCTGGCTGAAAGGGCTGCACTTCTTCAACCACCGCTAGCCCCCGATGCCGTAACATTTCTTGCAGCACCGAATCGGGAGACAGCCGCAGGTAGGTTTCCGTAATTTCCAGCGGTACATGGCGGTTGCCAAGATGATATGCCGCTTGCAGCAGTTGCAGTGGAGAAGGAGCTGTGACCGTGAGGACGGGTTCCGGCTTTGCCACCACCTGAACGATCAATCCATCTTCGGTTTGCAGCAAATCGCCATCCTGCAATACAGTCCCCCTGGGCAGGTGCAGGTAAACCACCTGTCCATCCAATGTTTCAAACCGATGGCGCGATCGCGTTCGTTCCTCGGCGGCCAGTGGCAAATTCAGAGACGGAGATGCGTTTGAGTTAGCAGGTAACCGTTGAATTAACGTAATCGCAGCGGGCGAACTCATGACTATCAAACCTCAGTTGGCAGTATTAGGAAGGTAAAAAGATTCTGTAAATTAAACGTAAAATCCAGGTTTCACCGTTTCTCACCTGGTTGCAGACTCTCTGGCAGTGTAGGCTATCTTGTATCAGAGTTTTCTGTTTATACCAGTCAACTTCTTAACAAACCACAGTGATATGAGCACCCATTTTGACCAACCAGTTATTTTACGCCGATCGCCTAAGTGGTCGCGGGCAGTAGTTTGGAGCATTGTGGGAGTCACAACGTTTACAGTTCTGTGGGCGTATTTTGCCAAGTTAGAAGAAGCCGTTTCTGCAACAGGACAGCTAGAGCCTCAGGGCACTGTGCGAGAAGTACGGGTTCCCTTGAATGGCGTAGTTCAGGTGGTTCATGTGCAAGATGGCGATCGCGTTAGCAAAGGTGCTCTACTGATTACGCTAGATCAAAAAACAGCCGAAGCCCAGGTTAAATCGTTAAAAAAAATCCGGGATGCTTTGAGAGCCGAGACATTGTTCTACCGTCAGGAAATGGGCAGTTCCATTCCAGATGGAACTGGTGAAACTCCAGAATTCAAAATTCCCGCTGAAACATTGGCACTGACCAAGAGCCGAGCCGCCTTGATTGCCGAAACAGCGTTGTATCGGGCACAGCTCAATGGCTCCACCACAGGTATGAGTCTCAGCTCAGAACAAGCACTCCGTTTGCAATCTAGTTTGGAAGAAGTCAAGACTCGCCAGCGCACTGCCCAGCTAGAAACAGAACAATTACAAAAGCAACTGGCACAAAATCAGGTGCAGCTTAACACTGCGAAGGAAATTTTACAGATTAATCAAGGTATCTTTAAAGACTTAGATCAGGTGGCGCGGGAAGGCGGATTAGCTCGAATTCAATACTTGCGTCAGCAGCAGGAAGTAAAAACCAGTCAGGCACGAGTGCAGCAATTGCAGGAAGAACAGGGGCGGTTGAGGCTGGCGATCGCTCAAGCACAGCAAAAATTTCAAAACACAATCGCGCTCTCCAATCAGGATCTGCTGACGAAGGTGGCGGACAATGAAAAACGGATTGCCCAAATTGATGGGGAGTTGAATAAGGCGATCGTGGAAAACGAAAAAAAAATTGCTGAAATCGACAGTCAACTGAAACAAGCCGAGCAAACATTGCAATATCAAGAAGTGCGTGCACCCGTTGAGGGCACTGTATTCGACCTGAAGGCATCGGGACCAGGCTATGTTGCTACAACTACTGAACCCGTGTTGAAAGTGGTTCCCAAAGATGCCCTCAAAGTGGAACTCTTCATTCCCAATAAAGATATTGGTTTCATTAAGACTGGGTTACCTGTTGATGTCCGAGTCGATTCCTATCCCTTCAGTGAATTTGGTGATCTCAAAGGCGTGGTTGAATCAATCGGCTCTGATGCCCTTCCACCTACACAAGTGCGTCAGTTCTATAGTTTTCCAGTCACCGTGCGGTTAGATAGCATGGACGGGCTAAAAGATAACGGACGCGATTTACGATTGCAATCAGGGATGTCGGTCAGCGCTAACATCAAAGTTCGGCAGCGATCAGTGATGAGCATTTTTGTGGATGGCTTTACTCAAAAAGTCGATAGCTTCAAATCCGTTCGCTAGACTGCCCCTAAAGCACGGAAGATGGAACAATCGAAAAATCATCAGTTTTGTGTGGTGTTGGTGACCGCCCCCTCTAGAGCGCAGGCAGCCGCGATCGCCAAAACGCTGGTAGAACTAAAATTGGCGGCGTGTGTCAATCTGCTCCCAATTTGCTCTATCTACACCTGGCAGGGTGACCTGCAAACGGAAGAGGAATGGCAACTGCTGATTAAATCTGAGCTAAGCAAATTTGTCGAATTAGAGGCAAAGCTCCGGGCAATCCATCCCTACGAAGTGCCGGAGATTATTGCATTGCCGATTTTAGCAGGCTCTCAACCCTACTTGCAATGGATTGCAGACCATGTGAACCCAGCCTGAATTCAGTGTTATGGTGACGGTGGTAGGTCTAGAACAAAGTCATGACTGAGATTGCTAACACTCCTGCGATCGCTCAATCCCCTACTCAGCCCCCATCCTTAGTGAGTGTTCATCCTGGTGATCACTTCGCTATCCGGTTTGCGCCCCTATCGCTGGATGAAGTGTACGGGTTAGCGGATGATGCTGCCAATGGCGCGATCGTCGTGATGAGCGGCATGGTGCGAAACCATACGGATGGTAAATCGGTGGTAGCGCTGGAGTATCAGGCATACGAGCCGATGGCGTTGCGTGTGTTTCAAAAAATTGCTGCCGAGATTCGAGCAAGCTGGACAGATGTTACCCACGTAGTCATTCACCATCGGGTGGGGCGGTTGGGGATTGGAGAAATTAGTGTGCTAGTTGCAGTGGGATGTCCGCATCGGTCAGAGGCGTTTGCCGCATGTAAATACGCGATCGACACATTAAAGCACAACGCCCCCATCTGGAAAAAGGAACACTGGGCAGACGGTTCCACCAGTTGGGTGAGCATTGGTGCCTGTGAGCAACCAGTGGAAGATTGTTAGGCGAAACACAACCCCACGAGAACACTTCATACCCAAATTCGGGTTAATTTCGGCTATTTGACTGAAATTAAGGCGTACTGATCTACGCTCAGTTAAATCGCTGAAATCTCATCATGCAAATTGCTGAAAGTTCCTATATTTGATTCGTTAGATATACGGGGAGCGAAATAAATTCCCTATTAAGAGAACGATTGCCCTTTCAAAGAAATGATGTAGAAGACAAATTAAATTGCTCACAAAACACGTTCTCAACCGTCGAAATCATCTGTTTAACCAGAGCCGTAGGGGTTTCCAGAAAGGATATTTTTATTAATTTTATTTAAGCACCCTCTGTATTTTCAACAGTTGTATTAGGAAAAATTCACTGTTAAAACAAACTTATATCCACTGTGTCACTAACTTGAAGACATAGTTCAAATCTCAATCGGAAACAAGATCAACAAAACATTGATGCATTTAAGTAATTCATTTAATTCTTCAAGAATCAACCATCAGCTAATCATTGAGGCATAGATTCTGACGGAGTCATGGAGTTCCCTACTTAATGTGCATGGAATGAAGTCAGCTAATTATTGTAAGCAATCAGGAGCAGAAAGAATGGTTGAAGGACTGATCGAACGTCTACAGGTTCATTCCAAAGCAGATGAACCAGCGATCGCATTCTCTCAATTAGGTGACCAACTCTTTAACGAGTTAGCATCCAGAATCGCCACCCGCCATGACTACCGCCTGCTCTTTGAACACACCCTTAAACTTGAGCTATTTCAGCAAATTCAATCCGCCGCCGCGGCCTATGTCTCAGCCTGCTTAAACAGTCCTATCGTACTGCCTGAAGCAGAAATGTTAGAACGCCTGTTAGAAGCAAAAGGCACACTGCCCAACTACATGGGCACTGGGTTATTGATGCCAAAACGTGAACACATTCTGGAATTCAACGCTTTTCAAAAAAGCGTTGCTAACGCCTTTCGCCAATTGGGAGCCAATGACCTGATTGAGGCAGTTGATTTGCCCGTCAACCTGCGGATCGTTTATGGCACAATGAACCCCGATGCCCTGCGCTTACCTTTTACCAGTACCAAACGCCACAGCGATGTTTGGGCAGGGGTTGTACCCGATGCAACAGTCGTGGTTCTGCCCTTGTTTGGCGACATCAACAACATCACCATCGAAGCAGGTGAAATGCCTCGTGAGATGGAGTTGCCGACTATGCGAGTCATGTCCGACTTTAACGAAGGAAAAGACATTCCAATGGTAGTGTCTTATGACAACGCCAGATTGCAACACGGCACTATGTACTTCAATGATGCCCGTGGGCTACATCAAACCGTGCGACGAGTTTCTGATGGGGTGCGAATATCGGTTGATTTTCGTTTCCGTCGCAAGTTTAACGAAGCTTACCGGGCAATGGTTCCTCCCAGCAGTGGAGGCGTTGAAACTGATATGAGTGTGCCCTATGAGGATTGGCTCAAAGTGGGTACAGATACCCTGATTGTGTTTGACGAGTCTGTTGAAGAGGCAAGAGCTAGAAAAACCAATTTGGGTTCAGTTCCTCTCTACACGAGGGGCTATCGGACTGTGCCACTGTTTTAATTCCTCGTTTCAGGATGGCACTTTCAACCCACAGTTGATATTTCCTCAAATTAGAGCATTGCCTTGATTCAAATCTGTTCATCAATAAGCAATATGATGGCAACGAACACCGACTCAACTAGAAACCTATATAACAACACTGCTTCAAATTGGGTTCGTGGAGAACCCAGTTCACTTTCAGACTTTACGGCGCGTCCTGCAATCTTAGAATTATGCGAACCGATCGCCGGACTGCGTGTCCTCGATTTGGGATGTGGCGAGGGGTATTGCAGCCGAGAGTTGCGTCGCCGAGGAGCCGGGGAAGTGACTGGGATGGATCTTTCCCAGGGAATGATTACCGCTGCTCGATCGCAGGAGTCTGAAGATTGCCTCGGCATTCACTATGAGGTTGGCTGTGCTACAGATTTATCTCAATTTGGCGATCGCCAACTCGATCTGGTAGTTGCCGTCTTCCTGTTCAACTATCTAACTGTCGAGCAGACTCAACAATGTATGGCAGAAGTCGCTCGAATTCTGCGTCCCGCAGGACGATTTATCTTCAGCGTGCCCCATCCAGCTTTTCCTTACATGCGGCAAGCAGAATATCCCTTTTATTTTCAGGTGGAAGGAGCTGGTTACTTCAGTCAGCGCGATCGCCAGTTTCCAGGACGAATTTGGAAACGCGATGGTTCTTGGCTGGATGTGCAGCTCGTTCACAAAACATTGGAAGACTACTTCGATGCCCTCAAAGCGGCTGGATTCAACACCATGCCAACATTACGAGAGCTACGAGTGCAACCAAACCACGTCGAGCTTGATCAATCGTTCTTCAAACCCCTCGTTGACTATCCACTCCATTTAGCTGTACAGGTAACGCGATGAAACCACCCTCTTCTTCCGTCATGCAATCCTTCCTTGAGGTAACTGCTAACCACCCCTTGTGGAGTCACGAGTTTCTAGTTCGCTGCCGCACAACCCAGCTCACACTAGCAGAAGTTCAGATATTGGCGGTTCAGATGTATAAATTCTCAAAAGAATTCAACCGCATATTGGCTGGCATTTTATCCCGCTGTCCTGATGAAGGTGCCCAACGGGTGATTTTAGAGAACTTGTTCGACGAGATGGGGCAGGGAGATCCAAATCTTGCCCATCCTGAGCTATTTCGTCAGTTCACACGAGCATTAGGAATTGATGACGAAACGCTTTCATCCCTGCCAACCGAACCCGAAACTCGGCATCTAATCGACACCTATCTGAACTTACCCCATCAATATAGCTATTTGGCAGCCCTGGGAGCCGTCTGTTTCGCGTCCGAGGGAATTGTGAATACCCTCTATTCCCAGCTTCAACGCGGCATTGCTGGAGCAACGGCTTTATCCAAAGAAGCATTGATCTTTTTTGATGTGCATATTGATGTGGATGACAGCCATGCAGCCCAGTTAGCAGCTTTGATTGAACCTCGTATTACTACAACAGAAGTTGCGATGGATGTGAATCGGGCAATTCTTGATGCGATGAATGCAAGAGCATGTTTCTTTGATGGAATTGTGCGCCAAACATCCACACATGCATATGCAGGTCACTCTCGGCAGCTTGTTTCAGCCTAATTAGAAACAGGTTTTACGGCTTATGAATCTAGGGGGCGAAGCAAGATCCACTCGCCCCAATATCAAACATTTGATTCTTAAGTAACCTTTCAATCATGGTGAACTCGTGCGTAGGAGAACAATGGAAGGTGCAACAACGGCTTTACCCAATCTTTTCTCTTTTAAAGATGTGAAATCAATATCCTGCTTCACATTAATACCAGATTTATTTACAGAGGTTTTTCCTTTTCATTTAGTATTTAATCGAAATCAAGAAATTCTTCAAATTGGGGAAGTTTTACAACAAATCTATCCTGAATTGATCGTTGGAAGCCAACTTGAGAAACACTTTCAAGTTGTTCGACCTAATATTCAAATTGAATTTGAACAAATTTGTAAGCGATCGCGATCGCTTTTCTTGCTAGAGTCCCTGCACAATGGCATGAAGCTCAAGGGACAGATGATTTATGTTGAGCAAACAGAAGTTATCTTCTTTCTCTGCTCTCCCTGGGTTACAGATATTGCATCACTCAAATCCTATGGCTTAACCCTCAGCGATTTTGCAATTCATGATCCAGTCGTTGATTTTCTGTTTCTATTACAAGCACAAAATACTGCCTTGTCGGATGCCAAGAAATTAACCGATGAATTGACCGAGCAACGGGCAGAACTCCGCACAGCTAACCGCAAATTAGCAGCACTCTATGCGGTAACGCATATCCTTGCAGAATCGTCCACATTTAGCGACGCTGCCATCAAACTGTTAGAAGCAATCTGCGCTGCCTTAGACTGGCAGGTGGGTGTGCTGTGGATGGTAGATCCATCTGCCAAAGAACTGAAGTGTCATGGGGTTTGGACGGCACTGCCTGAGCATTTCAAAGAATTTGAGCTATTGAATCGGATGCTGACACTCCCGATGGGAGTTGGTTTGGCGGGGTGCGTTTGGCACGATCGCGAACCAATCTGGACTGATGACATCACCAAAGATCCCAACTCACCCCGCAGACTACACGCGATCGCTGCCCGGTTACAAGGTGGTTTTGCATTACCAATTCAAAATGGCACTGAGGTGATTGGGGTATTTGAGTTTTTCAGCCATAGACCCTGCGAACCAGATGATAGTTTGCAAGAGATGATGGCAGACATCGGCATCAAGATTGGGCAATTTATTCAACGAAAACAAATTGAAGCAGCATTAGTAAAGCAAACGGAGATTTCCGAAAGCTTGAAGTCAATTCTAGATAGCATGGGCGATGCGGTAATTGTTGCGGATGAGAATCGAAATTTTCTAGTCTTCAACCCGGCAGCCGAGCGGATGTTTGGCAGTCAAGCAACTCACTTGGTCGCCAATCACTGTTCGCAAACCATGAATCTCTTTCGCGCCGATCGCGTGACCCCATTCAACACAGAGGATCTGCCCTTAGAGCGATCAATTCGAGGGGAGGAAGTCACCGATGTGGAAATGTTTGTGCGTCATGCTCAGGCACCCGATGGCATTTGGGTCACAGTGACCGGAAGACCACTCAAAGACAAAAATGGGACTCCGAAAGGGGGCGTGATTGTTTGTCGCGATATTTCTGAGCGCAAGCGAGTTGAAGAACAGCTACTCCATGATGCACTGCACGATGGGTTAACAGGTTTAGCAAACCGTGCTCTGTTTATTGATCGATTGGAGCAGGCGATCGCTCGCAGCAAGCAGCAGCAAGATTATCTGTTCGCGGTTCTTTTCCTGGATCTGGATCGGTTTAAAGTCATCAACGATAGTCTCGGACACATGGTTGGCGATCAACTGCTGATTGCCATTTCTCGCAGGCTGGAAGCATCCCTGCGGCGAACAGATTTAATTGCACGCCTGGGTGGTGACGAGTTTGCAATCCTTTTAGAAGAGATTCAAGACAGTCAGTATGCAGCCCAAATTGCCGAGCGATTGCAAAAAGAGTTGACGCTGCCATTTAAGCTGGGTAGACATGAGATCTTCGCCAGTACGAGCGTTGGTATAGCCCTCAGCACAACTGGGTATGAACAACCCCAAGATTTACTGCGGGATGCAGACACCGCCATGTTCCATGCCAAAGGAAAAGGCAAGGCTCAGTATCAAATCTTTGACACTGCTATGCATGTGCGGGCAGTCACCCTTCTGCAACTGGAAACCGATTTGCGGCGAGCACTTGAACGACATGAGTTTCATCTACATTACCAACCCATTGTGTCTCTAAAGAATCAACAAATTACTGGATTTGAGGCACTTGTTCGCTGGCACCATCCAGAGCGGGGGTTAATAGCGCCAGGTGAGTTTATTCCAGTTGCAGAAGAGACTGGATTGATTATTCCTTTAGGAGATTGGGTATTGCAGGAAGCTTGTCAACAAATGCGCCAATGGCAGCAGGAATTTCCTTCAGCACATACCTTAACAATCAACGTCAACATTTCTAGTAAACAATTTGCACAGCCAAACTTTACAACGCAAATCCAGCAAATTTTGCAAGAAACGGGGTTAGCTGCTGATAGTTTAAAGCTGGAAATAACCGAAAGTATTTTGATGGATAATGTAGAGTCTACGACTGCCAGTCTGTTGCAGCTTCAAGCACTCGGAATTCAATTGTCGATGGATGATTTTGGAACAGGTTATTCATCTTTAAGCTATCTCAACCGCTTTCCAGTCAGCACGCTTAAAATCGATCGCTCATTCATTCAGAGCGTAGATACAGACAGTGAGAAATTAGAAATCATTCGGACAGTGGTGATGCTTGCCCGCAGTTTAGGCATGGATGCGGTAGCAGAAGGAGTGGAAACTGCCGAACAACTCGCCCACTTAAAGGAATTGCAATGTGAAAGTGGACAAGGATATTTCTTTTCTAAACCTTTAGACAGCAAGAGAGCAAAAAATCTACTTGCAACACAATTTATTGTTTAAATTGTGTTGCCATTAAAAGAAAAGTGGGAATTTTAGGCTTAAGAGGATGTTTGAAAAGTGCTAATTGCGGCTCAAACAGTCCCCCCTAGCGCTCCCAATGGGGAATACCAATTTGGCAATCCTTCAAAATCGAAGGTTTTAAGGGGACGAATCAAAACATCTGGCACTTCTCAACCACCCTCTAATGATAAAAGCCTGACGGTATTACATTGGAGAATGATATGTACGGACTGGTTAATAAAGCGATCGAAGACATGGTGTGCAAACACTTTGGCGAACAAACCTGGAAAGAAATTAAGCAAAAAGCAGACCTAGAGGTTGACAGTTTCATCAGTATGGAAGGTTATCCGGATGATGTTACTCATAAACTAGTCAAAGCTGCCAGCGAGGTATTGGGGTTATCTGCTTGTGAAATTATGCAGGCGTTTGGAGAGTTTTGGGTAAAATACACCGCTCAAGAAGGCTATGGCGAAATGATGGAAATGAGCGGTGACAATCTGCCGGAGTTTTTGGAGAATTTGGATAATTTACACGCCCGTGTTGGAGTGATTTTTCCCCAGCTCAACCCTCCATCGTTTGATTGTACTGATCAAACAGAAGAATCTCTCAAACTTCACTATCACTCCAATCGAGAGGGGCTAGCTCCAATGGTGGTGGGGTTAGTCAAAGGATTAGGAACCCGATTTAATACAGAGGTTGAAGTAACTCAAACACAGAGTCGAGAGGAGGGTGCAGAACACGACGAATTTTCAATTCAGTATAAACAACCCGAATAATCATGGTTTCTCCACATCTTTGTTTACCGCCGCAGCTATTTTCCAGCGCGTTTCCGTTTCATTTTGTCTTCAACCGCGATCGCGAAATTTTACAAGCTGGGGAAGTTCTGCGGCGAATTACTCTTACAGAATTAGTTGGTAGTCAAATCAATCAGCATTTTCACATCAATCGTCCCAGAATCGAGTTTGAGTTTGATCTAATTAAGCAGCAGTCTCGCTCTCTTTTCATCCTGGAATCTCGTCATAATGAGATGCAACTAAAGGGACAGATGATGTACGTTGAGGACGAGGATGTGATCTTTTTTCTGGGATCACCCTGGGTTACTGATACCGCCAGCCTGGGACCTTTAGGAATTAAACTAAAAGACTTTGCAACTCATGATCCAATTGTTGATTTTCTCTTTTTACTACAAGCTAAAAACACAGCACTGATCGACACAAAGAAGTTAACGGAGGAATTAAGACAGCAACAAGCTCAGCTACGAAGTGCATTACAAATTAAAGAAAACCTAGCTGAAATTGCCGAAGCCCAAGCCACAAAACTTAAGCAAGCACTGAACGAGTTACAACAGACTCAATCACAATTGATTCAGACTGAGAAAATGTCGAGTTTGGGTCAGTTAGTGGCTGGAATCGCTCACGAAATCAACAATCCTGTGAATTTTATTTATGGCAATTTAGAACACGCCAATGAATATACTAAAGATTTGTTAGACCTATTAAATCTTTACAGGCGTTTTTATCCTGAGCCGTATTTAGAAATCGAAAAACATATCGAAACGATTGATTTGGATTTTCTGTTGGAAGACTTACCTAAGTTGCTTTCTTCGATGAAGGTAGGAGCCGATCGCATCCGTCAGATTGTGCTGTCTTTAAGAAATTTTTCTCGTTTAGATGAGGCAGAAATGAAAGCTGTTGATATTCATGAAGGGATAGACAGCACACTCTTGATTTTACAAAATCGATTAAAATCAAGGGCAGAAAATCCCCCAATTGAAGTCGTTAAGCAGTATGGCAAGCTACCGTTAGTTGAATGTTTTGTGGGGCAGATCAATCAAGTATTTATGAACCTTTTGAGTAATGCAATCGATGCGCTGCATAGCTATGATAGCCAGCGATCGCTGATGGAAATTCGACGAAATCCTAGCAAAATCACCATTAAAACGGCAGTTCATCATAACAGCCATGTTGCAATCTGCATTGCAGATAATGGACCTGGAATGACAGAAGCAGTTAGAGCTAGATTGTTTGACCCATTCTTCACCACAAAGCCAGTTGGGAAAGGAACAGGACTAGGGTTATCCATCAGCTATCAAATTATTGCTGAAAAACACAGAGGAACCCTTCGGTGTGTATCAGAACCAGGCTTGGGTGCTGAGTTTTGGATCGAAATTCCATTACGCCAGCGGCAACCATTAGTAGGACATCTAGCATCATAGTAGAGAACCAAATACTTACAGGACGAACAACTGATTACATAACCCAAATTGCTGCTCTACTTTTACTTTACCGACCCTACAAATTTCAAACTAGCTTACCCTACTGTAAGGAAGATATAAAACATGAGGCGGATTAGACTTTCCTACAGGCTCCTG
>JACYLN010000087.1 GCA_015272515.1 Leptolyngbyaceae cyanobacterium C42_A2020_001 | reverse complement strand
GCATCCTCAACGCTGCCTTTATTGTAACTACCATCCTTTAGCAGACCAGTGCCCAGCATGGTAGTAAGCGTGACGAAGATTGCAATCACCATAACCAACAACGCAATCCGAACAATAAATTGATGCAGTTCGGCTTCGATCTGGGTGGCATCGTGGCGCACAATTAGCACGTATTTGTCATTTAAGGCGTTAGCTGTCCAGATTACGTCGTAGCGATCGCGCTGCGGATGATATTGTCGAACAATTTTAGTGTTGCCCCAGTCACGCAGCAGCAACTCTGGCTTCTCGCCAAATGTGCCAATGATTTGCCCCTGAGCCGTGTAAAGTGCGCCCCCCAAAATCACAGAGTTGGGTTGTCGTCGCTGACTAATTTTCTGGAGAATTTGCTCCGGACGCATCGTTTGATATTCCGGCTTCGTCAACAACGGAATCAACACTTCGTAAGACACTTCTTCCAGTTCCATCAAAAGTTGTTGCCGCTGCCGAAAATAAGACGGCACCAAAATCACAATTTCAATCAAAACAATGCTGACAAACACCCACGAGGCAACATATCGAGAGAGTTTTGCCTTAAACAAGTCACGAGTCCGCAACCGAGTCAGCATGCAAATTCCTCAGACAGGCAAAAATAAAATTGCTCAGGTTCTCAGCCTAACACGCCTCAAATCGGACTCTTTAAAACAGCAAAGGCACGACGCATCGTGCCTTTTGTCTCAAAATCTCAGTAATGTGCAGAACCGTAACAGCAGAGGGTGAATGCCCCTTTCATCCAAGCGCATAGGCAGAACGAAGTGCCCATACAACCAAGAAGCCGATGCTGCCCAAAACAAGCAATGATGAAACTGCGATCGCTGCTGGGCTATCGGCTCCGTCGAATTTCATAATGCCGCGATTGAGATCCGACATAACGGTGTTTCCCCTTCAAGGATAATTGCGATTTAATTTTAGCCAGTTTCCAGAGGATTCCCCTCTCTCTTTAGAAGTTCTTATCAGTTGCATCGTCCCATCAAATCATTGAACCCCCTCTCCGTAGTTTTCATGAAGGAGTATATCTGCACTAAAACCTGTAGAATAAACCATCTACTCTAACTATGAGACAGGTAAAGTTTTTGCTTCGTCGTCAGATATATCGGCTATCGTGGCTCAGGTGTCGGTGAGATCGCGAGATGACACAGTCAAATCTTTTACAGCTTGCTCAAGCCGGGGATGCGGAAGCGATCGCAGCCCTCATGAATGCCAGCTTACAAGTTATCGGGGTATCTGCAAGAGCCGTTTTGCGGGATGGTAATTTACACGTCTTGCTAGAGTCTGAACGGGTTTTAGCCCCATCGCCTTCAATTGAATTCATTCGGCGCGGGTTGACCCGCTTAGGCTTGGGTTGGCTTTCTACGGCGGTGGTCTATAGCCGTTTGGTAGGGCAAAGTTCTCCTATCTGGGTAGAACAAGTTTCCCTGAATCCATCCAGCCTGGCTGCGAACCCCTTCGTGCTCAACCCAGATCTGGCGGCACCCTCAGGTGTCAAAGCGCCAGCAGTGCCAGCAATACCGTGGTGGAAGCAGTTTAGCCCATTCACATTAGCGCTGCTGCTCAGCGTCCCGATTCTCTTTTTCGTAAGTAGCAGCATTATCTGGTTTCGCTTCTTCGTTGGCCCCAGCGCTAATCTGCCGACCTCAAACAAACGTGCCCGTGCCGAAACAACAGCAACAGCGCTGCCCGCAAGCGGTGCTACAACTGACTTAATCGAGCAGGGGATGGCAAAAGGATATACGGCATACCAGCTTGGACAAAAAGCAACAACAAAGCAGGAGTGGCGCAAGGCTGCAAAGCAGTGGCAGCAGGCGATCGCGTTATTGCAATCGGTGCCGCGATCGCATCCTAAACTAGCCCTAGCACAGCAAAAACTCTCTGAATATCAGGGACATCTTAACCATGTTGTTAAGACCCAACTGAGCAGCACTGGAATGGAGTTGGTTAAAACCATCACAGGGAACATTTCGCCAAAGTCAGTGGTACATTCAGGTAAGGGTTTATTCTTCGCCCAAAATATGATGTATAACCACACCATCACCGTATACGATCGCCAAGCAAACCTCGTTAAAACGATTTCTGACCAGGTTAAGCTGGCAGATTCTGGCTATCCGCAGTATCCGGGTACTCAAAACGGTGCGCCCGTTGAAGCAGCCTTTAGTCCTGATGGCGCGATCGCCTGGGTGTCAAACTACCAGATGTACGGAGCCGGCTTCAGTAGTTCAGCCGACGACGATTGCAGCCCTGCACAGAACCACGACCCCAGTTTTCTCTACCGCATCAGTACCAAAACCCTGAATATTGAACGAGCAATTCAGGTGGGTGCAGTGCCCAAATACGTTGCCACCACCCCCAACAGCCAATACGTGTTAGCAAGCAACTGGTGCAGTTGGGATGTCAGCATTATTGATGCTGCACAAAACAAAGAAATTCGGCGAATTCAGGTGGGACCCTATCCTCGTGGCATTGCCATAGCCCCCCAATCTCAGATGGCTTACGTTGCTGTCATGGGTTCCTACGACATCGCAACCATCAATCTCAAAAATTTCTCAGTAGATTGGATTCGGAACGTTGGGCATTCGCCTCGCCACCTGAACATTGATCCTGCTGGCAAATACCTCTATGCCACCCTTAACGGCGAGGGGCAGATTGCCAAAATTGACCTTGCCAGCAACAGTGTGCTCAGTAAAGTTCCCACCGGAAGTGCACCACGCAGCATGACAATTTCTGGCGATGGACAATTCCTGTATGTTGTGAACTACGATTCTGACACGGTCAGCAAAGTTCGCACATCAGACATGCAGGTTGTGCAGTCGCTCAGCGTTAGTGCTGGTCCCATTGGCATCACTTATGACGACGAGCTAAACCAGGTGTGGGTTGCCTGCTATACAGGTAACATTCACGTATTGCAGGACTAACCTCAACAAACCCCTACACGGCTAGTACCGAATGGGATGCACCGCTGAGTTCCACTTCTCGTTGCTGCCATGCTTGCCCATCCAATGCCATCTGCTCAATCAAGCTGGCAAGACGTAGGGCTTTGAGTGCCTGCTCACCTCCTACAGACGGCTGCTGCCCGCCACGAACACAGGCAACAAAATGCTCAAGTTCTGCATGAAGTGGCTCAATATTGCTGGTGTAAACCTTCTCGATTAAGCCATCTTGACGATACAAGACTTGGCCATAATCAGTCATGCATTGAGCGGTCGTTTGGCGATGAATCAGAATTTCATTATTTAGAAAGTCTGCTTCAGTTAAGGAATTTTTACAATGAGCCGCGATTCGGCGGATTTTGCGGTGCGTTACCTTGCTAGAGGTCAACGTTGCCACAATGCCATTCGCAAAATTTAAAGTAGCGGTGACGTAGTCTAAGTAGCCTGAACCAGAGGCACGGCTTCCAGTGGCGGTGAGTTTAACAACAGGTGCGCTTGCCAGTTCTAGCAACAGATCGATGTCATGAATCATCAAATCTAGAACTACCGATACATCGTTTGCCCGCTGAGAATAAGGACTCATGCGATGAGCTTCTAGCGCTAACAATTCTTCCGTTTTCAGGACTTTACTTAGCTCCTGAAACGCTGGGTTGAATCGTTCAATATGCCCAACTTGCAAAATACATTGGGATTCTGCCGCTGCATTTACGAGTGATTCTGCCTCAACGATACTTGCCGCGATCGGTTTTTCGACGAGCACGTGTACCCCAGCTTGTAGGCACGCCATCCCAACTGCGTGGTGCAATCGAGTGGGAACTGCAATGCAGACCGCATCTACGTGAGGCAAGAGGTCATGATAATTCTCAAAAAATCGCACCCGATACTTACTGGCTGTATCGATTCCGCGATCGACATTCACATCCGAAACTCCCACCATCTCTACGTCCTTCAACAAACTCAGGACGCGAGTATGATGCTGACCCATGTTTCCAACGCCGATCACACCCACACGAATTGGGTCGGGTTGATTCCGCTGTGGATAACCACTGGGATACCCGCCTGATGTATTGTCTTGCACTCCTGTCATCTCCTCCACCACAAAAGGCTAGTTTGTTGCGAAGAGCCACCTTAGCCATCCAGATAGTAACATAGCGACTCTATTTATGAAGAATTTCAAAGTTGAACAAAGGTTCCTGGGTGAAATAGAACTTGATGGAGGAAGGGAAAGAGGTAGGTGGATGGGTTAATGGGCAGGATCGGAGAGTGGTGAGGGGAAGGTATTACTCCTTTTACCTTCCTCCTCTGACTTCTGACTTCTAACTCCTGACTCTTTCACCAAATTTTTATACTGCCGAAGAAGTATTTTGCGGATTTTGAACACTTTGGGATTTGATGAGTGAGGATGCTAAAAAGTAGGGAACCCTCGTACCATTCTCTATCTTTTGGAGTAACGGCAGTCTGCCATGAGACGTATGCCACCCCGATCGCGATTTGGCTCTCGACGCAAATTTGAGGCGATCGCTGCTGTAACCATCCTGGCGTTGTTGGGGATGACTATTAAGCCTTCGACAAAAACGAAGGCTGGAAGTTTGGATACTCCGCCAACGCAGGAGAAGAAGCTACAAGCGACCAGCACGGCTCGTGTTTTGCAGCGCGAAAAGCAGCTGCGTCAAATCCGTCCAGAAAACTATGACTTGGATAAGGTGCCCATCACTGCCGAAAACGAAGACCATTGGCGGCATTTGTTGTGGACAACGGCTGTGGTTGAACCACGAGAACCGTTTGTTGCCGAAGCCTTAAACCAAATTTTGATGATGACGAACCGTTCGGGGTTGTCTGTTTCTCAGGCAAGGACTGTTGATCAGGCAATGAAGGTGGCGACGCAGCTTTACTTAAGTGATCCCAACTTTTATGGGTCTGTTGCCCAACGGTTTGTAGAGACTATTGAGCAAAGCCCTGAACCGGAGTGGGTTGCTGTAGCACTGTCTGGGTTGGCAAAAGGCAAACTGGCTGCCAGCGAATTAGCGCGGTTGAGTGGAGTTGCGCGATCGCGCTTTCCCAACTGGACAAGCAACGTGTACTTGCAAACCACGCTGCAAGACATTACCGACATCACCAACGAGCGAGATTTGCCATCGTTGAAAGAATTGTTGAATTGGGAAATTGCACCCCGGCAGGTTCACCTATACGTGTTGTGTCGGGACGATCGCAGAGTGCTGTGTCAAACAATTCTCAAAGACCGGAACGGTAACTTCATACAACAGGGCGACAAGCTTTGGTCGGTGCCGTTGCTGTTAGAATCAATCCACGAATTGGGATGGAATTTCACCCGTGGGCAAACTCCCCAGGGTATTTTTCGGATTGAGGGCACGATTCCGCAGCCGGATGATGAGTTTTTCCGCGCTTATGGTCAATTTCCACTAATTAACCTATACGTGCCGTTTGAAGCGGGTGCAAAGCAGTTTCTTCCAGGACGGGCAGGAAGTTTCACAGGTAACCTGGCAGATTATCAAGCCCTGCTGCCGCCTTCCTGGCGCAACCATCGAGCGCTACATCAAAGCTACTGGGCAGGTAAAGCAGGACGAGGGTTATTCCGCATTCATGGGTCGGGAGAATCGGTCGATTTCTTCCGAGGGAAAGACCGCAACGTGCCAGAGAGTTACAACTGGAATCCCACGATTGGATGCCTCTCTGCACGGGAGCTCTATAACGAGAGGGGGCAACTCGTTCATGCTGATATGCCCAAAATTCTCAAGGCGCTACACAGCGTTGGCGGGAAAAACTTTGCTGGCTACTTGATTGTGGTCAATGTGCCCGCAAACGAGCCAAAGCCCATTTCGCTACAGGCGATTGAGGCGGCAATTAAGCCACCTACCCAGCGATCGCACCGGTCTCACACACTCCCCGCAAGATTAACATCCCGCACCCTTACCTCATCCCGTTCCAGAGTGCTGCTGGCAAAATCCGTGGAGTCTTCTCGCAAAATGACGCTTCAGGTAGGACAACTAGTTAATCACATGGAGCGCCTAGAGTTGGTTAATCCGGAATCGGGCGAGAAGAAACCAATAAAACCGTCAACCGCAGAGTTAAAACCCCTGCCAGTTGCCTATTAACTTAGTAATCATGCTTTTTAGGTTGTCGAGATGGCATTCCCTGTGGCAACATCGGCAGAGATGCTTGCTGTGAGTTCTGATAACTGGATAGAGATATCGCTTCGCCTGGGATTGGCAGTCCTTTTAGGTGGCACTGTCGGGTGGGATCGGCAGATTTCTGGCAAAGCAGGTGGGCTAAGAACCCATATGTTGGTTAGTCTGGGTGCTGCCTTGTTTGTTATGGTTCCATTGCAAACGGGAGCTTCACCAGGTGAGTTAGGTCGCGCAATTCAAGGAATTGCGACTGGCATCGGCTTTTTGGGTGCGGGAGAAATTGTGCATCGCAGTTTAGACACCGGAAAACTGAAAGTAAAAGGGCTGACCTCGGCGGCTTCTATTTGGGTAACGGCGGCGTTAGGCGTAATGGCAGGGTGTGGACTCTGGCGAATCAGTGTGATTGCAACGTTACTCACATTGTTCATTCTAGTTTTGGCAAAGCGGCTAGAACGATATTTGCCGGATGCTGAAGACTAAGGCGAGTTTGTGAGGGTGAGGGGTCGAAATTGGGTATTACAAACAATGAGGATTGAACGTGCGAGGCTGGAACGTTAGAGCATTGAAGATTGGAAAGATTGCGACGGATCAATGGACTGATGGACTTTGGGTGCTGGGATTGTTCCTGGCAGCGTTGGTGCTCTTTCTGGTGGGTTTAGGAGATTTGCCTCTGCGCGATTGGGATGAAGGGATTGTGGCACAGGTCGCACAAGACATTTGGCGATCGCAAACAGGACAATCGCCCAATTCTCTTACCTGGTTGTATCCCACGATTGGCGGCGCACCCTACCTCAATAAGCCCACCCTCGTACATTCGCTGATTGCTCAATGTTATGCCCTGGGTGGCGTGAATGAATGGATGGCACGCTTGCCCGGAGCCGTGTTGTCATCGCTTTCGGTGCCCCTGCTGTATGGAATTGGGCGGGAAGTGTTTTTGCGGAGAACACCTGCCGTTTTTGCCGCATTGATTTATTTAACGTTGTTGCCTGTTGTGCGTCACGGTCGTCTGGCAATGCTGGATGGGGCGCTGGTGTGCTTTTTTTTGTTGATGCTGTACTGCCTGCTGCGATCGCGGCGAGATTTGCGCTGGGGGCTGGGGGTGGGCATTGGCTTTGGGCTAACCTGCCTCACCAAAGGTGCTGTGGGGTTGCTACTGGGGGCGATCGCGCTTGGCTTCATCCTGTGGGATACACCTCGCTTGTTGGCTTCCGGTTATCTTTGGTTTGGGATGTTGCTGGGGAGTGCGCCCGTGGCTGCCTGGTATTGGGCACAGTGGCAGCGATACGGTTCTTTGTTTCTGGGCGCAAACCTGGTCAATCAGTCCTTTAGTCGCCTCTGGACTTCGGTTGAAGGCAATCAGGGACCCATCTGGTATTACCTTTTAGAGGTTTTGAAATACACCTTGCCCTGGTTGGTATTTTTACCGCAGGCGTTTAAGTCGGCGTGGGAACACCGTAACTTGGGCTGGGCAAAGTTAGTGCTCGTTTGGAGTGGCGGTTATTTTTTGGTGGTTTCGTTGATGCAAACGAAGTTGCCCTGGTACATCATGCCGCTGTATCCTGCGTTGGCTCTGGCGGGCGGGGAGACCTTAACGCGCGTTTGGGATGCAGGCGCGATTTATGGCGTACGACATTTACCACGGGAGCGCTACCCCATTGCCTGGATGATCCTGTTTGGCTTGATGGCAATGGTGGGATGGGGTACCAGTCTTTACTTTGGCATCCTTAGCCCCGATCCGCGCGTTTCTTTGTCGATGATCCTGGGAGCGATCGCGCTGACATTAAGCATCGTCACGGTGCTGCTGTTGCAACACGACCCACAATTCATTCCAGTCCTGTTTTGGGGTACCTATGTTTCTCTAGCAATGCTGATGGTATCTCCTTATTGGCTGTGGGAATTGCAAGAATCGTTTGCGGTGAAGCCCGTTGCCAACTTAATTCAGCAATACACACCCGCTGGACGAGAAGTGGTGATGTCTTACCCGCACAGTCGCCCCTCCTTGAATTTTTACAGCGATCGCTCAGTGGTCTCGGTAACGGCTTTTTACGCAGTTCGCAATATTGCTCTCTCACCATCTGCCGCAGTTGCTCAGTACTGGCAAGACATTTCCGAACCTTATGTACTGGTAGATCGCCTCACACTCCAGCAGGCAGCGTTGAAAAATGTGCGGCAACTGGGGGAAGCGGAGAACTTTGTGTTGATTACGCGGGATCGGTAAAGGGGAATGGGGGATAGGGACCGGAGTCTATTCATTAAATCTGTTGTCAAGTTAGCTGGTTGCGGATGGTGGTTGCGATCGCCTCTGGAGTATCAGTGATCTCGACTGTCAAAACGTCTGCCGGGGCTTCCAACGCTTCAAACTGGCTTTGCAGTAGACTCGCAGACATAAAGTGTTGACGGCGCTGCTGCAAGCGCTGCTGAATCAAATCATAGCTGCCGTGTAAAAACACAAATCGCACATCTTCTGATCCCTCTGCCAGAATCTGACGATAGGAGTTTTTTAGGGCTGAACAGGCAATCACCGCAGATTGTTGCGCTTCAGCCAATTGTTGGATCAGGTCATGCAGGGTATGTAGCCATAAGCGGCGATCGCTGTCTGTTAATGGAACGCCATGCTGCATCTTGGCAATGTTCGCTTCGGGATGAAAATCGTCCCCGTCGTAAAAAGGAATATTCAGTTGTTGCGCCAGCAGCGTTCCAATAGTCGTTTTGCCAACGCCCGAAACGCCCATCACCACAATAATCATCCAGATTAAACCCAATGTGTTTCTGCCCTGATTATTGCGGATTAAAGGAGTTGGCGGGTAAGCCTACCACATCGGTTCTCAGCGCAAACAGGTCACCAGAGTAAAAGCTTTTCTGAATTTCTGCCTGACTTTGACCCACAGAAGCTGTGGTGATGTAAAGCGTTTTCAGGTCAGCATCGCCAAAAGCGCAACAGGTGGGGCACTGAACTGGCATCTCTACTCGCGCCACTTCCTGCCCATTGGGGTCAAACCGAATCACACACCAGGCATCCCACATGGCCGACCAGAGACATCCCTCAGCATCGATCGCCAATCCATCGGGAAATAAACCTTCCTGGCTCAGGTCAATCAACACTCGGCGATCGCGAATGCTGCCAGTCTGCGGCTCGTACTGATAGGCGTAAATTTTGTGAGTTGGCGTATCCGTAAGGTAAAACGTTGATTGATCCGGACTCCAGCCCAACCCATTGGAGTTGGTTAGCCCTGTTTCCATCTGGTGCAGCGAACCATCCGGGTCATAGCGGTAAAGATTCGCTTCTGGCTTTGCCCGCTCACTAATAGAGCCAACCCAAAAGCGCCCCTGCGGGTCAGCTTTGCCATCATTCAGGCGCGTATGAGGATTCTCTGCTTCTACCGAAATGAGCGGCGTGACCGTTCCCGTTTGAGTATCGAGAAAGGCAAGGCGATCGCGCAACGCTACAATCAACTGTTGCTCTCCGGCGCTGGCAAGGCACGTTACTTCAGCACCTGTGTCAAACACAATGCATTCGCCCGTTGCCGGATTGAACTGATGCACCACGTGATTGTAAATATCCACCCAGTAAAGATGCTGATCCCGGTGATTCCACATTGCCCCCTCACCCAATCGGGCCCGGGAACACAACACATTTTTCAGCGCGTCCCTACTAATTCTCATACCTCCCTTACCCTCCCCATCACCCATTTCCCCTTGCCCATTCCATCGGGCAAACACAAGGCTATGCCCCTAAGGGTTTGTTTTTCCCATTCCCCACCACCTACTACCCATTCCTAACCCTTGCCTATGCCGACCACGGTTCCTGAAAATCGGCGTAAAGCGTTAGGCCTCCGTCAATATACAGTGTCTGCCCTGTGATGTAAGCGGCTTCATCGGATGCTAGAAACGCCACAGCCGCCGCCATTTCTTCTGATGTCCCCGCCCGTCGCATGGGGATGTGGCGTTCTACTTCTGCCTGTTTTTCGCGGTCTTCTGTCCAATCGCTGTTGATGGGGGTGACAGTGGCTCCGGGGGCGATCGCATTTACCCGAATACCTTGCTTGGCGTATTCCAGTGCTAGAGTACGGGTCATATTACCCATGCCACCTTTGCTGATGGAGTAGCTGACGTAGAGCGGGCGGGGGATGATCTCGTGAACGCTGGAAATATTGATCACAACTCCCGGATTGTGGTGCGCCAAAAACTGTTTGATGGCTTCCCGTGCACAGAGATAAGCACCCCGCAGATTCACGTTCAACACTCGATCCAGTTGGTCGGCAGTGACTTCATGAGATGCTTGCTCGGTCTGGATTCCGGCATTGTTAACGAGAATATCGAGTTTGCCAAACTTCTCAACCGCAGCGTTAATCATTCTGATGATGTCTGCTTCGTTGGCAACATCTCCCTTAATTAGCAAGGTTTGCACGCCACATTCCGCCGCTGCCGAATTGCAGGCACGTTCTAGAGCTTGAGCTTCTGTGGCTTCTGCCCCTTCTAAATCTTTGCGGTAATTAATGACAACGTTGCAACCTTCTTGCGCTAACCGAACCGCGATCGCCTGCCCGATACCAGAACTCGCTCCCGTAATTAGAGCGGTTTTACCTTTAAGTCCTTTCATAGTCTTGCCATTACTCCAGTCGGAGCTTATCAGTGTTTCGTTCTAACCGACCTCTATCTGGAGCCATACAAGCACTCTTCCCAGTTTACGGTTTGTAACTGACTCATCCTGCCAAAGTTGACTGACTAAACTATATCTTGCAACAGTGGTCTGAAAGAAAAAATAGTTTCTACAGTAGGTTTATCGTTGTGTTGTGAAACTGAGATGATTACCCCTCCTGTAAATTCCTTGCGTTGGCTGAAAGCAGGGCTACTAGTACCGTTAGTGGTGCTTAATGCCTGGGTAATCATTCAAATCTTTCAGTATCTGGAACCGTTACTCACCATCTTCATTGCCGCATCGGTGCTCGCCTTTGTTTTGAATTACCCGGTGGAGTTTCTGCAACGCAAAATTGCTCGCAACTATGCCGTGCTGCTGGTGCTGCTGGTGAGCGTTGTGGGGTTGGTCACGCTTGGAGTTACGCTGGTTCCTGCCCTGTTGGAGCAACTATCTGCCATCTTGAGTCAGCTTCCAGATTGGTTTAACAGCGCGATCGCCAAACTGCAAACCGTGCAAAATTGGGCTTCTGCTCACCGCATCCCAATCAATCTCAATCGCCTGATTCGCCAGTTTACCGAACGTCTGCCGGATCAATTAGAAGGCTTGGGAGATCAAACAGTTTTGTTGACGCTTAATGCTGTGAATGCTTTAACGTCTTTGCTGCTGACGCTGGTGCTGACGTTCTACCTGCTGCTGGATGGTAAACGGGTTTGGAATGCGGTGTTTCAACGACTTCCCTTGCAAAATCGGGAGCGCATTCGGCGATCGCTGCAAAACGATTTTCATGGCTATTTCATTGGGCAGGCAACGCTGGGCGTAATTATGGGCGTGCTGCTTTCAATTGTGCTGGTAGTGTTGCGGGTGCCCTACAGCCTACTTCTAGGCTCAACCGTGGGACTGATGACCCTGATTCCGTTTGGGGATGTGCTGGGCTATAGCGTGGTGTGTTTGCTCATTGCCGCCCAATCACCTGCTCTGGCAGTAACGGTCTTGCTCGTGGTGTTTGTGCTGGATCAAATCGTGGATCAGGCGATCGCGCCGCGCATTTTGGGGAGTTTCACCGGACTTAAACCGCTCTGGGTGATTGTTTCCTTGCTGCTGGGCACTAAACTGTTTGGCTTGCCTGGATTGCTGCTGGCAGTGCCCGCTGCTAGTTTCATCAACACCTTACTGGATGATGACTCGTTGCTGCAAACCGAAGATCCACCGCAACCTTTGGAGACATCTGCATCCGAAAATGGCAAAGATGAGAGTGCCCTAATGCAGCGATCGCAGGCTGGAGCAGATTAAGATGGGTGAAGACCATCCACCCGAAGGGAACTTCATGACGGCTACCCTGTTCAAGTCTTCTCCCCTTTCTACCCTTCACGCGCCCACCATTCACCGCCTCTCAAACGGACTGACGATCATCGCTGAACAGATGCCGATTGAAGCCGTAAACCTCAATATCTGGCTGAATGTTGGTTCGGCGCTAGAGTCAGACAGCATTAATGGTATGGCACATTTCCTGGAACACATGATTTTTAAGGGTACCGCCAGGCTGAAAAGTGGCGAGTTTGAGCAGCAAATTGAACAGCGGGGAGCCGTAACCAATGCCGCTACCAGCCAGGATTACACCCACTACTACATCACCACCGCTCCCAAAGACTTTGCTGAACTGGCACCGTTGCAACTGGATGTAGTGCTGAATCCCAGTATTCCTGATGATGGCTTTGAGCGAGAACGCCAGGTGGTGTTGGAAGAAATTCGGCGATCGCACGACAATCCCCGTCGCCGTACTTACCAGCACACCACCGAGGTAGCATTTGAGCGTTTGCCCTATCGCCGACAGGTGCTAGGACCTGCCTCTGTGATTGAACACTTGACCCCGCAGCAAATGCGCGATTTCCATGCCCAGTGGTATCAGCCTCAATCGATGACCGCTGCCGTAGTGGGCAACTTGCCCGTTGAGGAATTGATTCGCATTGTGGAAGACAGCTTTCAAGATTCCGCTACACCGGATTTCACTCCGTCCTCGAAAATCGCCAATCTTAAATCGTTTCTCGCACCTGAACCCGCCTTTCATCAAATTGTGCGGCGAGATGTGACAGACGACAGCTTGCAGCAGGCGAGATTGGTCATGGTTTGGCGAGTTCCGGGTTTAAATGACCTGGATCAAACCTATGCCCTGGATGTGTTGGCATCGGTGTTGGGGCGGGGTCGCACTTCTCGCCTGGTACGCGATCTGCGCGAAGAGCGGGGACTCGTCTCTAGCGTTTCTGCCAGCAACATCACTTACCAGCATCAAGGCTCGTTTTATATCTCAGCCCAACTGCCCACAGAAAACCTGGAAGCAGTCGAGCAGGCGATCGCAGAACACATCCAGCATATTCAAGAAGAACGTATTACTGAATTTGAGATTGCCAAAGTTCGCACTCGCACCGCCAACCATTTTGTTTTTGGTAATGAAACCCCCAGCGATCGCGCCGGACTCTACGGCTACTACCACTCCCTCCTGGGCGATCTCAACCCAGCTATCCACTATCCCGACTACATCCACGCGTTGACCATAGAAGATATTCAGCTTGCCGCGCAAAAGTACCTGTCTTCTAAGGCTTATGGCATTGTTACGATTCGTCCGTGAAGCTAGGAGGCAGGAGGCAGGAGTTAGAAGCCAGAAGATTAGGAAGGTAGGGGAGTGAGAGAGTGGGTGAGTAAGTGAGTGAAATTCCAACCCATCTACCCCCCTACCCCCCTACCCCCCTACCCTCTCACTCACTTACCTACCTACCCACCTACTCACTTACCCACCATCTACCCATTTCCAATCAGCAATTGCTACGAGAACTGTCACACTCGCCACTGTGACACTCAAGATGGTTTGCCATGTTGGGGGCACATTGTCATGTTGCTGGTTTGAGTATGTTTACAGGGTTCCTGAGTTTTTCGGTTTGGTTATCTGTTTTGGTGTTGCTGGTGTTCGGGATTTTGCAATGGCTGCACATTCCATCTGGCAGCTTTCTCGATTGGCTGATTGGAGCCGCCAGTTTTTGGTGGTTGACGATTATTGTGACGGTGCCGTGGAATATTCATTTTGAGGCAAAAGCGGTGCTGGCAGATGCGGCAGAATCGCAACGAGCAGGTATTACGGTTGAGCCGCAGCAGGTGAATTATGCAGCCACGATTGCCTGGCGATCGCTGCTGGTAGCGATTACACTGCACCTTCTCTCTGCGATTGGGCTGTATGGCTTAGCCGCAACTGGAATCAGCACCATTGGCTACATCAGTTCTGGAGCAGCCCTGTTATTGACTGCGCTGCGTCCGGCAATTGGGTTGTATTCCTACCTGGCAACTCGGTTGGGTGCAATTCGTCGAACCTTGCGCTACCCTCGTGAAGATGTGATGGAACTGCGCGATCGCTTAACGCGGCTGGAAGCCAATGTGACTCAACTGGAGTATCAGCTCAACCTGGAACACGCCGATGGCTTTGCCGCTACCCAACAACGCCTGCTCACCGCTCTCAGGCAAGATCTCACCCAACTCGCCGCCGCTCACGAAGACCTGAAAGTCACCAACCAGGCTGACCACGATCGCCTGTCGCGAGAAGCCCGTGCTGCGATCGCCCAACTCAGTACCGATGGGCAGGTGCTGGATCACGTTCGGGAAATTGTGCGCTTTTTCAAAAATGCGTAATTGTTTGAGGAAGCGACAGTTGAAAAAGGGGAGGATTGAGAACTGATCGCAAAGGATTGAGGAAGAAACAATATTTGGTTTAAACTCGTGGCTCATCTGGATACAGTGAAGAGGTAGAGCAGAGACGTGCTAGCGGAATGAACCCACCGACCGAATTTTTAACCCCCGAAGAATGTGCTGAGGTAGATAAGGCGCTACTCACCTCCCACGACAAGTTCACCACGCGAGTCGCAATCTACGCCTTAAGATCGCTAAAGCAGGTAGCTCTGCAAGAGGGAGTGGCGATCGCAGCCCTTCAGCCAGAACAAATCGAAAACTGGGTGTATCAAGACTCCAGTTTGCAAGCAGGATTAGATCGGCAATTTCGTCAGTTTTTCTCCAGACTAGTGATTTCTTCTACAAAGCCGTTGATTGCAGCCGCACGAGAACTCAATGTGGAGGTTGAGCAACTAACAGTGCCTCAAGTCATTGCCTGGTTTGAGAAGGAAGGGAAAGCAAAACTAGCCCAGCAATAACCTGTAACTATTTTTGTGTGTTTGAAAGAAGTTTCACTGAGGTTTCTGCTGATGTTTTGGCGGGTGCAGGTGGCTCCAGCCCGTTCTTGTCGGGCGTAGGATGGCTTAACAAAGCAGGTGTCAGCAACATTTGGTGAAGCTGCCAGCGGACAGCAGGGTCCAGGTACTTCTGGCGGATGTCATCCCAATCGGCTAATGCATCTTTGCGCGTATGTTGGATGCTTTTCTGGAGCGTTGGTAACTCGGCACGTTTAGGCAGATGCGCTGCTAGCAGTTCTTGCAGGACATGGCTATCTTGTAGTTTGCCTAATTTCTCCTGAAGGGATTTTATCTCGTTGATCCATTGGCGAAACGGTTCTCCATAAAACGGAGCGAAAAATTCCGCCTGATAACGCACATGCTTAAAGGCTTTTCGCAAGTTGTGTAGGGTTTCGCCCTCGGCATCAGAAGCATAGTTGGCAGACACCAACCAGCCGGGGTGGAGTAATAGTTCAGACAGCAACGGGCTAAGCAAGTCAGGTAGCAGAGTGACAATCGGAAGCTGAGCGAGAGGTGTGAATTGGGGCTGATCTAGCCACTGCTCATAGGCGGCTTTGAAGTTACGATAGCGCGATCGCTGCAAAGTGTTTTCCACCGTTACAAAAACCTGTCGCCGCTCCTTCTTCAAATCGCGGATCGTGTCATCCAGCAGGTCTTTTTCTTTGCCCTTGAGTTGGGGACGATAGGTTGTTTGCAAATCGGCAATTTGGACATCTAAATCGCGCAGTTCACCGAGCACCCGCGCCAGCGCACCCACCTGTTTCTCGCTGGCAATCGCAGGCAGGGCGATCGCGGCACTAAACACCTGAAGCGCTGTTCTCAAGCGACGGGTTCCGACTCGCATCTGGTGTAGATGCTCCGGGCTTTCATCCGCCAGAACTTTGGGTTCGCGCTTAATAATGCTGCAATATTGCTCCTCGATTACCGCATTGGCGTACTCTCCAAACGTCAACGATGGGGTAATGGAAGGAGTTTGAGTTTTTTGATGATTAGAGTGTTTCATAAATCCTCACCCAACCAACTGACACTGGTTGAAGCCACGTCAGGGTTGCAATTGCATTGGCAACGGCGATATTTGGGACTTTGCAAATATCTCAAAGGCTACTACTTTAAGCTCTTCATCTAAAGGTGTGAACACTTCAGACATAGAACATGACAATTATCATCATTAGCTTAATTGAAAGTTAACCGGGTTTTATCCTCCTACTGGGCGGATCAAGTCGCTGTTTGGGAGGAGATTGATAGGGATGGTCAGTCAGCTGAGAACAATAATTGCCGTCTCAACCATTGATTTGGGGAGGCTGACTGACAGCCGTTCTCCTATCAAAGATGGCAACGGCTATATCAGCGAGTAATTTGGCGCATGTAGTTGCCCCACAGTTGGGCAGCCTGCCCGCTACTGCCATAGGTTGGGGTGTTGTCGTCATTACCAAGCCATACGCCTGTTACCAGCGATCGCTCAGGAATATACCCTACAAACCAGAGGTCTTTATTGTCGTTTGTGGTTCCGGTTTTGCCCACTTCTCCCAACCCGATCGCCGCACTGGTTCCGGTGCCGCCCGTCACCACGCCTCGCAACAAATCTGTCATGCTGTTTGCTACCTCTGGTTTGAGCACGGGTTGATTCTGCTCAGTATCCTGGTCAAAGGCGTAAATCACGCGGCAGGTTTTGGGATTATTGCGAACCTGGCAATCGCCTGCATCTAACACTCGGCGAATCGTGCGGGGATAGTTGCGAATCCCCTGATTTGCCAACACACCAAAGGCTCCCGTTAGCTCAATCACGCTCACTTCGCTCTGCCCCAACACCAGCCCCGGCACTGGTTTCAGGTCGGATTTGATGCCCATACGTTTTGCCGTTTGAATTACCCGATCCAATCCCACTGCTTGAGCCACTCGCAGCGCAATCACATTTTCAGACTGGGCGACACCAGAGTACATATCCATGCTGCCTGCCCCAGCACGGCATCCTTCAAAATACTGTCCTTCCCAGTTGAGCGGCGCACAAGAAAACGTAGTTCCAGGCGAAATGCCTTGTTGCAGCGCATCGGTGTAGGCAAATACTTTGAAGGTAGAACCAGGCTGCCGCTTTGCCTGAGTTGCGCGGTTATACTGGCTTTTTTTGTAGTCCACGCCGCCGACGATCGCCATCACTTCTCCTGTTTTTGCATCCAGGGTGACCAGCGCTCCCTGCGTAAACCCGGCACTGCTGCCGCTTGCCTCTACAAAGTTGCGGAGAGATGATTCGGCGATCGCCTGCATTTGAGGCTCCATCGCTGTTTCCACAATGAAATTGCCTTCGTTGGCAACGTCTGCGCCCAAAAGTGTTTCCAGGTCTATATATACCTGATCGTGATAGTAAGGCGCACGAATACTTTCTAGTTCTTGCACTGCTTTGGGGTTGACCTGGATGCGCGATCGCCGTGCTCGTTGGGCTTCTTCCACGCTCACCATGCCCAAACTCTGCATCCGGTCAAGTACGCCATTGCGCTGCTCAATTGCCTTTTTGTAATCTCGCACTGGGTTAAACCGATTGGGAGCCGGAAGAATTCCCGCCAGCATCGCCGCTTCCGACAAATCCACATCTTTTGCCGATTTGCCTAAATAAAATTGCGCCGCATCTTCAAATCCAAAGGTGCCACTGCCCATATAAACCCGGTTCAGATAGGTCAGCAGCAAAAAATCTTTGCCATAAAATGTTTCCAACTTCAGGGCAACTGCCGCCTCTCTGAGCTTCCGGGCAGCAGAATCATCCGTACCCACATATTCCCGAAACACGCTACGGGCGAGTTGCTGCGTCACGGTACTCGCACCCTCTTGAATTGAGCCACCCCGCAAGTTGACCACTAACGCCCGCAGCACACCAATTGGGTCAACTCCCATGTGCCAGTAGAAGCGGGAGTCTTCTGAAGCAATAACCGCTTTGGCAACGTAAGGCGAGAACTCCCTCAAGCTTTTGAGTTCTGTGTGAGATCGCGTAATGGGTGAACTCAGCAGGGTTTCCCCATCCCGCGCCGTAATCACCACAGGTCCTTGAACCGAGTTGGGTAAGGGATACACACTAAAGTTTCGCCATTCTAACAACGTGACGATCGCCGCCAGGGCAGACAATCCCCCAAATCCATATACCCCATAGCGAAACACTTTGACAAACCACGGTGGCGGATCGTTGTACTTAATTCGCACCGCATCGGCCAGTTCAGACGGTCCCAGCGTATACACATCGCCATGCCGCAATACCATCTGGCGAATGCGCCGCTTGCCGCGAAAAATGCCGTTGGTAGAATTCTCATCCTTGATCACAAACGGCGATCGCCAAAAATAGCCCAAAAATCCTGGTGGTTGCTTTTCCCGGTTCAGCGACATGTGAGTCTGGCTCACAACCGGATTTCGTACCACAATGTCGCTGGTTTTGGAACTGCGCCCCACCACGTAGCGATCGCCCAATAATGGATAAATCTCCGCCTTCTCCGCACCCGCATCCTGCACCCACAGTTCTGGTACTCGTGCATCTGGCTTCAGCTTCAGCTTCGAGAAAAAGACTTGGGTCTGGGTTTGGACACTTTGAACTGCCTGGGTTACAGCACCCATTAGCGTTTTAGGCGGTCGAGTGGGCGGCGTTGGACTCATGGACTCTCACTAGCAGAGATTGCAGTCGTCAAAAACACAGCCGAACAGATAAATTCCAGACTGCATCTGAACTATTTTAGCGACGGAAGCAGCAGGACGGGATATTTCAAGGGTAGGGAATGGGAAATGGCAGTTAGGGGATAGAAGCCGAAACCGCACAGTTTGACCCTACCGTACCAGACGGAGGCACCAGCCCGACAACGTGGGGAACAGGACGCGGGGTGTAACCTACGAGCGATTGCCCTTTGAACGCTAGAGAAGTACTGGCTCCAGAGTCGAGCATGACAGCATCCCGGAATCCGGCTTTGGCCAGGGCAATGCCCAAATCGACAGAACCAATCGGTTCAACGGAAACCCCAATCTGCGGCTGTCCTTGCTGGTTGATGCCCCAAAAAGCTCGGTGACGCAGTTCGTTCACACTATACAAACGCCCAAATCGCTCAACGGGCTGAGGTCGTCCGTTATCTACCAGCCAGCCAGCGGCAACAAAGGCATCGGTGACATCAGCTAATTCGGCTTGAATGCCCTCCAGGGTATTGTGTTGCTTATGTTTGAAGGGGACAAACTTCACTGCTTTTGGGCTGATCAGCACGAGAGGACGATCTTCCAGGAAGGGAATCTCGCCACGCTTACCAGGGATGAATTGCCCATGGCTCTGGCTATAAACCGGACCTAGCATGTAGTTAGAGTCCAGCAATTCCAGATTGAAGAAGCCGCCGTCTACCCCTGCGATCGCGGGTGTATTTGCCAGAATTGTCGGCACCTGAGCACGGGTATGGTGATGAATTGTGATCGGTCTTCCACCTGCGATAAAAATAAACGGCACATTATTAATAGCGGTGTCCACTCGTCGTACAGGCGATAAAAAGTCGAAACCCAACGACATCGCACTGGTAGGAGATCCTCCCCAGGCAATTTCTACCATTTCCTGAATGCGAGATTGTCCAATGCGCCCAATCGCTAGCAAATTTGCAGACTCTCCAGCCAATTGCTCATCTAGGTCATTCATTGTAAACGCAGCCGTATAGCCTGCCTGCTTCACCGCGTCCCACGCTTGCTGGTCAAATTTGCCTTCAGGATAGGTGAAGTAGCGAATGGGAATACCCAGTTCGGCTTCTAATATGCGCTTTGACTCTTGAGTTTCCAGCAGGAGTTGTTCGGGGGAAAGCCCTTCCATCACGGTATGACTGACGCTGTGAGATGCGATCGTCACCAACGGGTCTTTTGCCATCTGGCGCAACTGCTCCCAGTTCAGGCTAGAGCGCCCCAGTTTCTTCCCAACCTTTTTGGTGTAAATCGAAAATACAGCCGGATAATTGTATTTCTTCAGCAACGGATAAACGTAGGTATAGTGCCCTTCGTAGCCGTCGTCAAAGGTCAGCAAGATAGGCTTGGGAGGCAGGGGCAAACCCGTTCTCAGGTGATTAATGAGTTGATCGGCGCTGATAGGAGTCAAACCTTTCTGCTTAATCAGCTTCAGGTGTGCCTCAAATTCCTCTGGAGTGACATCAAAAAACACCTGCTTTTCCGCCAGGATGTCGTGATACATCATGATGGGCACTTTTGCCTGCCGGGCGACTGGGTGAAGGTCGGGGAAAGGGGCAGGATTGAGGTAAGCCAACAGTTGAGGGGCTACTTGGCTGGCGATCGCTCCCATTCCAATCGCAGGTCGCTCAATCCAGTCAACAGTTTGAGAAACATTACTAACGAGCTGAGCCAGTTCGCCTTTATTAGTGGTTTGAGTCGGTTGACAAACTGTGTCTAAAGAAGGAGTTGAGGGGTTGGGGGAGCTTTCTGGCGACGGTTCCGAGGGCTGAGGCTCAAAGGGCACTTCTGGCACAAGTTCCGTTCCAGGCTCTTGCAGAGCGTTTCCACCACCAGCCCAAAGGATCGAGGGCAACAAGATAGCAACCAGAGCAACGTAGAAGAGGTTGCAGCGTTGTTGAAAGGTACGAACTGAGGCACTGGCTTTCCGGGCAGTTGTCATAGTCGTGAATCTCTACAGAATCCCCTAGAAAGATCTACCCCATAACGAGGGATTTGTCAGTTTTTCTAGGATACATCCTGGTTGTAAAAATACTTGTTGGGAAAAGTTTGGTGAGGATACCGCGATCGCTATTGATGCACCCGCCTGGTCTCAAGGACAAAAACCAATGTTGAGCAAATGCCCGAAGTATCTCTTATCAGTACCAACTCTACAGCTTAGTTGCAAAAGCTACACCCTTAACACCTCGATCACTTGCAAGCTCAGCATAAAAAACAAGGTGCCTCTAAGGATATTAAGTTTTAATACGAGCGATCGCAACAAAACACATCAAGTATTCTTTTCTACTCCTGCAACCGTTTATCCACTGAGCTTTTAGTCAGAATCAAGCTATTTTGTATTCCTCTATACAGAATTGCAGGGGGCAGAATTGGTGCAATCTGATGACGTATTTGTTCGCACAATCTCCTGTTTCAGGTAGCTCACACCTGCCGATTGCCTATGAGTGTTTATTGGGGTAACCTCCGACCACTTACAAAACTTCTCTTTGGGTCGGGCTTAAAGCGTCGAGCAGCTTCTTAAAGTTCATGCCTGATTATCTCGGAGGTCAAACTCCGGCGAGTTCGTTTATCCATTGAGGAATGTCCAACATGGTATCTAGATCAATGCTCAAGAAGCAGTCAACACGGAGGAGACGACAACCTTCCCTTGGTCGGGTAAGTAAGTGGCTGTCTCCTGATTGGTACGCCAAAAAACTTTCTCCCAGCGCCCAGGCGTGTATTCCCATCGCTATTTTGATTGTCTTAGTTTGGGGATATGCGGGTGTCGCTCAGGATGCCCCAACGCTAGAGAGCGTTGCCGAAACAACTAATGCCCTCAAAGTTGGCTTAGATACGATGTGGGTATTGGTTGCAGGAATGCTGGTGTTCTTTATGAACGCGGGCTTCTGTATGTTAGAGACGGGCTTCTGCCGCCAGAAGAACGCCGTTAACGTGCTTTCTAAGAACCTAATTGTCTTTGCGCTTTCGACGATCGCGTTTTGGGCGATCGGGTTTGGGTTGATGTTCAGCGATGGCAACGATTTCATCGGCACGGGTGGCTTCTTCCTGGCAGGTGCAGACAATAGCCCGGCTACGGGTGAGGCTTACAAGGGGATTTTCTCTTCCCTAAATTGGACAGGTGTGCCTCTACTGGCGAAGTTTTTCTTCCAACTGGTGTTTGCCGGAACGGCAGCCACAATCGTATCGGGTGCTGTTGCTGAACGGATTAAGTTTGTAGACTTCTTGATCTTCAGCTTACTCCTGGTTGGAATCGCCTACCCCATCACTGGCCACTGGATTTGGGGTGGCGGCTGGCTCTATAAGCTCGGTTTCTTTGATTTTGCAGGCTCAACTGTGGTTCACTCCGTGGGTGGTTGGGCTGCTCTCATGGGTGCTGTGTTCCTGGGTCCTCGGATCGGTAAGTACAACTCAGACGGTACCCCCAATGCGTTGCCCGCTCACAACATGAGTATTGCGACCTTAGGTGCATTGATCCTGTGGTTGGGCTGGTTTGGATTCAACCCTGGTTCCACGATGGCAGTTGGCGACGGTTCTTTGATCTCTCACGTGGCAATTACCACCAATACGGCTGGTGCATTCGGCGGGATCGCAGCAACGATCACAGCCTGGCTGGTTCTGGGGAAACCCGATCTCTCCATGATCATCAACGGCATTTTGGCTGGTCTAGTTGCAGTCACGGCTCCCTGTGCGTTTGTAACGGTTCCTGCGTCTGCCGTAATTGGCGCGATCGGTGGCATCATTGTTGTCTTCGCGGTTGGCTTTTTCGATCGCATCAAGATTGATGACCCCGTTGGTGCAACCTCAGTTCACTTAGTCTGTGGTGTTTGGGGAACTCTGGCTCTGGGCTTGTTTGCAGTTGGTCCCAGCGATCAGCCTGGCGCACTATATGCAGCAGGTCCTAAAGCAGGTTTACTGCTGGGTGGTGGCTTTGAGCAATTCTGGTATCAATTTGTTGGGGTTATGGCAGTTGGTGGCTTCACAGTTCTCATCTCCACCATTTTTTGGGTAGTTCTGAAGGCAGTCTTAGGTATCCGTGTATCAGAAGAAGAAGAGCTTCTGGGATTGGACATTGGCGAACATGGCATGGAAGCCTATGCCGGTTTCGTGAAGGAGAGCACTGGTTCTGTTCCAGGTGCATCGGGAATTTCTTCAGGGACAGTTGCCCGCAACTACTAACCTTCGTGCTTTCAGTTGAGATGAATCTTGAGGTTGATTCATCTTAAAAAGTTAATGCTACGGCAGTGCAGATGGAGATCCTATCTGCACTTTTTTGTTGTTAGCGATGCTAACGACCATCTAAAAATTCACGTTTATTTGCAAATTGGAAGAAATGCGCCTTTGCTAGGGCTGGCAAGGAATAGAACGCTTGAGAAGTGTGAACAAACAATACCTGAGAAAAAATAGTCGTTTAATATACACTTCATAAAAAAATGTGAGATCACAATCGTTCCCATTGGAGTATGGATTCTTGGATACCAATGTCTAAATACACTGATCGAAAAAAGCGAGAAAGAAAACCTGGTAATCTTTTTGTCGCTTTGTCTTCTGTTTGGCAAGTTTGTTCAAGTGTTGCTGATGTTCGCACGACAAAACCTTTGAAACAGGTCTGGGTGCAGCGAATTTTCGCTTTTTGTTTACCTTTAGGGCTGCTGGCGATCGCGGGTCTTCTGAGTGGTCCACTGGCACAAACCGCGATCGCGCAGGCACCCGCCGCAGAGGCTCCCAAACTTGACACAGGAGATACTGCCTGGATGCTAATGTCTGCTGCCCTGGTGTTGTTTATGACTCCCGGGTTGGCATTTTTTTACGGGGGGTTAGTTCGCTCCCGCAATGTGTTGAACACAATGATGATGAGCCTGATCGGCATGGGTCTGGTTGCTGTTATTTGGGTGCTTTGGGGTTATAGCTTGAGTTTTAGCGTTGGAGAACTCAAAGATGGTTTCGCTCAGGGCTTTGAGAGCATTGTGGGTAATTTGAACTGGGTTTTTCTGAACACTGTGGCCCACGATGCGCCCGATCCGGTTGGGTATGGTGCGACAATTCCGCATCAAGTCTTCATGATTTACCAGATGATGTTTGCCATCATCACAGTTGGGCTGGTTTCGGGGGCGATCGTCGAACGTATGAGCTTTAAAGCCTTCTTCTGGTTCGTCATTCTCTGGATCACGTTCATTTACTGTCCGCTGGCCCACTGGGTCTGGGGTAAAGGCTGGTTAGCCTCACGTGGAGGGCTGGATTTTGCCGGAGGGCTGGTTGTTCACATTAGCTCCGGTGTTTCTGCACTGGTGGCAGCGTGGATGTTAGGACCCCGAAAGGATTGGACCATCAAGCCGATTTTGCCGCACAATGTGCCTTTTGTGTTGTTGGGCGTTGGGATGCTGTGGTTTGGCTGGTTTGGTTTTAACGCAGGCAGCGCGATCGCCGCTGGTTCATTAGCAACGGTTGCTTTCGTGGCAACGACCCTTTCCGCGTCGGCCGGCGGTTTAGCCTGGGTCGTGATTGAGTGGATTACCAAAGGCAAACCAACCGCGATCGGCATTGGCAGTGGTTTTGTGGCGGGCTTGGTAGGAATCACTCCTGCCGCTGGCTTTGTTACCCCAATGGCATCTCTGGTGATCGGTGCAGTCACTGCGATCGCTTGCTTTTATGCCGTGAACATCAAAGCCAAACTGCAATTCGATGATTCTCTCGATACGTTTCCAATTCACGGCGTGGGAGGAACTATTGGCGCAATCTTAACCGGCGTATTTGCCACAAAAGCCGTTAACTCAGCCGTGACCCATCAAGGGTTAGCCTTTGGCGAGTTTCATCTTTTTCTAGAAAATATTTTGGGTGTGATTGTGGCCTACATCGTTGCAGCCCTGGGTACGTTTGTCATTCTGAAGTTGCTTTCCCTCTTTATGGAATTGCGAGTTGCCTCAGATATAGAAGATGAAGGGTTAGATCTGCATGAGCACGGAGAAGAAGCCTACGGCGAAAATCTTGCTGGTGAACTCTCGTTTGCTAAAAAGCTTACCGATTAAGACCGTGTAGGGAAGAGGGAATGGCTAGATCGGTGCATGAGACTTCGCTCACTCGCCTACTCATCCACTCCCTCCCCTTCCCAAACTGATCTCCTACCCTTCTGACTCCTAATCTCCTACCGTGAGCATCCTACCTTTTGGAATTAAACTTGCGATTTATAAGATAGCTACTAAAATCTGATCCAGCAGTTTGAATCTGAACGAGTGACTAAGCGTTTTATTGCGTTCTCGCGAGGGGCAATTTTGCCGGGAGTTGTAGGCGGAGTGTTGATTTTGGCAACTCTGCTGCTTACCCAACGAGTGAACTTAACTGGATCGTCCCAAGTCAACGCTTCAACGATTGAATCATCTAAACGGGTTGATCCGGCGCAGGTGAAGGCACTACGGGATGGAGTGGCGCAGTTGCCAATGGAGCCAACACCGGGATTTGGTTTACGCCGCGAACTGACCTATGAACAGTGGGTGACGTTGCTTAAGAATGAAGCTGCCGCGATCGCCCAAAAGCATCCAGACTCTCTCCACATTCTGGCGGGGGATTCGCTCAGCCTCTGGTTTCCATCTGAGTTGCTGCCCAGCGGAGGCACCTGGCTGAATCAGGGAATTTCTGGAGAAACGTCTTACGGTTTGCTGCGACGGGTCAAACTATTTGACAGGAATCAACCTCAGACAATTTTTGTAATGATTGGGATCAATGATTTGATTCGGGGAGTGCGGGATGAAACGCTACTCGCCAACCAACGAGAAATTATTCGCCACCTCAAAACCAACCATCCCAAAGCCACCATTGTGGTGCAGTCTATCTTGCCGCACGGGGGCGATCGCGCCAGTCGTCGCTATTGGGCATCGGTCAAAGGCGATCCAGCCGTTGGGCAAAATCCCCACCCACTCTGGGTTAAACGATTACCAATCATTTCCAATCGGCATATCCGTAAGCTGAATCAACGACTATCCACAATTGCTAAGGAAGAAAAAGTGCAATTTCTTGACCTCCATCATCTTTTTGCTGATGAACAGGGGTATTTGCATGACAGTCTCACTACCGATGGATTACACCTGAGTTACGAAGGGTATGCCCTCTGGCGATCGCAACTTGAACGGTTTTTACCTCAACCATCGCAAGCAACCGTCTCTCACTAGGGGTAACACTTTTCGGGCTGGGAGTGTCAAGATGAAGCAGGAGAACAGAGTTTCCGAAACCCTATGCCGGAATTGCCTGACTCAATCGCTCAACACTATCACCAACGCACCAAATACGATCCCAAGACGATTCATGCGAAGGGGAAACCGCTGGATTTGAGCCAGCAACCTGTTCCTTTCAAAGAATACAAAATTGGTGCTTCTTTCGACCTCAAACCTTTCCTAACCGACAACCCCAGCAAATTTGCCAACGACCCTACAGGAACCTGGTGGCAACGGCTTTCTCAGCTACTATTTTGTAGCTATGGTTTGACGGGCATGATCCAGACCATTGGAGAACCCCATTATTTACGAGCAGCTCCATCCGCAGGCGGCTTATATCCAGCGGAGCTTTATCTGATCTCGCGCGGAACACCCATGCTCCCCGCTGGACTCTACAACTACCAGGCTCGCACGCACTCCCTCATGAACTTCTGGGAAAACGATGTCTGGACAAAGTTGCAAGTAGCGTGCTCCTGGCATCCGATTCTGGAGAATACGCAAATGGCATTGGTGATCAGTGCCGTCTTCTATCGCTCTGCCTGGCGCTATCAGGATCGAGCGTATCGCCGAATATTTCTGGATACTGGACATTTGTTGGGCAACATTGAACTTGCCAGTTCCGTGAATGATTTTCGTCCGCACCTGATTGGCAGCTTTATGGATGAGGCAGTGAACCAGATTCTCTACCTCGACCCAGAGCAGGAGGGAGCGATCGCCGTTATTCCCCTCGCCGATTTATTGGAAGTGCGGCAGAATCTGCCTCTGGCTAAAACCATTACTACAGCCCCAACCCAAACCAACTACCCCACCATTCCCGATGGCGAGTTGCTGGGCTATTTTCATAAAGCCACGCAGATTGAATTCAATCCAACCTCCAAAGTGAACTGGAAAATCTCCATCACAGATGGTCAGCGCCTCGACAAATATAATTTTCCGTTTTGCACTAAGATCTCCACTGTCACGTCTGCGATCGCTTGGGGTGCCACCCTGGAAGACCTGGAAACCACCATGCTCAAACGGCGATCGACCCGTGCTTACACGGGCGAATCCTTGACTTTGGCAGAACTCAAACAACTGCTCGATTTTACTTACCAACCGCTGCACTATCGAGAGCAAGGGTTGGATGGGTCGCCGGATTATTTTGACCTGAGCCTGGTGGAAACGTTTATTGCTGTTTCCTCCGTGGAAGGGTTGGACGAAGGTTGCTACTACTACGCCCCTAAAGCTCAAGAACTCCGGCAAATCCGCTTCAAAAATTTCCGCCAAGAGTTGCATTTTCTGTGCCTGGGACAAGACCTGGGACGGGACGCAGCAGTAGCTCTCTTTCATACCGCAGACTTGAAAGCGGCGGTTGCTGCCTATGGCGATCGCGTCTACCGTTACCTGCACATGGATGCCGGACATTTGGGACAACGGTTGAATCTAGCAGCGATTCGGTTAGGGTTAGGCGTGAGCGGCATCGGCGGCTTTTTTGATGACCAGGTAAACGAAGTCTTGGGAATTCCAGCAGATGAAGCTGTACTCTACATCACCACCCTGGGACGACCCCAACGAGGCAATCGCTGATGAGTGATAGGGTAATGGGGTTGTTAATGCTTACCCCTCCCACAACTCATGCAACAACCCAGTGTGACTAATCAGGTGACTCAGCCCACTGTGGCAACTCGCAATATTCAGCTTCTCGTGTTGGATATTGACGGCACGATCGCGGGTGAGTCGAATCAGATTCGGGAGCCAGTCAAGCAAGCGGTTCGAGCGGCTCAGGCAAAAGGCATTCAAGTAGCGATCGCCACAGGACGCACCTACCAATCGGCACTGCGGTTCTACCGTGACTTAGGCGCAACGCTGCCACTGATGGTCTATCAAGGAGCCTTAATCAAAGATCCAGTCACCGAAACAGTGCATCGCCATTGGACAGTGCCCGCCCACCTTGCCAATGAATTGTTAGATTACTTTGAGCAACCCGAACTTCGCTCCAAGCTTTCAGTTCACTTCTATATCAACGACCAGCTTTACGTCCGCGAGATCACTCCCGAAACCAACGATTATCTAGCTCGTTCTACAATTCCAGCAATTCCCGTTGGGGATCTTCGCACAACATTGCATCAAGAACCTACCAAAGTATTAGCGCTGGCGAACGATGTTGATCTGATCGACAGCTTACTCGTTGAGCTACGGCAGCGTTACCTCCCCACCGAACTGTATCTCACAAAATCCGTTGCCACCTTTTTTGAAGCCACCAACCCCCTGGTGAATAAGGGAACTGCTGTGCAATATCTGGCAGAAGAGTATCTGGGACTCCAGGCTGACAATGTGATGGTAGTAGGCGATAACTTTAACGACCTGGAAATGATTCAGTATGCAGGCATTGGTGTGGCAATGGGGAATGCACCGGAACCCGTAAAAGCGAGATCTAACTGGGTTGCGCCCAGTGTCGAAGCAGATGGCGTGGCAGCAGCGATCGAAGAGTTCTTGCTTCAAAACCTTTAAAATCAGAAAGACCGCCGACGACTGTCCGTGTTTCGTCTCGGCGGTCTCGCTGGTTCGCTCCTCACACCATTTAACTATACGGTAACGTCACAGGTTTGTCACTCCCTTTTCACATTAGAAAAAGTTATTTAAGGTAGGCACTTTTGCTTAAAGCCCCTAATCTTCCTAATCCAACTCCCTATCGAGCACGCAACCGCACCTGCCACGCTTTGCCTTTTTGCTCCACTAGCAGAGATTCACAGGACTTTAGAAAGGTTGGAAATCGCTGCTTAATTTGCAATTCGCTAATTACACCGGTGATGGGTTGGCGATAGCGGACATGGAACTGACTCGCGATCGCCGAGAGATCGGTAACACCGTCTGGAGAATTTGCAATCAAACTACTTACAAGTTGCACGATCGCTGTTTCTAACTGGCTGCGAGATTTAAACGTGACCAATCCTTGAGTAGATGGTGGTGTGGGTGCAGGTTGGAAATTCGATTGTTTACCATTTTGATGAGACTCGCTATCTTGCGGAATTACGGTTTTAACTACCGCTGGAGCCATGCCTTCAAACAGGCTGATGTAAATCTCTGTTTGTTCAGACGGTTGATGAATCGCGAAATCCTGAGGATGGTCAACAAACAAATCTCTCGCTTTCTTTCCTGGAGAGTGCGTAGCAACAACTTTGCTCACAGTCACTCCTGTTTGGTCGCTAAACAACTTGGAAATTCTGGAGAGTTTAACCCAAGCCCCCCCATGCTGTTGTTCACGTCAAATCAGTTCTTTAAGCTGAGTGATGCAGTCTTCTAAAGAAGGAATCGCGGGTGGCTGTGCGGTGGAATAGGTGGTGCGGGTTCCGGTTTCGCTGTTGGTTACGGTGATCACGTCACCCTGCTGGTGCACCTGAAACACCGTTAATCCTTCTTGCCGCAACTTAGTCCGTAGATTTGACATGACTTTGTCGGAAGAGCACACCAAGACTTCTTTGACAGCAGGATAGCGATCGCGAATGGATGAGCCAACCACAATCATCTTGCCATCAGCCATATCGTTGCCACTGGGGACATGAATCAAGTCGTAGTGGCGGTTGTGCAGTTCTGCATCGTATTTTCCCTGGTTGCGCCAGTTGGCAAAGGCAATTTTGACTCGGAGCGGGTAAGTGCAGGCTTGGGCTAAAAAGGTTTCTACGGCAACATCTGGTTTGAGATTTTCGGCATCGAGTAGCAGAATGGCGATCGCACCATCTGTTTTTACCTCGGTTCCTTCAGATTGAACTGATTGCTCGGTTTCGGTAGCTTGGTTGTGAGAGTTGGCAGACAGTTGCAGTAGCGAATTCAGATCAGCCCATAACTGCTGAAACTCAGCTGTCTGAAGATACGCCGCAGTTGCCAGTAGTTTCAACACAGTTTCAACTTCAGTCAGGAGGAGCTGCGAATTTGGAGCTTTGCTCAGCTTTAGCACCAACTTGGAGATGAATGCTGTCTGATGAGATTCCTGCTCCCAGGGCAGCGATCGATACTTCTCATGCAACCATTCAGGATGGCTTTGTTGCATCGCCAGCACTGCTTGATAAATTGCAGCGCTGACTTGATGAATTGTTGCAGCATCATTCACAGCGACCAGCATTCTCTCCTAAATAAACTTGAGAAGAGCTACAGCAAACTGCTCGTCTCCTCCAGACAAGGTTGTGTGCAGATTTCTCTACCTAAGATGCCCCAACTCGTGATGAATGCCTGCGAAAAGAAACATTTGTTTGAATGTCAGCAATGAGCATCTCGCTTGATAATGGGAGTGAACGCTTTACATTGCTTCATCATGGCGAGAGATCTGCGAGGGTTTATCAAGTTACTGGAAGAAAAGGGAAAACTACGTCGCATTCAGGCGTTGGTAGACCCGGATCTGGAGATTGCCGAGATTGCCAATCGGATGTTGCAAAGCGGTGGTCCAGCTCTGCTGTTTGAGAACGTCAAGGGATCGTCGTACCCAGTGGCGATTAATCTGCTGGGAACCGTTGAGCGAGTGTGCTGGGCGATGCATATGGAGCGTCCAGAAGAGTTAGAAACACTGGGCAAGAAGTTAGCGTTGCTCTATCAACCACGGCCTCCCAAAAAGATTTCGCAGGCCGTGGAGCTGGGCAAGGTGTTGTTTGATGTGCTCAAGGCAAAACCCGATCGCGACCTCTTCCCAGTCTGTCAACAAGTGGTGCTGAAAGGGGATGAGGTAGACCTCAACCAAATCCCCCTGCTGCGGGTTTATCCTGGCGATGCGGGTAGAGTGTTGACTCTGGGCTTGATGATTACCAAAGACCCAGAAACAAAGATTGTAAACGTGGGGGTATATCGGCTTCAGCTTCAGTCGAAAAATACCATGACCGTACAATGGCTCTCGGTGCGCGGAGCAACCCGCCATCTTCGTAAAGCTGCCGAAATGGGCAAAAAGCTGGAAGTGGCGATCGCGTTGGGGGTTGATCCGCTCGTGATCATGGCAGCAGCAACACCACTGCCAGTTGATTTATCGGAATGGTTATTTGCAGGTTTGTACGGCGGCAAAGGCATTCATCTGGCAAAGTGCAAGACTGTGGATCTGGAAGTTCCGGCGGATTCTGAATTTGTGTTGGAGGGAACAATTACGCCAGGGGAAGTAGCAGTAGATGGTCCCGCTGGCGACCACATGGGCTACTACGGGGGTGTGAATGAAAAAGCGCCGCTGCTGCACTTCCACTGCCTGACGCACCGCAAAGACCCAATTTATCTCACCACATTTAGCGGTCGCCCTCCGAAAGAAGATGCCATGATGGCGATCGCGCTCAACCGCATCTACACACCCATCCTGCGGCAGCAAGTACCCGAAATTGTCGATTTCTTTTTGCCTATGGAAGGACTGTCTTATAAAGTAGCAGTCATTTCCATCGACAAAGCCTATCCTGGTCACGCGCGGCGGGCAGCCCTGGCATTTTGGACGGCGTTACCCCAATTCAACTACACCAAGTTTGTCATTGTGGTAGACAAAGACATTAACATTCGCGATCCGCGGCAGGTGGTGTGGGCAATCACATCAAAAGTAGATCCGGCGCGGGATGTGTTTATTCTGCCGGACAACCCCTTCGACTCATTGGATTTTGCCACTGAAAAACCGGGACTGGGCAGTCGCATGGGCATTGATGCTACGACCAAGATGTATCCAGAAAGCGATCGCCCTTGGAGCGAAACCCTCAAACCAGACCCCGACACTGCCGCAATGGTAGATCGGCGCTGGGCAGAGTACGGGTTAGCCGACCTGAAGCTAGACGAAGTCAACCCCAACCTGTTTGGATACGATGTGAAGTAAATTAATGTCCACCCAAATTGGCGATCGTCGTCTGGCTATTTGCCATCTCCGCTGACGCTTCTCGACCCAGTTGCTCTGCTTCCTCGTCCGCAGACCGATCTACAACATCAGCTTCTTCTTCGCCTTCTCGCTTGTGGATTGGGTCTTCCTGAGCTGCTTTCTTTAATTCGGCTGGGTTAGGCGTTTGAAAAACAGGTTTCTCAGAACTCATGGTGACAAACAGTTAAGTGACTTCCTCCCCAGTATCAAAGGATTGCCTGGATGAATCGTCACTCTCAAGGCAGAAGTGAATAGGTTCAACGCCCTGGCTGTACAGGAGGCAAAGGAGTGGTGCCGGGTTGAGAGCCAGGAAGCGCTGGGTTAAGCAAATTGGGTGGCGGCGAGAAGGGATCTGGGCTGGGTGCAGAAGACGGACTCACAGACGCATCCGGAGCCGGAGCTGAATTTGCCGGGGCAGCGGGAATGCTTGGCACTTCAATCGAACTTGGTTGAGGGGCGATCGCGGCAGGAGCAGGCGGAGAAGCGTTACGAGCAGGTGCGCCAAAGCCCAGCAAAATTCTGGCACTGGGATAGTAGGTTGCCCAACGCCGTGGATCGGGACGACTGCGCCACTGGCTGCGGCTCATTTGGGCTGAAAGAACTTGCACACTTGCCCCCTGTCGTTGCCCCACAATAATGGCGTACACTTCAGATGTTAGGATGTCTCGATCAAAGCTGCGCTGAATGGCGGCTCTGGCAACGGTTTCAGCCCGGCTCAAAAAGGTTTCGTAGCGCTCTCCGGGTTGAATCTCTAGCACCACATCAACTCTGGCAACATAAGCATGGGCAGGCTGAGGTGCGATCGCCTCCAACCCTCCCACACTACCCGTTATACAACTGATGCTAATCGCTCCAACCACAAGCCGTTGACGATTCCAGCAGTTTTTCGGCATCACTATTCTCCTGGCAAATATCCCTTGTTTCTCAAGAAAGACTCTAATTTATTAAGACAATCGAAAATAGCCCTTATAGTATTAATGAGGAGCACTACATCTTAGCGACTAAAACTTGGTTTTGTATCCGTTCATTTTGCCTTTAATTCATAAAATGATTCGTTTAAATGTGGAGAACTTCAGCAACTTTAAGACTGACAAATTATTTAGATGAGATTTCTCCACCTGGGGCGTTTACTGGTTATTGATTTCAGAATTTAAAGCTGGGGTGGTTTGGGGAAAGCAAATGGGAAGGCTAGTAAGCAAGGAACACATGGGGCATCTGTGATGAGACAGTGGGCGATCGTTGTTGGGCTAGACAATTATCAATTGTTTCAACCGTTGAGCTGTGCCCAGCGAGATGCTCAGGCACTACACCAATTTTTGATCGACGAAGCCAGGTTTCCCGCGCAACAGTGCCTTCTATTTACTGATACGTCGCCTCAAATTTGGGGAAAACCCACTGCCCCCACCCGCATAAATTTGTTGAGCTGGATTGAATTACTGGTGCAGAATTGCTTCAAACCGGGTGATTCTCTCTGGTTTTTCTTTAGTGGCTATGGCGTTTGTTCTCAAAGTAAAGACTATTTAGTGCCGCTGGATGGCGACCCCTTTGCAATTGAAACGACCTGCATTCCGATGTCGTTGATCTTTACTCGCTTGCAGGCATCGCTATTGCCCGGAATGCCTTTGGTTCTATTGGATATTAGCCGCAGCCAGGGAACGTTTTCTAGTGAAAATGTGGGGAACCAAACTGCACAACTTGCGAAACAGTTAGCCATTCCAACCATTCTGTCTTGCCAGCCAGGACAATTCTCCAGAGAAATTTCTAGCCTGGGACATGGCTTGTTTACGGCTGCTTTGCTGGAGGGATTGCAGTATCACCAGGGTGCCACTCCTTCCACGCTGATGCGGTTTCTCAGCGATCGCCTGCCGGAACTGGGCGCACACTATTACTTACCCAATCAGCAACCGCTCACCCTGTGCCCATCGGAACGATTGCATCAGCCACTCCTGCAAACTCACTTCTCATCTCAATGGAACGGGACAAGCCAAAACGGTAGTAGTACTCAAGCTACCGGTTCACCGATGGATGCCATCCCATTAAATCGTGATGGAACGCGGGTTGCGCCTCAATCAGTTGCGCCTCAATCAACAGTTGATGCTTCATTTCCTCCTGCCTCCAGCAATGGCGCGTCGGTGTCTGAAAATCCATTTCCCTCTCCGCAAGAAGTTGCTGCCAGCATGGCTGGAAAAGATGCCAGTGGATTTTCGCAGTTCACCCATTCATCCGATGCCGCGATCGCCGCTGCGGTTACTCAAACACCTCACTCCCAATCATCTTTTGCGGTCAGCCGTTCCCCATTTTCTCCATCTACCCCCCCTTCCCAACCTCCTCACGCCGCAAATTCCTTAAAAACTGAGGATGATGCAACCAGTTCAACCCTGTGGCGACCGATTTTGCTCTGGGGTAGTTTGTTGTCTCTGGGTTTGATTGGCTGTGTTCTGTGGCGCAATTGGTCGTTGCTTCAGGCTCCCTCCCAACCTGCTATTGGCAAAGACTCAACGGCTGCAACGGTTCAATCTTCAGTTTCTCCGACTGCAACAGGCAATGAGCAAAGCGCTCCATCTTCCGGCAGCGATGCGATTCAGTCTACCTCTGCCACCGTGGATGGCTCTTCTACCAATCATTCCGCTGCTCCTTCCCCAGGGGTGCCTCAAGATCGGGTACTCAGTTTTAACCCAACGGAACAGAATAAACTCACTGGGCAGGCGATTTTAGACCGGGCAAGAAAACAGGTATTGAGTGACCAGGCAACGCCCTACCGGGATGCGATCGACGAGGCAGCAAAGATTCCACCGGATGATCCTGCATATGTGGACGCACAACAGGACATTGCCATCTGGAGCCAAACCATTTTTGATATTGCTCAACGACGCGCCAGCCAGCAGCAGTGGGATATTGCCATTATGGCAGCCGATCTCGTGCCCATTGAGAACAAGAAATTGCGTCCCCAGGCACAAGCCGCGATCGCTCAGTGGTGTCCAACCGTTCGCCCGCTCCCGATCACGGGTTTTGCCATACAGCAAGCCAAAAACATTTGCAGTCAGCAGCCGATCTAACGAAGTTGGGGGTTGGGTGAACGTCCAGCGGCTATTTATCAAACCTCAAGCAGGAATGCCAGTTCAAGCACAGCAAGAATTAGTCCTGACTCAAGGTTGGGGCATTCAAGCCGATGCCAGTGCTCAAGTGGGAAGTCCTCGCCAGATTTTGATCGCTGATCGCGCAACCTTGAAACAATTTGACTTGCAACCAGGCGATTTACGCGAGAATATTTTGCTGGATGGGCGAGTTGCCAAGTGGCAATCGGGGCAGGTACTGCAAGTTGGGCAGGCATTGATCCGGCTGACCTTTTTGTGTGAACCGTGTGCTTATCTCAACACGCTGCAACCTGGTTTCGCTAAACACCTGAAAACGCAACGTGGTTGGCTGGGAATGGTGGTGCAAAGTGGCGCGATCGCGGTTGGAGACAGAGCCAGCCTCACCTCTTATCAATTCCCTGCCTTGCCAGATGATCCCAGGGGCAGGTTTTACGAGTTCGTTGCGCGAATTCCTGCTGGAAGGGTGGTATCAACCAAAGACGTGATTTTAGCGATCGGAGCCACCCCCTCCCACTATCGCGTCATCCCCAACTTTATTCAACACGCCCTAATCGGTCTGCCAGTGCATCGAGTGGTGGCGATCGATGGCAGCTTATTGCTCAAGCACCTGCCAAACCAGGCGCAGCAGTTGGCCGATGAAGGGGTGAACTTGCATGAGGGGAAAGTATGTGCACAAGCCTACCTGCCCCGTGAACAGTTTCATGCAACAGAATTGCCGTAAAACGAAGGTGCAGGGTTAGGAACCAGGGATCATCAACTGTTTGATCATCATCATTTCTGCTTGATCCGAACATATTTCTATCTTAGGAGGGAGGTTGATAGCCTCCCAAAATGGCATCTTCGACTAGAATAGCTTTGGTTTGTAACATGCCGCATGTTCTGTTAGTTGATGATGAACCTGCTCTCCGGAATAGCCTTTCCTATACCCTTCAACGAGAGGGCTATACCGTAACGACCGCCGAGGATGGGCACACTGCTATCAAGCAATTCCACAAGCAAGTACCCGATGTCATCTTGCTCGACCTGATGCTGCCTCAAGTCGATGGAATGGAGGTTTGCTGGCGTATTCGTGCTTTCTCAGACGTACCCATTGTAATGCTGACCGCGAAGGATCAAGACATTGACAAGGTGCGCGGGTTAGAGGCAGGCGCAGATGACTACGTGACTAAACCCTTCAATACAAGAGAACTTCTCGCTCGGATCAAAGCAGTGTTGCGCCGCCACAAAGAACCACCCACTGATCCGCTTAGCTAGCTATGAATTGGTTGTCGCGCTTCAAACGCAATTCGATTTACGCCAGGTTGTTTACTACTTACTTGTTGTTAACGGCTCTGGCGACTTCGTTGATGGCAGGTTATATTTTGTGGTCGTTTTACGCCTATTTCATGCGATCGCGCCAGGCTGATCTGGAAAACTGGACGACGGCTCTGGGTGCAAGCTATGCAGATTTCCTTGCGACCAACGATCTGGAGCGAGTTCAGTTAGTGACTCAACGCTACGGTGCTCCTGAAACGGTTGCCCTGCGCGTCTTTAGCCCACAAGGAAAGTTGCTGGCAACCTCCAGCCCAGAACTGGATAAGCAAATCACTAACTGGTCAGAAGTTCCGGGTGTGCAGGAAGCATTGCAAAACCGGGCAGTGCAGGGGGTGGCAAAAGGGATTTTGTCGTCTGAAGATCGCTTGTATATTGCCAGACCTATCACCCGCAACGGGCGATTATTGGGTGCTTTGCGAATGTCCATCACATTGGAGCAGTTTCAGCGGCAGTTTGCTCACGTCATTTCAACCGTTCTGGCATCGCTATTACTGACCATTTTGCTGTGTGCCATCTTGAGCGATCGCCTTGCTCGTAGCTTGTCCACGCCGATTGAAACCATGCGAAATTTTGCGATTCGGTTGGGTAGTGGGCAATTTGGCGATCGCTTGAACCTGCGACAAAATAACGAACTCGATCAACTCGTCATTGAACTGAATCGCATGAGTCAGCGATTGGCTTCTCTCGATCAGGAACGTCGAGCCTTTTTAGCTAATGTTTCCCATGAATTTCGTACACCCATCAGCAATGTGCAGGTGACGGTGGAAGCACTGAAGCATGGAGCAGCGGACGATCCAGAGGTGCGCGATCGCTTCTTACAAACGGTTGAAGACGAAATGAAGCGATTGGCACGGCTAATTCATGATTTGTTAGATCTGGGACGCTTGGAAGCCGGGGTGACTACGCTGGAGCGGCAATCGCTGAACCTGTTGGAGTTAGTTGATCGGGCAGTGAGAGCCATTGAAACCCGGATGCAGGAAGCAGGAATTTCTGTGAAACAAACTGTGCCACCGATTGAAGTTCACGGGGATCCAGAACGATTACTCCAGGCGTTGTTAAACATTTTGGATAATGCCATGAAGCACTCTGCTAAAAGTTCGATCGTGTCGATCAAGGGCGATCGCGTGGGCAAACAAGCCGTGTTGCAAATTTCCGATCAGGGGAAAGGCATTGGCGAAGACGATTTGCCACGGGTGTTTGAACAGTTTTACCGGGTCGATGCATCTCGTAAAGGTGACGGGGCTGGTTTGGGACTGGCGATCGCGAAGCGCATCATTGAGGCCCACAACGGCAGCATTACCGTCAATAGTCAGCTTGCCAGGGGAACTACGTTCACGATCCATTTGCCATTGGAATCGTAGACAGAAGACCCTATCCCCCATTCCCCATTCCCTGACTCTGCTGATTCTGCAAGTCAGCTAGCAACAAATTAATTCGCTCTGCTACATCTGCTTTTGCTTCTGGCACTGCATCGCGCAAAAATACATCCAGCAAAAACCAGCGACACAGATCAGGATTCATCAAAACGAGTCGTAGGATCACCTGGTTGAGAACTTCTGTGACCAGGTCATCGGGTAAGCGACGGATTTCATCTCGAATCATCAGCGCTCGTTCCAGATCCTGAGTTTTACCCACCTGCGCGATCGCGTTTAGCACAGATTCAACAAGTCTGCTAAATTCATCTTTCAAGCGCTGGGAGTCGTTCAAAGATTCATCTTTCAAGATAAATTCCTATCCGTTCGTTCAACTGGCAAGCATCGAACAAAGCGTAAATTTTAACATCTGCCTTAAGGTAGATCAAAAAAGCTCTGAGCTTCTATCTCAAGCAAGAAGTCGGTTGCGGCATTTGAGGCAGATGATCTACGGAGGGATATATACCCTTTTCTATCTTTTAAAGGTTTCTATCCTTTAAAGAACTGATTTATCCCATTCCCTAGACTGTGAATTGGATTGGATTGGATTTTTGAGGAACAAGCCATTCTGCTCCTTCACCATTTCCAAGCCGCAGAGTATCTCAAATTATTAAGCTTCATCTTTGTTTAGTTTGCTTATTTTTTGTTGTCTCCTACTTCACCCCTCTGAGTCAAACGTCTATGACCACTGCACAACTATCCGCTGATACCGAAGCTCTTGACCTGAAACAACTGCTCAAAGTCCTCACCGAAGTTAAGAAAGGGAATTTCTCGGTTCGAATGCCCTACGACCAAACAGGCATTGCAGGCAAAATTGCCGACACGCTTAACGATATCATCGACAAGAATGAACAGATGACCGGGGAGCTAGAGCGCATCAGCACCGTGGTTGGGAAAGAGGGAAAAACCAACGAGCGAGCATCGATTGGCGGCGCAAAAGGCTCCTGGAAGGCATGTGAGGCATCGATCAACACCTTAATTGTTGACTTGGTGCAACCGATGGCAGAGATTACCCGTGTCATTCGTGCAGTGGCAAATGGGGATTTGTCCCAGGCGATCGCGACCGAAATTGAAGGGCGATCGCTGCAAGGGGAATTCTTGCAAACGGCGCAAATCGTCAACACAATGGTGGATCAGCTTCAATCCTTCGCCTCTGAGGTAACGCGGGTAGCGCGAGAGGTAGGAACCGAAGGGAAACTGGGTGTGCAAGCAGAAGTACGAGGCGTGGCTGGCACCTGGAAAGACCTCACCGACTCCGTAAACTCGATGGCAGGCAACCTGACCGCCCAGGTACGGAACATTGCGGAAGTGACAACGGCGGTGGCAAATGGCGACCTGTCCAAGAAAATCACCGTGGATGTGAAAGGTGAAATCTTGGAGCTGAAAAACACGATCAACATCATGGTGGATCAGCTCAACTCCTTTGCCTCAGAAGTAACGCGGGTAGCGCGAGAGGTAGGAACCGAAGGGAAACTGGGTGTGCAGGCGCAAGTACCGGGCGTGGCTGGCACCTGGAAAGACCTGACCGACTCCGTAAACTTGATGGCAGGCAACCTGACAGCGCAGGTACGGAACATTGCGGAAGTGACGACCGCGGTGGCAAACGGCGACCTCTCGAAGAAAATCACCGTGGATGTAAAAGGTGAAATCTTGGAGCTGAAAAACACGATCAACATCATGGTGGATCAGCTCAACTCCTTTGCCTCGGAAGTAACGCGGGTGGCACGGGAGGTAGGTGCAGATGGAAAACTGGGCGGACAGGCGCAGGTGCCAGGGGTTGCCGGAACCTGGAAAGACCTGACCGACTCTGTGAACTTCATGGCAGGTAGTTTGACCGCGCAGGTACGGAACATTGCCGAAGTAACGACGGCAGTGGCAAACGGCGACCTCTCCAAGAAAATCACCGTGGATGTAAAAGGTGAAATCTTGGAGCTGAAAAACACGATCA